>JAEEYW010000004.1 GCA_016288305.1 Caryophanales bacterium | reverse complement strand
TACCAGCAACTGGAGCTTTGATAGGAACACCTGCAGCCATTAATGACATACATCCTGCGCAAATAGTAGCTTGACTTGATGAACCATTACTTTCTAAAATTTCAGATACAACACGTACAGTGTATGGAAATTCTTCTTCAGAAGGCATTACTTGTTTTAAACATCTTTCACCTAAAGCACCATGTCCAATTTCTCTTCTTCCTGGAGAACCATACTTACCAGTTTCACCAACAGAGAATTGAGGGAAATTATAATGTAACATAAAATGTTTTTCAGCTTCTAAGCTAATACCGTCTAACACTTGGTATTCATTTAATGCGCCTAAAGTTGTAATAGCTAAAGCTTGTGTCTCACCACGTGTGAATAAAGCAGAACCATGTGTTCTAGGAAGTAAATCGATATCTGTAGATAATGGTCTAATTTCTGTCATTTTTCTACCATCAGATCTAGTTTTTTCATTAACTGTAATTGATCTAAAGATATCATATTCAATTTCTTCAAGAACTAATTTAACTTTAGTTAATAATACATTTAATTCTTCTTTATCTAAATCTTTATTATCTTCTTCATATTTAGCCACAACTTCCTCTTTAACAGCATCAATAGCAGCATATTTTTCTAATTTTTCTTTAATACGTAAAGCTTTATCTAACTTACTAGAAGCCATTTTAGAAACTTCTTCTTTTAATTCAGTAGTTATTTCAAGATGTTCATATTCCATCTTTTCTCCGCCAATTTCTTCAATAATTTTTTCTTGGAACGCACACAATTCTTTAACAGCTTCATGTCCAAACATTAAAGCTTCTAACATATCATCTTCAGATACTTCTTTAGAACCAGCCTCAACCATATTAATAGCTTCTTTTGTACCAGCAACTGTTAAATCAATATCGGATAATTCTAATTCAGCAGGAGTTGGATTGATAATAAATTTACCATCAACTCTACCTACTTTAACGCCAGCGATAGGTCCGTCAAATGGAATTTTTGAAATACATACAGAAAGTGATGAACCAAACATAGCAGCTAATTCAGGTGAATTATCATTATCTACTGATAATACAGTATTAACAACTTGAACTTCATTTCTAAAATCTTCTGGGAACATTGGTCTCATTGGTCTATCTATCATACGTGCAGCTAGTGTAGCAGCATCTGTAGGGCGACCTTCTCTTTTTATGAAACCACCAGGTATTTTACCTACAGAATATAACTTTTCTTGGTATAAAACCATCAATGGGAAGAAATCAGATAAAATATTAGCTGTTTTAGATACAACAGCAGTAGATAATATAACTGTATCACCATATCTTACCAATACTGCGCCATGTGCTTGTTTAGCTAATTCACCATGTTCAACAACTAATTTTCTTCCTCTAAAATCTAATTCAAATACTTTTTTCATACATTACCTCCTAAAATAAAAGACACTTAAAATAAGTGCCTACTTTCTTAAATCTAAATCTTTAATTACTTTACGATATCTTGTAACATCGTTTTTTAATAAGTAATTTAATAAACTTCTTCTTTTACCTACTTTTTTAAGTAAACCACGTCTTGAATGAAAATCATGAGTGTGTTCTTTTAAATGTTCAGTTAAAGTGTTTATTTCATCAGTTAAAAATGCGATTTGAACTTCAATAGAACCTGTATCTGTTTCATTCTTACCGAATTTTTTAACTAATTCTAACTTTCTTTCTTTAGTTAAAGCCATTGTGTTTTCTCCTTTCATAATAATTCGCTCATATCCAAGAAAAAAATTGGAGAATTTCTTTTCTTAGAAATAAGTACATTAATAATATACACTATTTTTATTTTTTATGCAAGTACTATAAGAACATTTTAAAAGGTTTTAATTTATTTTCATCATTTTTATATAAAGCCAAAATATTGTTGCTTCGAAATAAAACATAATCTTTATTATATGCATTATCTAAAACACATCCATTTTTAACTTTGAATTCTAAAGAGCTATCCATATCGATAGTATAGTAATCTTTCAAAACTTCTTCTAATGATAAATACTTAAAATTACCTTTTTCAATATTAGCTAAAGTACATGCATTTTTAATATCATATGTTCCTTGTTTAGTTCTTTCTAAATCACACATAATACCAACAGTATTTAGTTTTGAAGCTATATCCCTAATTAAGCTTCTTATATAAGTACCTTTACTTACTAAACATGAAAACTTAATAATTGTTTTATTATTTTCATATTTAATATCAATTAAAGAAATCTCTTTAATACAAACTTCACGTTTAGGAAGATTAACATCTATACCTTTTCTTGCATAATCATATAATTTCATACCGTTTATTTTAACAGCTGAATATATTGGTACTTCCTGTAGATATGTTGTCTTAAAAGAATTTAAAACATTTAAAATATCTTCTTTATTAAAATAGGTATCCTCATCTTTAATTATAGTTCCCTCAGTATCTAAAGTATCTGTTTCTAAACCCAAAATAGCGGTAGCAACATATTCTTTTTCTTCACTTGTAATAACTTCACTTAACTTAGTCGCTTTACCTACGGTTAACGCTAGAACACCAGAAGCAATAGGATCTAATGTCCCTGTATGACCAATTTTCTTTGTATGTAAAATCTTAGACACTTTATTAACTACATCTCGACTAGTCATACCTTTAGGCTTATTTACAATTACAACACCGTCAATCACGTCTATTATACCCTAATATCATAATTAATCTTAATAGTTGTAATAGGTTAGATAATAAACCAGCAACATAAGTTAAAGCAGCTGCAAATAACATTTTACGACATCCTTCTGCCTCATCATCATCTATTAAATTTAATATTTTTAACTGTTCTTTACCTCTTTTAGAAGCATCAAATTCAACAGGCAATGTTACAAGTTGAAAAACAATCGTTGCAAATAAAATACCAATACTTATCTTAATATATCCAACGACACTTACAAATAAAGCAATAATTAAACCAACATAACCTAAATATGATATTAAATTAACTATAGGAACTAACATAGAACGCATACGGAAAAAAGAATAGTTTTCCTTATCTTGTATAGCATGCCCACATTCATGAGCAGCGACAGATAATGCTGCTATACTCTCACCATGATATATATCATAAGATAATCTAATAACCTTACGCTTAGGATCATAATGATCAGTTAAATCGCCTTGTGTCTCAACAACATAAATATTATCTAAACCATTAGCACTTAAAATCATTCGCGCAACTTCACTACCAGTTATTTTATTGTGTACACTGATTTTTTTATACTTATTATAATTGATTGTAATATTAGCCTGAGCCAGTAAAACAATTATTAATCCTAATAATAACATTATTTATTCACCTCATATGTTGTACCTTCTCTAGTATCTTTAATAACAACACCCTTAGTTAATAATTCATCTCTAATACTATCAGCCAAAGCGAAATCTTTATTCATTTTAGCTTGTTTTCTTTCTTCTATTTTACTTTCAATATATTGTTTTAATTCTAAATCAATAACATTTCCTTTATCACTTAATAAATCTAATGATAAAACAGTATCATATGATTTAATAATTTCTAACTTAGTATAGTTATCAATATTAGCTTTTAAAACATCATATAAGCATGTTAACATTAAAGATGTATTTAAATCATTTTCAATAGCTTTTTTAAATTTGTCGATATAAGCATCATAAACTGCTGTATCTAAACGAGAATAAGATACTTGATTATCTGTACTAGCTTTAATAGCATTAATTTTATTAATAATTTTATTATATATACTTGATGTACTATCTAAAGCTTCATAACTAAATACTAATTGATTACGATAATGTGATTGTAAGCAGAATAAACGATACGCTAAAGGATTATATCCCTTGCTTTCTAATAAAGAAACAGTTAAGAATTCACCATTACTTTTACTCATTTTACCAGAAGCATCATTTAAATGTTCACCATGTAGCCAATAACTACACCATTTATGCCCTAAATAAGCCTCAGATTGTGCAATTTCATTAGTGTGATGAGGAAATATATTATCAACTCCACCGCAGTGTATATCAAGATATTCACCTAAATATTTAATGGATATGCCAGAACATTCAATATGCCATCCAGGATAACCTACACCCCAAGGGCTATCCCATTTCATAGCATGATTAGTAAATTTACTAGAAGTAAACCACAATACGAAATCATAAGGATTCTTTTTATTTTTATCGATATCTACTGAATCACGTACAGCTAAAATTTGATCATCCATATTTCTTCCAGACAATTTAAAATAATCGTTAGCTTTAGAAATATCAAAATAAACATTATCATTAGCAATATATGCATATCCTTTATCTAATAATCTAGATATCATTTCAATATACATATCAATTTGTTCACTAGCTTTTTTTACTATTTCAGGTCTTTTAATATTTAATTTGTTTAAATCTTCAAAAAAAGCGTTTGTATAAAAATCAGCTATTTCATAAACTGTCTTATTCTCTCTTAAAGCTCCTTTTTCCATTTTATCTTCGCCTGTATCAGCATCGCTAGTTAAGTGACCAACATCAGTTATATTCATACATCTTTTTACATTATAACCCACATATTTTAAACCTTTTTCTAAAATATCTTCAAAAATATATGATCTTAAATTACCAATATGGGCATAATGATATACTGTAGGGCCACATGTATACATTGTTACAACATCACCATGAGGCTTAAAATCCTCAATTTTCTTATTTAATGTATTGTATAGTTTCATAAATATCACCTATTTAATTATATCATATACAATAAAAAAAGAGAATCGAAATTCTCTTTTTAAATAATTATCTTAATGTTTTTTGTTTTGCTTTTTCTTCGAAAATAACGTTATGTCTATTTCCTGAAATACACATTTCATCAACTAAATTATACATTAATTTGTTATCTTTAGTTAATAATAATTGACACTCTGACAAGTTTAAATATGAAGTCTTTAAATCTTCCCATCCCATTTTTTCTAATACAGCTACAGCGTATGGAGAAACAGTTGTACTAGATAAATCTTTTGTATAGAATGAGATAACTTTCTTCATTAATTTGTTAACCCAATCTTTATCTCCGTCTTTACCAGCAAGTCTACCTTTAATTATTTCTTCTTTTAAAGCATAGAACTTAGTAGCAAGAGCTTTATCATCTTCGTTTGCAAATAAGATAGCTAAATCAATTTGATTATTCATATCCATATCAATTAAGATATTATTAGTGACAATATTACCACCTAATTTACAGAATAAATCAATAGATTCATCTTGTGATATATTTAAAGTATCAAAATCTTCACCAATTTCATTTGATCTGATAAAAGCAACAGCTTTTCTAACTTCTTCAGAAGTCATACCAAATAACATTTCACGTTCTTCTAATTTGCTATATACGCTATCAGCAGCAGCATTAGATTCAACGATTGATTGAGGTAATACAACTGGTGTTGGAGTAGCAGTAGGTGCTACAGTTGGTGTAGCAGTTGGAGTTGCAGTTGGAGCAAAAGTTGGAGTAACACTTGGAGTTGGAGTAACAGTAGCTTCTACTCTCTTACCACAGCCTCTTAAACCAAATACATCAGATAAACTAGCTTGGCTATCAATAGCGCCTAATTTCTTACCAGCTAAGAACATACCACCACAAAGTACGATAATACCTGCACCAACAGTTATTCTCTTGTGTTTGTGAGTGAATTTAGCAAATTTACTGTTTGTAATAGTAACTTTAGCTTTAACAGCTTTGTCAGATATATTAGTTAAAACTAAATGAACTTTTTCTTGTCTTGCAGTTTTCTTTTCAGCTTTCTTTTCATTTTTAAGTTCAACTCTTTCAGCTTCAGTTAATTTGTACCAATTAGCTTTAGCTTCAGCTTTTTCAGCTTTCTTAGCAGCATTAGCTTCTTTCTTAGAAACTTTTGCAGCAGCTTTTTCGGCTCTTTTCTCACTCTTAACTTGAGCTCTTTCTTCATCTGACATTTTGTACCAATCAGCTTTAGCTTCAGCTTTTTCAGCTTTTTTAGCATTAGCTTCTTGTTTTTTAGCAGCTTTGTTTAAAGCTCTTTCTTCTTTTGCTTTAGATCTTTCTAAAGCTTTAGCAGTTTTCTTAGCAGCTTTTTCAGCTTTCTTATCAACTGCTTTTTCAGCAGAAATAACTTCTGCATCTACTGTAGTAGTTTCTACAGTTTCTTCAGCATTATTAGTAATGCTTCCTTTTTCATTAATTTCTTCCATTTTTTCTTCCCCCTTTAATGAATCGTGTCATATAATAACACACTTATTATTTTTTGTCAACTAGCCATGTTTTTGCATAGTTTTCTCAGTTGTTGCGATATATTATAACACAATTTTTATATTTGTCAAATCAAAATTGCAAAAAAAACAAAAAAATTATCATTTTTATCAAAATTCCTTTATTTTTCAACGTTTTTTTAATATAAAAATTTCTAAATTTTATTCATTTTTAGCCTTATTTTAGTATTTTTTTAAATTTTTATAAAAACTATTGCATAAAATATACAAATATGTTATTATATTTGAGTAATTGTTAATTACAAGTTGGACCCTTAGCTCAGTTGGTTAGAGCATCCGGCTCATAACCGGGCGGTCGTAGGTTCGAGTCCTACAGGGTCCACCACTTATGCGAGTGTGGCGAAATTGGCAGACGCACTAGACTTAGGATCTAGCGCCTTACGGCATGGGGGTTCAAGTCCCTTCACTCGCACCAATCTTTATAATATATAGAGCAACTTGAACAAAGTTGCTTTTTATTATATTTTTATATATAATTGTACTGGTGAGATATATGAAAAACGAAGAATTATTTTTAACAAACAATTCAATTGCTTATGAATTAATAAAACAATTTGAATATCCATATATGGTGTTACCTCATATCAAAGAATATATTATTACTTTAGGGAAAACACTAAATAATGAGTATATTCATAAAAGTGATGATATTTGGATACACAAAACCGCTAAAATAGATAAAAGTGCGACAATAATTGGACCATGCATTATTGATGAAGGTGCCGAAATAAGGCCATCAGCATATATTAGAGGATCAGCCATTATTGGCAAAAATTGTATTTTTGGCAATTCATGTGAGATAAAAAATGCCATAATATATGATTACTCTCAAATACCACACTTTAGTTACATAGGCGATTCAATACTAGGATATCATACGCATATGGGAGCAGGAAGCATAACGTCAAATCTAAGAATTGATCAAAAAGATATTATAATTAAAGATCATAATTTATTATTAGAAACCAGTATGCGTAAAGTTGGTGCTTTTTTAGGAGACTATGTTGAAGTCGGATGTAATACAGTTTTAAATCCAGGAACAATTGTTGGACCGCATACAATAATATATCCATTAACATCGGTTAAAGGTATAATTCCACCACAAAGCATCATAAAAGACAATTAAAAGTGATATGGTTAAATATTAAAAAGAAAAAAAATCAACTTAAAATTGATTTTTTTATTTAGATAATTTAATTACAATACCTGTGATATCATCTTTAGCTATAGCATCTTGATAAACTATAGCTTTTTTTAATTCTAAATAACTTTGTTTTCTAATATCACGCTTATGGCTTTCTAATATTTCTTCTTCGATTTTATTTATTTGTTTTTGATCATGATAATGTTTAATAGTGCCACCTAACGAAGAAAATGCCACAGTAGTACCAGCCATCAAAGCAAAAACAATATCCTTATTTAATTTACGTAACTTTATCATTTTATCCCCCTTTTTTATTGACTTAGGTATTATATCATAAAGTAATTATTTGTCAAATCAATCAAAAAAATAGCATCAAAGCTATTTTTGTAACATATTTAATAAATTTATCTTAAACATATCTTTTTCATAATTTTGTTTAGATACCATAACACCTTTATATGTAGTTAATTCTGTTTGGTGGCCTTCACCTAAGATGCCTTCAGGTGTTATCTTGTCTAATAAAACAATCTTTTTGTCTTCATATACAACATAATGTAGTATAACATCACCATGTACCTTAGAAAACATAATATCAGTTGGAAGTTTCAATTCAAATACTTTAGAATTGCTTTTTTCATTTTCCTCAACTAAGTTACCTAAGAAATTACCTTCCTTTAAAGAAGGATAATAAGAAAAATATAATTTTTTATATGCAAGCATATTATATTTCTTTAATGATCTTTCATACTTCTTAAATTCATTCTCATTAGTGTACTCAAATATGTAGCTATCCTTCATCCATCGACACCTCTGCTATTCTATAAATATCTTAACACAGGCAATACTATTTGTCAAACAAAAAAGGATTGAAATTCAATCCTTAATTACATGATGTTACAGTACCTCTTGTTACACAAGTTCTATAATTTCCTGTGTTAGTATATCCTTGACTAATCAAGTAATTATTATTTTTAGAAATACTATATCTTTTATCTGTATATGTAGTTTCTTTTTCAACTGGTACTAATTCTCTATATTCGAATTTAATATAAGAAGTTCTGTCACTTACAGTTCTACAAATATTTCTTGTTACATTACCATATTTAACACATCCGCTACCTGTATCAGTATATCCTGTTGGACAAACACCATCTTTAGAACCAGATGTAACTAATTTCTTACATACTGTACCATCAAGTTCACCATCTTCACAGTAGTATTCTTTATTTATATTTATTTTAGCCTTAGAAACATTGTAATTATATGTGTGCTCGTATGCACATTTAGCACATGGCTTAGAAAAATCAACTTTTATTAAACTATATTGAGTTGTACTATCACTTTCTAATGGAGTTGATGATGATGTAGTACCAGCAGGTATCCAGTCAGTACTTGTTGAAGTTCTAACTTTAGCAGGAGAAGTTACAATTTCTTCTTTGTAAGTAGATGTTTTACTTACATAATCAATTGCTTCTCTTATTTCTTCATTGTCACAAACTTCTTCAGTTAACCAACCATAATCGATATTTCTGTATTCTTTAGTTGTAGAATACTTATCTACATAAGTATAAACAGAGATTCCACCTTTTTCAGTATAATAAGCAGGTTTCCAATCAGACCATTCATTTACTGTTCTTGTAGCAGTTATTTCTTTAGTATATAAATATTCTTTATATTCATCGTAATATTCATTCCAGTTAGCTGTTAATGTAATGTTACCAGTTACAACTGTATTAAAATCATAAGCTTTACCATTTAATGTCCATCCTGTGAATGTGTATCCAGATCTTGTTGGATCAGCAGGTTTAGAAGCTTTAGCACCATAATTAACTGTTTGAGTACTTACAGCACTACCACCATTACTATTAAATGTTACTGTATATTTGTTAATTGTCCAGTTAGCAACTAGTTTAATGTTACCAGTTACAACTGTATTAAAATCATAAGCTTTACCATTTAATGTCCATCCTGCAAATGTATATCCAGCTTTTGTTGGATCAGCAGGTTTTGTAGCTTTAGCACCGTAATTAACTGTTTGAGTACTTACAGCACTACCACCATTAGCATCAAATCTTACTGTATATTTGTTAATATTCCAGTTAGCAACTAATGTAATATCACCAGTTACAGCAGTATTGAAATCATAAGCTTTGCCATTTAATGTCCATCCTGCAAAAGTGTAACCAGTTCTTGTTGGATCAGCAGGTTTAGAAGCCTTTTGACCACTTGTGATTGTTTGAGCACTTACAGCACTACCACCATTACTATTAAATGTTACTGTATATTTAACAGCAGCTTGTGGTTGTGGTTTAGTCTCTTCTGGTTTAGTTTCTTGTTGTGGTTTATTATTAGCGTTATTGTTAGTATTTTTACTATTGTTAGCTTTTTCTACAGCACAACTACCGTTGCAACCAATAGTAACCATTTTGTGATTTTTATAGTTTTCACAGTTTAAAACAACTTTTAATTGATATTCATTATTCATTCTAGTTATTTCAACATATGATTCTTTTAAATCACATTTAGCATTACCACCGATGTTTAATACTAATTTCTTTTCAAGCATTTCGCCTAAAGTTAATTTGACAGAATCACCGATTTTTGAAGGCATTCTATCTGATGTAAAATAATCTTTTGCCGCATTTTCTAAACTATCTAAATAGTTAGAATAAGTTTCATAGCTAGTATTGTTATCCAAATATCTCTTAGTTGGGAATAACCACACTAATATGAAAACGAATAAAGTAATTAATAAAACTACTAATATAGCGTTTCTTAATGAAACTTTGTTTTTTCTTTCTTCGTACATAAATCTTCCCCCTTTTGAATAAGTACGCTGCATATAATAGCACAACAACTGACTTTTGTCAAATTTTCCATTTTTTCAGGCAGTAACTTCAGCTGTTGCGTAGTATTATAACACGTTTTTTGTATTTGTCAAATCTTTTTTAAACTTTGTTTCAAAAAAATTTAATTTATTAAAAAAATATAGAAAATAATTCTATATTCTTATTTGTGCAATAGTACAACCAGCATTGAAATTATAAATTTTAAAGTCAATAACATTTTTATTTCTTTTTAATGTTTCTTGCGTTGCTTTTTTAATAATACCACTACCTATACCATGAATAATCAAAATAATCTCATTTTTCATGGTTATATTATCTTTTATAAAATCATTAATCATAACTCTAGCGGTATCACTATCTGTACCATGTAAATCCAACTTTGGTAAATTATCTATAAATATAACATCATTTAATTTCATAAGTTGCCTCCTAATTTATTATTTTTCAATATAGCCTGATATAGTACTAGTATACATATCATCAGTTATAGGTTTATATCTATCACCTTTATAATCATCTGTAAAACCATTATATGCTTTATATACCTCATTAGTCTCTGTATCATAAACTCTTTCGTAACCTAATGTAGCATCACTTTGCTTTTGACTCATAATATCATAACTATTATTTCTGTTTTCCCAAGATGACATAATCATATCAGATGTTTCATTGTAAACTCTTTGGTTAGCTTTAAAATTAGACATAATAGCTTTTTCTTCATTATTAAATCCAGAAACAAAGGTATCACTAAATTCTAAAGTACTTAAACAATTTTCTAAGATAGGCTGCCAATTAATAAAATCAGCATCTGGAGCACTCATATATATAATGTTATATATAACAAGCGGCGAAACATCAACGGTAGGTCCAAAAATATTCCAAATATTTTCAGAAACATTATATGTTCCTACACTTTTAACATCTGCCATAAAAATACCTTGATTCAACTCACCATCATCATTTGTAAAATGCGCTCTTAAAATACTGCCACCTAAAGCACTAGTACCTAAAGATTCAATAACTTCAAAATTATTGATATGTTCAAAATACTTGTATTTAACTTCATATTGATTAGAATAATCTATAGCATCATTCCATACTTTATAAAATTGTTCTGTTGTTTGTGGATCAATGTATGGTAATTTAGCAAATATTTGACTAGGATAATATTTAATTTGCCAATTCCTAGCTTTTTCTGATTTCATGTATCCTTCTAATTTCATACCAAAGGAAAACATATAATTAGGATTAGTAGGATTGTATACCTTAAAATTATAATGAATGTAATCAGCCGGAGCCACTTCTACTTTCCATCCTTTAGGAATTTTTAATTTAATCAAACCGTTGTCAAAATTATCATATTGCATTTTTGCCGTTTCACTATATTTAATAGCAACCTTCGTACCATCACTTAATTTAATGGTATCATTAGAACAACCAACACATAATGTAATTAAACATAAAGCCATAATAAATTTTTTTAGCATTCATACCCTCCTCATACTAAAATACTTACCACCCTAACTATAACACAAAAAAGATTTCTTGACAAATCAAGAAATCTATACATTATTTTTTAATATTCGATAAAGTTAATACTCTTCGATATGGTTTGATATTAGGTTTATTCCAGCTATCATAATTATCATCATTAGCATCAAATAAAATACCTGTGCCACCTTTTTCTTCCCATTCGTCAAGGTTTTTTATGCAATCATCTATTAATATATTACCTTTAGCATCAACAACATCTGATTTTTTAACATTATAAGGTACCAAAGTAACATTTTGTTTAATACCATTTTCTTTAATCCAATTAATTTTAGCCGTTCCTTCAGCCAAGGAATGTATTTTAGTTAAAATAACTGATTTATCATCCATTTCACTTAGATAATGTAAAGAATTATTAAGAGGCTTAGAATTATGCAAAATACTATCCCAGTCAGCATTAGCTATATAATCAATTTTAGTTTTCTCAGGTAATAGATGTCTATTAGGATTCTTACGCCATTCACGGAATAACTCTTCCTCTGTATCCAATATAACACCATCAAAATCTATATAGATCATATTATGTGATGTATCTTTAGCATTTACAGCCTTCATAATCAATAATAAATCTTTTAACTCAACAGTATTATTAATATAAGGCATAACTTCCTTTAAAGGAGTTATATTTTCTAAATATGGTAGATCATGATAAAAGCCCATTCCATTATTCTCATATATTGTATACCCTTTAAATAATTCAACATATTTAACGCCTCTATTAGTTTCTAATCTTTCAAATAAATACTTTAAATTTTTACCTTTAAAATTAGGAACGCCAACAGAACTATCATTAATGATACCTAGATTAGCCACATATAAGCGACTAGTTTTATATTTATCTTTCATCATATATTCCATATGTTCACCTCAATTTGTAATACGGAGTTTAATTATATTATACTCAATTTTTTTCTATTTCCTTGCTTACAACTATCCTTTTTCTTTTGTATTAAATCATCCATAGCATGTAAGTTTTCCTTTTGCTCTTGTTCTAATTTCTTTATTTCGAAATTCATTTTCTTGAGTTCTTCCATCATCGCATGTCTATGTCCTTTAAGTTCATCCATTAGTTTGCAAATGTTCGAATCCACGATAATAGCTTCGGCTATCTCTTCTTGAATATCAACGTAATTTTCAAACGTATTAATATCAATATTAAAACCAGACATAATAAGGTCAAAAAGTTCATTGCATGCATGCAATAATTTTCTTATATCTTCATTACGGGGCTTAGTATCAGAAATAATAGAATCAAGTTTTGGTTTTATTGATGAAACCCTTTTTATGCCATCATTTTCTTCAAAAACTAATTTTTCATCATAAAAGTATTCTTTTTTTACTTGATATGTATATCCGTACTCTCCTATCTCATCTTTATCAGGGCCAAACTCAATTTTGCCAGAAATAATAGAACGCACAACAAAATGTTCAATTACAGAATCAATCAAATTGCTATCTTTTAAGAAATCATATAAATATCCTTTTTTCATCATAAACGTTAAACCTCACCCGTTAAAATATTATACTTATTTATATAAGATTGTCAACCTAATATTCTGTAATAAAAAAGATTAGTTATAAAACTAATCTATTGTTTCAATCTTCATTAAATTTGTGAAGCCTATTTTACCAGCTACTAGTCCGCCTGTAATAACAATATTATCACCTTTATCAAGTTTCATAAATTTTTTAGCCTCAGTGATACATAAATTCATAAGTTCATCTAAATCTGATTTAACACCAACAACTTTAGAATAAACGCCATAATTTACCGTTAACTTATTAGCAACTTCTTCACTACCAACCAAAGCTAAAATAGGACATTTTGGTTCCAAATTAGAAATAAGTTGTGCAGAAGTACCTGATATAGTTGGTACAACTATTAATTTAGCATCTAAACTATTAGCAGCAGTAGCTACTGACTTAACAATAGCATCTTTAGCATTTTCAACTTTCTTATCAGCAAATATATTTTGATAATCAATAGATTCCTCAATATGTTCACATATACCAGCCATAGCTTTTACTGTCTCAACAACATATTCACCAGTTGTTGTTTCACCAGATAACATAACAGCATCTGTTCCATTATATACAGCGTTAGCAACATCAGTAACTTCAGCTCTTGTTGGACGTGGATTATGTTTCATTGATTCTAACATTTCAGTTGCTACAATACACATCTTCTTATATTGTCTACATAACTTAACTATTCTCTTTTGACAAATAGGCAAATCAGACATAGGCACTTCAACGCCTAAATCTCCTCTAGCTACCATACATCCATCAGAAACTTTAACTATTTCTTCTAAGTTATTCATACCCATTTGAGATTCAATTTTAGAAATAATTTTCATATCTTCTCTATTTTCATATTTCAATATTTCTCTTATAGCTAAAACATCTTCTGGTGATTGTACGAAACTAGCAGCCAAATAATCACCTTCATGTCTACATGCATAAATAATATCTTCTCTATCTACATCAGATATAAAAGGTATATTTAAATTAACGCCAGGAGCTGATAAACTCTTTCTTGAAAATAATCTACCACCATTTATAACTTTACATACTAAATAGTCAGCATATTTTTCAACAACTTCAATTTCCATTAAACCATTTTCTAATAATATAGTATTACCAATTTCTAAAGCATCGATAGCATTAGGATGATTTAATGAAAATCTTTCATTATCACCAACAACATTTTCTTTAACAATTTTAATTGTATTACCAGGCACTAATTCAATACCTTCAGGTATAACTTCACCATTTCTAAATTCAGGTCCTTTAGTATCATACAATATACCAATATGTGTATTTAAATTCTTTCTAACAGTTTTAACTGTGTTAACAACAGTTTCTCTTTCTTCAATTGTAGCATGAGAAAAATTAATTCTAGCTACATTAGCTCCAGCTTCTACCATTTTTGTAAATACTTCGACAGAAGAAGAAGCAGGTCCAATACTTGTTACTATTTTTGTTTTTTTCATATAATTTACCCTTCCTTTTTAACGTAAACTGCAACATTATACCAAAGAAAAAAAAGAAATGCAAGTTTCTTTTTTAAATTAATACTATACTTCAATTGTACTACATAAAAAAGACCAAATGAGGTCTTTATTTACTAATTTTACTATTATCTATGCTATGCTCCAAACTATAACGTTGCATCTTCTCAAGTATAGCATCTCTTTTTTGTATCAAATCATTAAACTTCTTAGTATTTTCTGTTTCTTTTTTATTTCGTAAGTCATTAATTAAATGGAGATATTTAAAACCACTAAAATTTTGACCACACGCCTTGATCAATTGGTTCAAATCCTCAAAATTTTCTTTGCCAACTTTATCAAATATGATATCAATGCGTCCGTCACTTCTACTTGCTATAATATCATCTTTAAACTCTTTATAGAAATCTTTTACCAAGAAAATATAGTTATCATAACTTGTAAGACGTCTTGCTTTAGCATATTCTTTTGTATCAAATACATGTCTATCTTTTTCTAACATTTTAGTATATATTTCCTGAGTTATTATTTCATTAATAACTTCGTTGAACAATTCATGAGAACGCGTATTTTCTTCATTTTCATCATTCTCACAACGCTGCATTTTTAAGTGTAAATCATCCCAACCACATAGTATATCACATGCACTATCATCAACTTTATTAAGATGTAATTCAAACAGATGATTAAATTCATGAATAATATGATGATCAACCACACCATCTTCCACATTAAGGCCAGAATTGATTACAACAGTTGAAAACAGCTCATAACCATTATCTTTTTTAACAATATTAGGGCACACATAAGTTGGACCAATCGCATCTTTAAATATTCTAGTCTCATATCCTGATGTTGGACCTAAAAGATTTAAAGCATCAACCTCTTTTTTAGTTTCAATATAAGATGGCAAACTACTATAAAAGGCATCATTGCTTTCACTTTTAAGACGATCCTTCATACTTTGAAAATTAGATATTCTTTCATTTGATGGCCAAACAGTTTTTGCTTCAGGACTATTTACATAATCTTCATACTTATCACCTAAGTCAATTCCTCTAGCCTTAAAATAAGATATTCTTTCATTTGTGATACTTTCCTTTACCCACGATGAAGCGTCACTATCAGCCAGTTTTTCGTTATTTTCTTCTGAAAAAGATAAAATACCTGCTGAACTATCAAGACCTGAACCAAAAACACTAGTAATATTTTTATTTAATTTGTGTGTTTTCAACTCACCTTTAACAGAATCAAATAATTTTAAATCCTCTTCTTTTAATAGATCTCGATTAGACTCAATTAGTTTATAATAATATTCAGTTTGATATTTTTCTTCATTAACAGCCGCTAAGTCTACTTCTTCTTGAATTGTTTTATATTTTTTCATTATTTCATTATATTCAGTTAATAATGCTGGAAATATTTGTGTATATTTAATTAATGTTTTTATTTCATTATTTTGTACATAACTATCAAAATTGTCCAAAGTTATATTAGGGTCTATTTTGGAAATAAATGATGATATGAGTTTGAAAGCTCTTTTATATGTATCATCAGCTTTTGAAATGTCACTGCAATCTAATAAATAGTTTCTTAATACTGTATTAGCTTTTTCATACTTAGATGGCAATTCTCGTGTTTCAACCATTTCATCATATTCAGATGCCGTAAATGCTGGAATGTATATTTGTATATTTTCCAAGCCCTCTTTCTTATAAAGAGTCTTTCTTCCTTCAGCGCCTAAGCAATGTAAATTATAAAACGTGTCAAAACGATCTATAATTGAATGCTTTGGGTTCTTTAATGTGCAGGTTCCTAGTAGGTCCTTATATGTGAAATTAGATACTTCATTTTTTAACATTGCATTAAACATATTACTTGATATTTCCGCATCTATCTTAGACAAATAACTTTTTTTATCTTTAATACTTAAATACGCTATAGGCAATGCTTTACTGAATTTTTCTTCTATTTCTTTTCTTCTATCTTCACCATAAAAATCAACAAAAGTATCTATAAGTACTGGCCATTTATCCCTAAGTGTTTCTGTGCAATTTAGTTTTTTATCATATAAATCAATCATGTATTTCACCTAACAGTCTTTTAAAACCTTGATAGTTTGAAGGGAATATACCTTTTCCATGAAATATTTCTTCTTTTTCATTTGTAGTTACAATAACTTTAAATTCTTCACTATCAATCATTTGATCATATCCATACTCATTGTCCCATAATCTAATAGTTCTTACTAATTCATCTAAAAATTTATCATTTAAAGTATATATTTTATTATTCATATAACATGATTCTCTAGGATATGAAATAATTAAATGTATACTATCAAATATACCACTACGAATAATTACTTCAATTGTATTTATCATACTATCACCTATTTCATTATATCATATATATAAAATAATAATATATAAAAAACTAGATTTCTCTAGTCTAATTATCTATTTAAATATTTTTTTAATACTCTATATGGCTCAATATTACCCTTTCTAAAGTTATCTTCTTCAATAAATTTATCTATTTGATCAATTGCATACCACTTAACGTATTCTACCTCTTCCTCTTGCAGTTTTAATTCATCAATATTAATTTTCTTATCTGTATAATATAATTCTACATATGCTTTTTTCATACATAAAGTATCTATAAGTTTCACATCATCAGGTAATAAATCAATACTTAATTCTTCCTTAGCTTCTTTAATAACAGTTTTTAGTCCATCATCGCCAAAAGTAACATGACCACCTGTAAAAGCCAATTCATTATGTCTATTAATAGATGTTTTTTGAACTAATAGTTCACCTTTTTCATTTTGAATAAAGAGCAAAATAATCATAAAAAACCTATTTTCAGGTAATTCTAATTTTAATTCCCTATCCACTTTTTCATTTAACATTTTTTTGTTTTCATCAAAAACTTGCAAATATTCCATAAAACACCTCCATATATAAATACATTATATCACGTATAATACTGATTAGTAAATGAAACGGATTTGAAAATTTTGAATTATTCATCATTTACTATATAATATTTTCTATTCATTTTTATAAAAATGAATAGAAAATTCGCGATTGAGTTTAGGCAGATTATAT
>JAEEYW010000052.1 GCA_016288305.1 Caryophanales bacterium | reverse complement strand
GGATATCGTAGGATTGTTGATGGCCTACTCCAAAAATATGGTGTAGTTATGAATGGAAAGAAGGTATTAAGAATAATGAAGAAATATAATTTAATAGCTGAATATATAAGAAAAGCTAAAATTAAACATAAAAATGAACGAATCGAAGATAATGTTAAACCAAATCTATTAAACAGAAATTTCACGACTAATGAGTCAAATAAAGTTTGGGATACAGATGTAACATATTTAATATTTAAAGGTTCAAGAGCATATTTATCTACAATTATAGATTTATATGATAGACATGTAGTTGCTTATGTTATATCAAAACACAATGATAATAAATTGGTAATTGATACATTAAATCAGGCTTTATCAAAAGAAAAAGATGTACACGGATTGATCATACATAGTGATCAAGGATTCCAATATACATCTTATGAGTACAAAGCTATATGTGAATCAAATGGAATACAAATTTCCATGTCACGTAAAGGCACACCAATAGATGATTCTCCAATCGAAAGTTGGCATGCACTCCTTAAGAAAGAAACTTTGTACAATAATAATATTACATCTTTACAAGAATATATTCAACTTGTAGAAGAATGGATATTATTTTATAACACAACAAGATTAAAGTCAAAAATAAAGAAAAAGAGAAAAACTTACACAAAAAGAGAAAAATAACTTTTCTCTTTTTAATATACTTGCGTTTTTTAGTGATGTCTACCAATTGGGGTTCACATCATAATTAGTGAAGTTTTTATATTATATAAATTATATTATTAATGTTTTTTTTATAAAAAAATGGTATAATTAGTAAAGGTGAGTTGTATGACATTAGATAGTGTTGATATAAATAAGGTAACGCCTATGATGAGGCAATATATAGAAACCAAAAAACAAAATAAGGATATTATTTTATTTTACCGTTTAGGCGATTTTTATGAGATGTTTTTTGAGGATGCTCAAATAGCTTCTCGTGAATTAGAGCTTGCGCTAACAGGTAAAAATGCCGGTTTAGACGAGAGAATACCTATGTGTGGTATTCCATATCATGCTGCTGGTGTTTATATTGATAAATTGGTTTCTAAAGGATATAAAGTTGGTATATGTGAACAATTAGAAGATCCTAAAGAGGCTAAAGGTATTGTTAAAAGAGGTATGACACAAATTGTAAGTAGTGGTACTTTATTTAATGAATCTTTAAATGAAAAAGAAAACAATTATATTGGCTGTATCTTAGAGTTTAAAGATATGTATGCTGTATGTTATGCTGACATAACAACTGGTGAGGTTAATGTTATTGGATATGAACATAATTCAACTAATCTTGTAAGTCAAGTTGTTAGCTTAGGATTAAAAGAAATCGTCGTCAAGGATTCTTTTGATAAAAATATATATTCTTTGCTTAAAAATAATTTTAAAATTGTTATGTCTATTTTGGATGATATTGAAGAATTAAATCAATATAAATATGTATATAATGAATTATATGATTATCGTTTACAAGAAGCGGCTAAATTATTATTAACTTATATTAATCATACTCAATTACGTGATTTATCGCATATTCAAAAAGCTATTTTAAAAGAAAATAAAGATTATTTAAAGATGGATATGCATACAAAACGTAATTTAGAATTAACTGAAACATTACGTTTAAAAGAAAGAAATCATTCTTTAATTTGGTTGCTTGATAAAACTAAAACAGCTATGGGTTCACGTATGATGAAATCTTTTATCGAGTATCCGTTAGTTAATAAGAAAGATATTGAAAGAAGATATGATTTTGTATCTAAATTATTAGAGGAATTTATTTTAACTGACGATTTAAGAAATTATTTAAATGAAGTATATGATTTAGAAAGATTATCTGGTAGAATCGCTTTTGGATCTGTTAATGCAAGGGATTTATTACAACTTAAAAGTTCCTTAAAAGCATTACCTTTAATAAAAGATGTTTTAAATAAATTAAACTATGATAAAGATATTGAAACATTGGATGATGTATATACTTTATTAGATAAAAGTATATATGAAAACCCACCTATATCTTTAAAAGAAGGTTATTTGATTAAAGAAGGTTATAACAGTGAATTAGATGAGTTAAAAGATTTACGTAAAGGTGGCAAGGACTTTATTGCTCGTTTTGAAAATGAAGAGAAGGAAAGAACGGGTATTAAAAATTTAAAAGTTGGTTATAACAAAGTATTTGGATATTATATTGAAGTATCTAAAGGCAATATTAGTAATATTAAAGATGAATATGGATATGAAAGAAAACAAACTTTAGCTAATTGTGAAAGATATATAAGTCCAATTTTAAAAGAAAAAGAAGCTTTAATTTTAAATGCTGAAGAAAAAATTGTCGAATTAGAGTATCAACTATTTGTTGATATAAAAGAACATGTTAAAACGTATATCCCAACATTACAAAAAATAGCTAAGGTATTAAGTGAAGTTGATTGTTTACAAGCATTTGCTGAGGTTTCTAGTTTATATAATTACGTGAGACCTGTTTTGGTTGATAATCGTAATGTATGTATTAAAGATGATAGACATCCTGTTGTTGAACAAGTGCTTGAAAATAGTGAATTTGTGTCTAATGATATTATCATGGATGAAAATACCAATATTTTATTAATTACAGGCCCAAATATGGCCGGAAAGTCTACTTATATGCGACAATTCGCCATAACAGTTATCATGGCTCAAATGGGCTGTTTTGTGCCTTGTAGCGCATGTACAATGCCTATTTTTGATGCTATATTTACCCGTATTGGAGCATCAGATGATTTAGTTAGTGGTGAATCAACATTTATGGTTGAGATGAATGAAGCTAATTATGCGATTGCGAATGCCACAGATAATTCATTAGTATTATTCGATGAATTAGGAAGAGGTACAGCAACTTTTGATGGTATGGCTTTAGCGCAATCTATTATTGAATATATACATGATAATATTAAATGTAAAACTTTATTTTCAACACATTATCATGAATTAACCGATTTAGAGAATAATTTAGAATATTTAAAGAATGTTCATGTTTCGGCTAAAGAAGATAATGGAAATATTACTTTCTTACATAAGATAAAAGATGGTAGCGTTGATAAAAGTTATGGTATTCATGTTGCTAAATTAGCTAATTTACCAGATGCTTTAATTAAAAGAGCTAACCAAATTTTGGAAGTATATGAGAATAATGAAAAAGAACGTGATGTTGTTATTCAAGCAGCTCTTCCTTTGGATGATTTAATTGAAAAAGAATCAGAAGTTGAAAAAGAAATCAAAGAGTTAGATATTCTTAATTTAACGCCAATGGATGCTTTGAATAAATTGTACGAACTAAAAAATAGAATTAAGTGAGAGGTTTATGAAAAATGATTTTCAAAGTCATGAATACGACATTTGTATTGTTAGAAAAGGTGAAATTTATGGCTTTAATAGTATACAGTATGTAAAAGACAAAAATATTATAAAATCAATGAGAGTTAAAAAGGGTAAGGAATGGAAATATATTTACTATGGTGAGATTAATTCTAAAAATGAAGTTACTAACCAAATGGTAATGAATTTACCTTTAGATGATATTAATAAAATTTCATCAATTGTAAGTGGTTCTATTGCTACTAGAGATTTTAAATTCTATTTGCAGCAAGCTAATTGTTTGTGTGAAGTTAAACAAAATGTAAGATAAGCCAATTTGTGTTGGCTTATTTTGTGTAAAAAATATTTGTTTTTTAAAATAAATATAGTATAATTAGATAGGTGATATATATGAATAGAAATGAAGCAAGAAAAATAATAATGACAATTCTATATCAAATGATTGTATATGAAAAAAATAAGATGTCATACAACGTAGAAGATGTTATTAAAGAAAATTTAGAAATAGATAACGAATTTGTTAAGGAAACTGTTTATGGTGTTTTAACATATAAAAATGAATTAGATGATTTAGCTAATACATATTTAAATGGTTGGACGATTGATCGTTTAGGTAATACTGATATAGCTATTTTACGTATTGGTTTATATGAGCTTATGTATACTGATACTCCTGATATTGTTTGTATAAATGAAGCTGTTGAATTAGCTAAAAACTATAGTGATGAAGATGTATGCAAAATGATTAATGCTGTTTTAGATAAAGCATATCATAACAAGGTGGACAATGAATGATAAGTATTTAAGTGTATCGGTAATTAATCGATATATTAAACACAAATTAGATACTGATGATAATTTACAACAAGTTTTTATAAAAGGTGAAATATCTAATTTTAAAGCTCATTCAACAGGACATTTATATTTTTCAATTAAAGATGAAACAAGTAAAATAAATGCTATTATGTTTGCTAAAGCCGCTTCTAATTTAAATTTTAATCCAGTTGATGGTACCAAGGTATTAATAACCGGCAGAATTAGTGTTTATGAAGCTACTGGTAATTATCAAATATACGTTGATGAAATGCAAGAAGATGGTTTAGGTAATTTATATATTGAATTTGAAAAACTAAAGAAAAAATTGGAAAGTGAAGGATTATTTGATAGTAAATATAAGAAACCAATTCCTAAATATCCTTCAAAAATTGGTGTTATAACAGCTAATACTGGTGCTGCTATAAAAGATATTTTAACTACTATTAAACGAAGGTATCCTATCGCACAAGTTATCTTATTTCCATCTTTAGTTCAAGGTGATAATGCTGCTTTTGATATCGTTAAAAATATTACTTTAGCCGGCAATTATGATTTGGATGTTTTAATAGTTGGACGTGGTGGTGGATCTATTGAGGATTTATGGCCATTTAATGAGGAAATTGTAGCTCGTGCTATATTTGATTGCAAAATACCAGTTATTTCTGCTGTAGGTCATGAAATTGATTTTACAATAGCTGATTTTGTATCAGATTTACGTGCTCCCACACCAACGGCTGCTGCTGAGTTAGCTGTACCTAATTTATCTGATTTAAATCAATATATAAGTCAATTATTAATAAGATTAAATGAGGCTGTTTTTAAAAAAGTAAATGTTCAAAAATTATTATTGGATAGTTATAAATCTTCATATGTAATTAAAAATCCAATGGTTTTATATGAAAATAAAAAACAAAGATTGGATATGTTTTGTGAAAAATTAAATACTAGTATCAAAGTTAAAATTGATAACAAGCATGTTGAAATAGCCAATATAATTGATAAATTAAATTTAGTTAATCCTTTGAATGTTTTAAAAAGAGGTTATAATTTAGCTTATAAAGATGACAAAATTATAACTTCCGTTAATGATTTGAAAAAGAACGATATTTTAGATTTAAGATTTTCTGAAGGTAAAGCTAAGGTAAAAGTAGAAGATATTTTATAAGGAGGTATTTATGAAATTCGAAGAAAAAATGACTAAATTAGAAGGGATTATAGCTGATTTAGAAAACAATAATAGTGATTTAGAAGAATCAATTGATAAATATAATGAAGCTATGAAATTAATTAAAGACTGTGATGAACAATTAAAAAAAATAGAAACTGATATTAATAAAATAGTAACTGAAAATGGTACTTTAGAAGATTTAAAGGTAGAAGAATAATTCTATCTTTTTTAATAATTAATGAATTAATAGCCATAATATATTTGTAGTCTATATTAAGGAGATGTTTTATGATCAAAAAAACATTTCAAATGATTCTTTTAACTATTTTATTTATACCCAATTTTGTTAAAGCGTATTCTGATTATTTAATTTTAGGTGGCCATAACATAGGTATTGAGCTTAAAGCTAATGGTGTTGTAATAGTTGGATTTTATGATGTTAATCACAAATATATAGCTAAGGATGCCGGACTTAATATAGGTGATGTTATAACAACTATAAATGATAAAAGCATAAATTCTATTAAGGATTTAACTGATGTTGTATCATCTAGTGATGGTAATATTAAGATAGGCTATATACATAATGATTTAAAAAAGTTTACTAATCTGACATTAATTAAACAAAATAATAGTTATCGTACAGGTTTATATGTTAAGGATAGTATCACAGGTATTGGAACTCTTACATATATTGATCCTGAAACTAAATTATTTGGAGCCTTAGGCCACGAAATAGTTGATTCTAAAACGGGTAAAATATTTGATGTTTCTTCTGGTAGCATATATAAATCTTTAGTTACCGATATTGAACCAAGTGAAAATGGTATACCGGGTGAGAAGAATGCTAGAGTTCTTAGAGATGAAAGTAGTGGAGATATATATGAAAATACTAATAAAGGTATTTTTGGTAATTATACTAACGCATTTGATGATTCTAAGAAGTTTAAAGTAGCTGATAAAAATGATATTAAAAAAGGTAAAGCTACTATTTATACAGTTTTAGAAGATGATAAAGTTGAAGAATATGAAATTAAAATCATTAAAACTTATAATAATCAAGATACTAAAAACATATTATTTGAAATAGTTGATGAGCGATTACTACAAAAAACTAATGGAATTGTCCAAGGAATGAGTGGATCACCTATTGTACAAGGTGAATACATAATTGGAGCTGTCACACATGTCGTAGTTGATAATCCTCATAGAGGTTATGGTATATTCATTAAAAATATGTTAGAAGAATCTGAAAACTAGAGACCTTATTGGTCTCTTTTTATTGCTTTTTTATGTATTTTAGGTATAATATTAATAGTGGTGAATATGAAAAAAGAAATTAAAAAACAAATACAAGCAAAGAGTAAACAAAAAATTGATTTTAGTTGGATAGCACGTATTACTATCTTAGCTTTCTTTATAAGTATAGCTTTCTCATCTTTATCTGAAAGTGTTATTAAGAATGTAAATATTTATGTAGCTATCATTATTTTACTAGCTTTTATAGCTTTTGGTATTCTATTTGATATGATTGGTGTAGCTGTAACAGGGGCTTCTGAAGAACCATTTCATTCTATGAGTTCAAGAAAAGTAAAAGGCGCTAAACAAGCTGTTTATTTGAAAAAGAATGCTGATAAAGTATCTAGTTTCTGTAATGATGTTATTGGTGATATTTGTGGTATTATATCCGGTAGTGTAGGGGTTACAATATCTTTATTTTTATCGCAATATATTAATTTATTTTTATCTAGCTTATTAGTTACAGCTTTTATTGCTGCTTTAACAATAGGTGGTAAAGCTATATTTAAAAGTGTAGCTATTAATCAAAGTAATGAAATACTATATGGCTTTGCCAAATTTATTAGTATTTTTAAAAAATAGGAGGATTATTATGGAATTAAAAGGAAGTAAAACAGAACAAAATTTAATGACAGCTTTTGCAGGCGAAAGTCAAGCTAGAAATAAGTATACTTATTATGCTAGTAAGGCTAAAAAAGAAGGATATGAACAAATTGCTGCTATCTTTGAAGAAACAGCTGGCAATGAGAAAGAACACGCTAAAATATGGTTTAAATTATTACATGAGGGTGAAGTTCCAAGTACAATCGATAATTTAAAAGATGCTATATCTGGTGAAAATTACGAATGGACTGATATGTATGCTGAATTTGCTAAAACAGCTAAAGAAGAAGGTTTTGATCGTATAGCATATTTATTTGAGAATGTCGGTAAAATTGAAAAAGAGCATGAAGAAAGATACAAAAAATTATTATCTAATATTGAAAATGAATTAGTATTTAATAAGCCAGTAGCTAATATGTGGATTTGCCGTAATTGTGGCTATGTTCATTTTGGAGATAAAGCACCAGAAGTATGTCCTGTTTGCTCACATCCACAAAGTTATTTTGAATTAAAGAAAGAAAATTATTAAAATTTAATATTTGGTATTGTCAAAAGTAAGCAAATATGTTATTATTATATTGCTTACTTAATTTGGCGATGTAGCTCAGTTGGCTAGAGCATCTGGTTCATACCCAGCAGGTCGGTGGTTCGAATCCACTCGTCGCTACCATAATGAATTTTGCTCGAACTTTTCGAGTTTGATAAATAACTAATTCGTGATGCGGATTAGTTTTTTTGTTTACGATAGTTTTATTGTTATTTTTTTTGATATATTTATCAGTATTTGTCAAAAAAACTTTATTAAAATGTAAATATATAGTATACTATTAGTAGAGAGGGTGAGTTTGACATGAAGCGTTTAAATTATTCAAGAACAGATGGGAGGTTTTCTGTACCAGAGGGTATAGATTTAGATCACTTTTCTATTTCTGGAACTGGCGTTAAGAATTATGAAGATTCATACACTAATTCTTGTTTTAATGATGAAGCTCCTTATGGTGAGATAATTCATACAGAAGAAGTACCTAGTGTACGTGTTTTACGTATGAACAGCAATTCGATAAGAAAAAATTCTTAAACCAGCTTTTTGCTTGGTTTTTCTTTTGAAAACTCACATGGTGATATAATGAAAATAAAATATAATATAGATAATAATTATTTTAAATGTTATGATGAATCACAAGGTGTAATGCTTATTAAAGGTGAAATATTAAAAAAACCTTCTATTAAAGTTTATAATTACATTGAAAAAGGTATTATAAATTTATTTTTTATCATTATAATGTTTATTACAAGTTTGTTTTTTAAAGTATTTAATATGTCTATGCCTTTTAAAATATTCCTTGTTTTAGCTATCATATCTTTTATATTATTGATTTGTTATTTTATGATTTTCTATATTGGTTACTTAGTTGAAAAAAACAAAGTACATATTGGTAATTTAGAAGTTGATGCAACAGGTATTAAAGATTTATCTGATAGTGGTACAATTATTGGCTTTTCATGGAATAATATAAAAGCCGTTGTTATTAAAAAGCATTCTATCTGCATTATTGCTGATAGTCCTATTTCGCTTTTTATTGATATAGAACATGAGGAACGTTTTTTAAATGCTATTAATAGATATAATCCTGATTTACCTATTATAGATAAGAGGTAAGGTATGAAAAAATTAGAAAAGTATCAAGAAATTGAACAAAGCATCATTAAAAAGTATCGTAAGGAGATATGGAGTAAATTCATCAAAGCTATACAAGAATACGAATTGATTGATGAAAATGATAAAATCATGGTTTGTATTAGCGGCGGTAAGGATTCTTTTTTATTGGCTAAATGTATGCAAGAGTTACAAAGACATGGTAAAGTTAGGTTTGATTTGCGTTTTGTTGTTATGAATCCAGGGTATAGTCAAAAGAATGTTGATTTAATTATCGATAATGCTAAGACAATGAATATACCTATCGAAATATTTGAAAGTGATATTTTTAATGTCGTAAATACTGTTGACTTTAAAAGTCCATGTTATATGTGCGCTAAGATGCGTAGAGGATATTTGTATAGCAAAGCTCAAGAATTAGGTTGCAATAAAATAGCGTTGGGTCATCATTTTGACGATGTTATTGAGACAACGTTGTTATCAATGTTTTATGGTTCTGAAGTTAAAACGATGATGCCTAAACTGCATAGTGAAAATTTTGAAAATATGGAATTAATTAGGCCTCTTTATTTGATTAAAGAACAAGATATTAAATCATTTATTAGATATAATGGTTTAACTTTCTTAAATTGCGCTTGTAAATTTACAGAGGATAGTAGTATTGATGAAAGTTTGAGTAAAAGAAAAGAAATTAAAAATTTAATTAATGATTTAAGAAAAATTGATAAAAATATAGATATGCATATATTCAAGAGTTTAGATAATATTAATTTAGATTGTGTTTTAGGATATAACAAAAATAGAGAGTACACAAGTTTTAAAGATAATTACAACAAAATGTAAAGTATATATGATTTTTCTACTTATTTTTAAAATGTATGGTAAAATATGTAATAAGGAGTTGATATAAATGAAACATTTAAAATGGTTGGTTTTAGTATTAGCTTTAATGCCATTAACTGTTAATGCTTTGAATAAAAATGATTATAAGTCATTAAACTTAAAAGAGGTTTTAACTCAAGAAGAAATTGAGCCTAATTTATCTAATTATAAAGAAAGTAATGATCAAATTACCATCTATTTGTTTAGAGGTGATGGATGTGGATATTGTAAAGCATTTTTAACTTTCTTAAATTCTATCGTACCTGAGTATGGTAAGTATTTTAAATTAGAAAGTTATGAAGTTTGGCATAATGCTCATAATGCTGAATTATTAGAGAAAGTATCTGCTTTCAACGGAGAAGTTGCAGGTGGTGTTCCATATATCGTTATTGGCGATAAAGTATTCCCAGGTTATGCTGAAAAATATAATGACTCTATTAAAGCTGCTATTATGGATTTATATAATAGTAAAAATAGATATGATGTTTTTGAAGCAATGGCTAAAGCAGAATGGAATAGTAAGGTTAAAGGTATATTAACATACGCTATCGATGGTGTTGCTCTAGTTGTTGCATGTGGTTCTATTTATTTAAATAATCGTGAAAATAAGAAATTAAAACTTCAAATAGCTAAATTAGAAGACAAAGTTAAAAAGATGAATACTGAAAACAAAGCAAAAGCTAAAAAAGAGACAGTTAAAAAAACAACTAAAAAAACAACTAAAAAAGCAAAAAAATCAGGAGAATAATTCCTGGTTTTTATTTTAATTTATCATATACTTCTTCAATTGTCATTTGAACATTGTTTTTGTAATAAGGTAATAGATGTAGGTGAAAGTGCTTTACTTCTTGAATAAAGCCATTATTTTGCGTCAAAGCAATACCTTCACAATTTAATTTTTCTGTTAATTCTTTTTTTAACTTTCTGGCTATATCAAATATATACATTAGCTTATCATTAGGAATATCATCAATATCTTGAAAATGTTCTTTTGGTACGATTAATGTATGACCACAATGTTCTTGATTTAAATCTAAAAAAGCATATACCGTATCATCTTCATATATTTTATATGAAGGAATTTCTTTATTTATTATTTTACAAAAAATACAATCCATTTTATTACCTCCAAAATAAGTATATCACATTATAAATAAAAAAATTTAGTTTTCACTAAATTTATGCGAATATCTGCGAATATTCTAATTTATATTGTTTTAATTTTAAGTTATTTATACAGGTTTTAATTTACTATTTATGTATAAAAGTGTATAATTAAAAAGGAGCGTGATATTGATGCATATATTAGAAATTAATAATTTAAAAGTTGAAGTTGAAAACAAAGAAATTTTAAATGATTTCAACTTAAGTATAAATGAAGGTGAAATTCATGCTATCATGGGTCCTAATGGTACAGGTAAATCAACTTTATCTAAAGTTATTATGGGCGATGATAATTATAAAGTTATATCAGGTGAAATAAAATTTAATGGTAAAGTTATTAATGATATGACAGTTGATGAAAGAGCTAGATTAGGTATTTTTTTAGCTATGCAATCACCTTTAGAAATAGATGGTGTTACAAATGCTGATTTTTTAAGAACGGCTGTTCATACTAAAGAAGGCGAAAATTTTAAATTATTTGAATTTATTAAAGAATTAGAGGCTAATGTCGATAAATTAAAAATGAATAAAGAAATGATTCATCGTAATATAAATATGGGTTTCTCTGGTGGTGAGAGAAAGAAAAATGAAGTTTTACAAATGTATATGTTAAAACCTCGTTTAATTATTTTAGATGAAATTGATTCTGGTTTAGATGTTGATAGTTTAAAGGTTGTAGCGCAAAATATAATGGATTATTATAAAGAAAATAAGCCAGCTATCATCGTTATAACACATTATCAAAGATTATTAGATTATATAAAGCCTTCTTATGTTCATATATTAAAAAATGGTCATATTGTTAAAAGTGGAGATGAATCTTTAGTAAAAGAAATTGAAACTTCAGGATATGATGCTATGTAGTCTTATGTAATGAAGGATATTTATAGTTATGAATAAAATAATAATAGATAACAATATAAATTATGCATTAGATAAAAAAATTGATTATGAATATATAGATGGCTTTATTAAAAAAATAAAAATTAAGGTTACAAAAGATACAACTTTACAAATTAATTGCAAATACAAAGATGATACTAAATTTGATATACAAATTGATCTTGATGATAATGTAAAATTAAAACTTATCGAAGTTAAAAAGTATGTTAATTCAAAGATACAATTTAAATATAATCTTGGTAATAATGCTCAAATAGATATTATTAAAGTAAATGATGTTAAAAATATTAATGAGAAAAATATTGTTAATTTAAATGGTGAGAATGCTCGTATTGATCTAGTCTTAAAAACAGTTAGTAACGATATTGAAAAATATGATATTCTTGTTAATCATAACGCTAAAAATACTATTAGTAACATTATAACTAATGGTTTAAATGTTAAGGGTAATATTTATTTTACAGTTTCTGCTTATGTACCTAAAGGTATGAAAAATTGTGTATGTGACCAACAAAATAGAATTATTAATCTAATTGATAATGAATGTATCATTAAGCCTAATTTATTAATTGAAGATGTTGATAGTACAGCTAATCATAGTGCTTTAATTGGTAATTTTACAGATGATGAAATATTTTATATTCAAAGATTAGGTATTGATAAAAATACGGCTTTGAAACTATTAATTGAAGGTTTTATAAAGAATAGTATTCCATTAAAACTAGCTCAAAAATTTAAAAAATATTGGAGGTGAGTATGAATCGAGATGATTTTTTACTTCTAAATAGTAAAAATATATATTTTGATAGTGCTGCTACATCGTTAAAACCTAAGTGTTTAACTGATGCTTTAGCGCAATACTATAACAATTATAGTGCGAATATCCATAGATCAGATTATGATATTAGCTTATTAGCTGAAGAAAAATATGAAAATACGCGATTGTTAGTTAAGAATTTTATTAATGCTGCTAAGACAAAAGAAATAATATTTACAAGTGGTACTACCGATTCTTTAAATAAAATTATATTTGGCTTTTTTGCTAATTATTTAACTAAAGATGATGAGGTATTAATAACAAAAAGTGAACATGCTTCATTAGTGTTACCATGGTTTGAATTGATGGATACAAAAGGTATAAAGGTATCTTATATGCCTTTAAATGATAAATATGAATTAACTTTGGATAACGTTATAAAAAGCATTACCGATAAAACTAAAGTTATTAGTATTGCTTATACTACTAATGTTATAGGTGATATTAGACCTATTAAAGACATTATTGCATATGCTCATAGTAAAAATATATTAGTTTTAGTTGATGGTGCGCAAAGTGTTGCGCATATGCCTATCGATGTACAAGATTTGGATATTGATTTTTTAGCTTTTTCAGCTCATAAAATGCTAGGTCCTACAGGTGTTGGTGTTTTATATGGTAAGGAAAAGTATTTAAATAACACAAAACCAATTATCTTTGGTGGTGGTATGAATGCAAGTTTTGATATGTATGGTAAAAGAGTATATGATGAAATACCGATGTTATTAGAAGCTGGTACACCTAATATAGCAGGTGTTATAGGCTTTGGTGAAGTTATTAAATATTTAAATAATATAGGTATGCATAATATTTATAATTATGAAGCTGAATTAAAAAAATATGCTATCGAAAAACTAAAACAAGTACCTAATATTACTATTTATAATGCTTTTACAGATAGTGGAATTATAACATTTAATATTCAAGATATATTTGCACAAGATTTAGCTATATATTTAAATAAATATAATATCGATGTACGTTCTGGTAGTCATTGCGCTAAAATATTGCCTACGGAATTAAAAATTAAGAATACTTGTCGTGTTAGCTTATATTTTTATAATACAAAAGAAGAAATTGATTATTTAGTTAAAGTATTGTCAAATCCTAATATTAAAAATGAAATAATTTAGTGTTGATATTTCAACACTTTTTTATTATAATTGAAGAGGTGATAGTATGAAAAAAGTACTGGTATTTATAGTTTTTGTTTTGTTAACTGGATGTCAAAACAAAACGTATTACATGCGTAATTTATTCTATATGGATACCATTATAAATGTTAAAATATATGATAGTAATAAAACTAAAGTTGATAAAGCTTTTGCGGAAATTGAAAGTTTGTATCAAAAATATGAGAATATTGCAAATATCTATAATGAAAGTAGTGAAGTATATAGAGTTAATCATTCTCATGGTAATGTTTATGTGTCTGATGAATTGAAATATTTAATTATGATAGGTCAAGAATGGTATCAAAAAAGTAATGGATTATTAAATATTAATATTGGTGCTTTAACGCATTTATGGCATGATTTTAGAACAAATTATACTTTAGATGATGATTTACTTAAAAATGTTGACATATCTAACGATATAACTATATCAGATAATACTATTTCGGCTAGTCATTATGATTTGGATTTAGGAAGTATAACTAAAGGTTATGTTACCGAATTAGCTGGTAAATATTTAGAAAGCGTCGGTTTAAATTACTATATTATTAATGCTGGAGGAAATGTTAAAGTAGGTAAGAGTTATAAAAAATATTATAATATAGGTGTTCAAAGCCCTATTAATAACGATAGTTTTTATGTTGTTAAGGGTGAAAATATCAGTGTTGTAACAAGTGGTGGTTATGAAAGATTTTATGAATATGAAGGTAATATATATCATCATATAATTGATCCAAATACAAAATATCCTGCTAACAACATGAAAAGTGTAACTGTTATAGGTAATGATAGTTCTTTATGTGACATTCTATCAACGACATTATTTTTGATGTCTATTGATGATGGTATGAATTTTATTAAAGATTATGATGTCGATGTTATATGGTTTACTCTAGATAACGAAATAATTAAAAGTGAAGGTTTTCATTATGAATAAGAATGATATTAGAATGTTAATTATTGTTGTTATCGTCATCATATTGTTATTTGGTATAAATATGTTTAAAAAGCCATCTAGTTATGCTTTGGTATATCATGGTTCGGATGTTATTTTAAATATTGATTTAAATATTGATAGAGAGTATGTAGTTAATGGTGATAATGGTGAAGTCGTTATTGTTGTAAAAGATCATAAAATAAAGGTTACAAATGAAAATAGTCCATATCATTTATGTTCTAAACAAGGGTATATATCTAAGAAGGGTGAAAGTATCATATGTTTACCTAATCGTATAGTTATCGAATTACCGCTTGATGATATAGATGTCGAGGTGAAGTAGTATTAAAAAGTTTACAAGATTATCCATTTTAATTTCTTTATCGGTTGTTTTAAATATTGTTGAATCATTTATTCCTTTATTTAATGGCATTATACCAGGTTTTAAATTAGGCTTGGCTAACATTATTACTTTATTTGTTTTGATGGAATACGGGCTAAAAGAAGCCTTATATGTAGGTGTTTTAAGAATTTTTATCGTTGGTATACTACGTACAGGTTTATTCAATACATATTTTGTATTTAGTATATCTGGATGTTTATTATCAATCATAATGATGTTTGTGGCGTTGAAAGTGTTTAAATTATCTATTATTGGTTGCAGTGTTGTAGGATCAATTTTTCATTCATTGGGTCAAGTTATAGCATGTATCATTATTTTAAATAATAGTATGATTTATTATTTGCCATATTTATTATTACTATCAATACCTACTGGTATATTAGTTGGTGTTATGACAAAATATATTGTAAATAATTATAAAGAATACTTGAATGATTTTTAAAAATATAATATAATTAATAAAGAATAGGAGAGGTAAAATGAAAAAGGTATTATTGGCTGTTTTAGTGGCTACATTAGTTTTCACAGGATGTGAAAAGGTTACAAATTACAAGGAAGGAACATATGAAGCTTCTGTTGTTGATGATTATAACAACGAAGGCAATGTTGCTTCAGCTAAAATTGTAATTAATAGTAAAGGTAAAATTGAATCTGTATTTTTAGATACAACTTATATGGTTAATGGCGTACAAACAACTAAAAAAGCATTGGGTTATGATTACAATATGAAAGCATACAATCCTAATGCTGCTGGTGAATGGTTTGAACAAGTTGAAAAATTAGAAAAAGCTATTGTTGAACATAATGGTTTAGATTTTATCGAATTAAAAGAAGATAATACTACAGATGCTGTATCTGGATGTACTATTAAAGTAAATGCTTTAGTAGCAGCAGCTAAAGAAGCATTAAATAAAGCTAAATAAAATAATATGATATTTAAAGATGAAATAGTATTTCATCTTTTTTTCACATTTTAAACACGATAACTTCATTATTTGATAATATACTTTATCGTGAGGTGAGGTAAATGGAGTTTTTTAGAAGAATTGAAAAGAAATATATTTTAACTGAAGAACAATATAATCAAATAATAAAACATATTAATAAATATTTTATAATGGATATTCATGGTATGAGTACTATATGTAATATCTACTTTGATAATGATCAAAACGATTTAATCATCCAATCTTTAGAAAGTCCTCTATATAAAGAAAAAGTAAGATTAAGAAGCTACGGTATTCCCTTATTAGATAGTAATGTTTTTTTAGAAATAAAGAAGAAATATGATGGCGTTGTTAGTAAAAGAAGAGTTAACATGAAACTAAGCGAATTTTATAATTATTTAAACAATCGTGTTAAGCCATTTGATAATCAAGTTATGAAAGAAATTGATTATTGCTTTAAACATTATAAATTAAAGCCAAAACTATTTCTAGCTTATGATAGAATTGCTTATTATGAAAAAAATAATGATAATTTTAGATTAACTTTTGATTTTAATATAAGAAGTAGAAAAGAAGAATTATATTTAGAAAAAAATTTTAAAAATGATTATTTATTTGATTATAAATATTATATTATGGAAGTTAAAACACTAGGTAGTATGCCTTTATGGTTTACTAGTATTCTTACTGATTTAAAAATATATCCTGCCTCATTCTCTAAATATGGTGAAATATATAAAAAGGAGGTTATACATGTTTAATAGTATTTTAAATGGTGAATTATCTATAGTATCAGCATTAATTTGTATGTTTACATCATTATGTTTAGGAGGCCTTTTAGCTATTATACAACAACACGAAAAGAAAGATTTTTTAATTACACTCGTTGTTTTACCTTTAATTATTCAAGTAGTTATGCTTATGGTTAATGGTAATTTAGGTACATCTGTAGCTATTTTAGGTGCCTTTAGTTTAATTAGATTTCGTAGTTTACAATGCAATTCTAAAGAATTATTATTTATTTTTATGGCTGTAGCTATAGGCTTATCAACGGCTATGGGCTATATAGTTTTTGCTTGTGTATTTACATTTATAGCTTGCTTAGCTATTGTAATTTTAAATAAGTTTATATTTACTAGAGAAATGAAGCATTTGAAAATTGTTGTACCAGAAGATCTTGATTATGATTCAATGTTTGATGAAACATTAAATAATTATACTTCATATTATAGATTAATCAAAGCTAAAACCATAAATATGGGTAGTCTGTATGAATTGACTTATGAAATATGCTTAAAAGACATTATAACAAAAAATTTAATTGATGATATTCGCGTTAAAAACGGTAATTTAAAAGTTGCTTTAACGCATAATATAGAGGAGTGATTATAATGAAAAAAATAATAATATCTATATTATTAGTTGTTCTATTTTTAACTTGTATATATTTTTTGTTAGATAATAAACATGAGTATAATGTTCAAAATGTATCTTGGAATGATATAGATACTACCAATATAGTATTTGAGGAAAATAATGTTAAAGGATCATCTGAAGGATATTTAGTTGAAAACAATACTTTAACTATAAAATCAGGTGGCACTTATCATTTAAGTGGTAATTACACCGGTCAAATAATAATTGATAGTGAAAGTGATGTATATTTAGTATTTAATGATTTAACTATTAATTCTTCTAATGCCATTAATGTAAAGAATGCTAAAGAAGTTACCATTGAATTAATAGGCGTTAACAATTTAAGTAATAGTGATGATTCTGCTATTCATAGTAAAAGCAGCTTAATAATTGCGGGCGATGGTACTTTAAATATTGATTCTAAAAAAGATGGCATTGTTGTAAAGAATAATATTACTATAAATGGTGGTATTTTAAACATTGAAACAGGTACAGGTTATCAGAAAGCATTGAAAGATATGGGTTTTAATGCAGCTACTAACGATACTGAAAGTAAAAAAGGTATAAAAGCCAATAATATAAATATTAGTAATGCTAATATAACTATAAATTCAACAGATGATAGTATTCATGCCGATGGTAATATTACAATATCATCTGGTGTGTTTAATCTTAAAGGTAGCGACGCTATCCATGCTGATGGCTTACTACTTATAGAAGATGGTACATTTGATATTGAAGCTTCTGAAGGATTAGAAGCCACATATATCAAAATAAATAATGGTGAAATAAACATTCAAGCTACCGATGATGGTATAAATGCTGGTAATAAATCAAATGATTATAACGTCACTATAGAAATTAATGGTGGTGATATTACGATTGATATGGCTCAAGGTGATACAGATGGTATAGACTCTAATGGAGATTTATTTATTAACGGAGGTACTTTAAATATTAATTGCAATTCACCATTTGATTATGACGGTAAAGTCGAATATAATGGTGGCACTTTAATTATCAATGGTTCCAAAACAAATAGTATCACTAATCAATTTGGCGGAGCAGGACAAATGAATCCTTGGCAAGGATTTGATTCACGTCAAAGAATGAGATAATTGTTGACTACAATTAATAATTATATTAAAATGTATTAGAATAGGTGAAGAAAAATGAAAAGACAATTAAGTATAAGTATTATATCATTTATGTTTGGATTACTTGTATTTGGTAGTGTTGTTATAGTAGCACTATCCTAATATTCTAATATAAAAGACTTTAAAAAAGTCTTTTTTCATACAAATTTCACATTTCTATTGTATAATTAAATTGAGGTGGTACTAAATGACTGTTTTAATAGTTGATGACGAAGATAAAATAAGAGAGTTAATAAGAGAGTATTGTAACATTGACGGATATAAAACGATGGAAGCAAAAGATGGTTTAGAAGCTATTCAAATTATAAAAGAAAACAATATTGATATTATTGTTCTAGATATCATGATGCCTAATATGGATGGTTTAACCGCATATAAAGAGATTAAAAAGTATAATATACCAACAATCATTTTATCTGCTCGTGGTGAAGAATATGACAAATTATCTAGTTTTGATTTAGGTGTTGATGATTATTTAACAAAGCCATTTAGTCCTAAAGAATTAATGGCTCGCATAAAAGCTGTTTTAAAAAGATTTAATAATACAGAATGTTTTATATACGGGGATTTAAAAGTTGATTTTCAAGGACATATTGTTACAATCGATGATGAGGAAATCAAGCTAACACCTAAGGAATATGAGTTACTATGCTATTTTATTAATAATAAAAACATTGCTGTTTCAAGAGAACAATTATTGTTAAAAATATGGGGTTATGAATTCTATGGTGATAACAGAACTGTCGATACACATATAAAAATGTTAAGAAATAATTTGGGCAAATATCGCGATTTGATTACAACAGTAAGATCGGTAGGTTATAAATTCAATGTTAAATAAGAAAAGTTCCTTAAAAGTTAATGTATGGCTATATTTAATTATTTTTACCTTTATTTTGATAGCAATACTATGGTTTTTTCAGGTTGTTTTTATCGATTCGTTCTATGAATACAGCAAAACTAAGCAAATCAAAGAAACAGCTAATGCAATTGTTAAAAACTATTCTAGTGAAAAAGATTATTTAGATAAACTATCGTATGATAAAGATGTTTGCATTGAAATTACTATTGGCAAACGAATTATCTATTCATCAAATCAATTTAATAAAGGATGTATTAATAACAGTGATGAATATATTAATAACTTTTATTATAGCAATACCGAAAGTAAAAATTATCAAATTATTAACCCTCGTTTCAATAACAAAACATTAGTATATGCTGCAAAAATAAACGATGATGTATCTGTTTTTGTTAATGCATCATTAGAACCGCTAGATAATACTGTTATTATTCTTTCAAAGCAATTAATAATAGTTAGTATTATTGTTGTTATATTAGCTTTTGCAATAGGATATTTCATATCTAAAAAAATAAGTAAGCCAATAGAAAGAATAACTTCTAAAGCTAAAAACTTAGCTACTGGACATTACGATTTTGAATTTGATAGTGAAAGTATATATGAAATGGATGAATTGTCTAAAACTTTAAACTATGCAAAAAAAGAATTGGAGCAAACTGATGAATTACGTAGAGATTTACTAGCTAATGTATCGCATGATCTTAAAACACCGCTTACAATGATTAAAGGATATGCCGAAATGGTAAGGGATGTTACTTATAGTAACGATGAAAAACGTAATGACAACTTAAACGTTATTATTGAAGAAACAGATAGATTAAACTCGTTAGTTGAAGATATTTTGACATTGTCTAAAATGCAAAATAATAAAGATGAAATTAATATTGAAGAGTTTGATATAAGTTTGTTAATCAAAAATATTATCAATAGATATCAAATATATAAAGAATTAGAAGGATATACTTTTGAACTTAAGATACCAGATAAACTAATTGTTAAAGCTGATAAAAAAAGAATGGAACAAGTTATATATAATTTAGTTAATAATGCCATAAACTATACTGGTGATGATAATAAAATAATTATTAGTATCAAAGAGACTGATGGCATTAGAGTGGAAATAACAGATACCGGAAAAGGAATAAAAAAAGAAGATATACCTTATATTTGGGATAAGTATTATCATTCTAAAAAGAAGCATAAAAGAAATTTAGTTGGTACAGGTATAGGCTTATCCATTGTTAAAACTATTTTAGAAAGTCACCATTTTGCTTATGGTGTTGAATCAAAAATAAATAAAGGCACAACCTTTTACTTCATTATAAAATAAAGGAGATATATTATGAAAGAAGTACAAAAGTTTTTAAAAGAATGTGGTGTTTATTATTTAGCTACAGTTAGTAACAATACACCTAAAGTAAGACCTTTCGGAACGGCCGAAATATACAATGATCATTTATATATACAAACAGGTAAAAATAAAGATGTTTATAAACAAGTTATGGAAAATAACAACGTTGAATTATGTGGTTTTAAAGATAACGAATGGATAAGAGTATCAGGCAGACTTGTTTTAGATGATAGTGTTGAAGCTAAAAAAGATATGTTAGATAAAAATCCTAACTTAAGGAGTATGTATAATGAACTAGATAATAATACTGCTGTTTTATATTTTGAAAATGGAGAAGCTATCATTTATTCATTTACAGATGAGCCACGTGTTATTAAATTTTAGAAATGAGTCATTTATGACTCTTTTTTAACTATTTCATGATATAATTTTAATAGAGCAGGTGAGTAGTATGGTATATGTACTATATGGCAAAATTAATTATTTAATTGAAAAAAAATTAAAAAAAATTATCGATGATGCAAATATTGATCATACTAATATTGTTAAATATGATTTAGAAAGTGATTCATTAACTAAAATTTTAAATGATGCCAACAGTATTTCTTTATTTGATGATAAAAAAGTAATTGTTGTATATAATTCATATATTTTTACAGGCGCTACTAAAAAGCAAGAACAAGATACAGATGAATTAGAAAGCTATTTAAATAATATTAATGAAAATACTATATTAGTATTTATTGTAAATAATGAGAAACTAGATGAACGTAAAAAAATAACTAAATTAGCTAATAAAAATGGTTGTGTTAAAGAATTTAATAATGCTGATAGCGTATCTATAGCTAAAGAATTATTTGAAGACTACTCTATTAGCAATGATTTGATGAAATATATGATTGAAAGAGTGGGGGAAGACATCACCCTACTTTCAACCGAAATTGAAAAAATAAAGATATATAAAGATACTGATAAAACAATATCTAAACAAGATATCGATAATTTAACTAATAAATCATATGAAGCTAATAATTTTAAATTAATTGATGCAATTATATCTAAAAATAAATCATTAGCGTTTACATTATATCAAGAGCGTATCGAATTAAATGAAGAACCAATTGCTATTATAATCTCTATAGCAAATCAAGTACGTATAATGTATCAAGTTAAAGAGTTATATACGTCAGGATACACCGAGAATGATATTGTTAAAAGCTTAGGTATACATCCATATAGAGTTAAATTGGCAGCTCAAAATGCACGTAAATATACATCAGATGTATTGTTAAATTATTTAAAACAATTATCTGATTTAGATATTGGTATTAAAACAGGCACAATTGATAAAAACTTAGGTTTAGAGCTATTTATATTAAATATATAGTTCTTTTTATTTAACTTCCGATAATGTATATTATGTTAACTAGCAAAATATTGATACTATTGTAATCATAAATGCCAACAATAATATAGTTGTGATAAACAAAGTTATTAACATTCCATTTATAAAACCTTGTTTGTATAAATATGATGTT
>JAEEYW010000051.1 GCA_016288305.1 Caryophanales bacterium | reverse complement strand
CATCAGTTATGTAATCAATTAAAACTCCACCCTCATTAATAGTTACAGTACCACCAACTGGAACTTTACCTTTAAATTTTAAAGTATCGCCACTTGTTCTTTTACATGATGTACCGTCACAATCAAATGACGCAGGAAAACTTAATTCACGTGCATTTAACAAACTATATTCAGTAATATAATTATCAGTAGAATCAATTAATCCATAAACAGATAATTTAAATGATTGTTTTCTTGCGTCATGTATCAGATTAGATACAACCGGTATTATAATTAACGCTATAATAGCTAATATAATTATAACCGCTAATAATTCAATTAAAGTAAAACCTTTCTTCTTCATAACTAGTCTCCTATAATAATAATGATATCACAATATCATGAAAATAAAAAGAGGTGTTATCTCAACCCCTTCATAAATTTTCTACCTGCATACGCCAAACTCTTAACAGGACCATCTGTACCAAGACCCTTTAAAGTTTGTTGTAAACTTTCCTTTTTGTTTGTAGTTTCAAAGAATTGAGCTATTTTTTGCTTAATTTCTTCTTCATCAGAAGTTAAATAAGGCATAATATATTGATATATATTTTCAGGTAAATCTACTAAAGCTTCTTTCATTCTAGATCTATTAAGAATAATCAAATCCCCATAACTTTCAGAATAATAAGTATCAAAATCATATATATCAGTAAGTATATCATAACTACCAGTAACAATATTAGATACTTTATTTGGATGTTCAAAACCAGTAGTTGTTCTAATATCACCACTATAAGATAAACCACATACAGTAGTTAATAATTGTTTTTTACTTACTTCATCATTATTTTGTAAAAAACTCGCAACTAGTAAAGCACGTTTTCTATTTTCTACTAATAATTTATCAAATTCAGGTGTTGATTTAAGTACTAGAACAGGCTTATGAAGTCTACCAACTAAATATAATCTATTCCATGTAATTAAACTTTCTATTAAATCACCCATTTCAATAGTACCATATTTAAATATATCACCATTTTCTTTAATATCACTTATATATGTAATACCAGTTCTACCTTTTAACATCTCAGTAGGTAAATATTTAAAGACAATACCACCAACTATTGAATAATCACCCTTATTCATTTTTCTATTTTCAGCATGCCAGTCTTTTATATTTGTACCATTTGCCAATCCGAAAATAGTATCAAGATTCTTCTTGTCATTTTCAGTACCAGTTTGATTAAATACACCAGAACCATACGCGATAACAACTTCAGTTTCAGGTCTATTTAAAGAAAAATTATTAATTTTTGAAGCAACAACAGATGTATCTATAGTAATATTACTCATAACTATCCCCCATCATTGCTTTTATTATAACATTTATATTAATATTGTCAAACAAAAAGAAAAAGACTCATAAGAGTCTTAATCTAATAATTCTTGTTCTAATGCTTCTAAAGGTTCATCTTTTAATTCTTTAACTTCTAAATCATAATCAGTTTGTAAATATCTTCTAGCACCAGTACCAGCAGGTATTAATTTACCAATTATAACATTTTCTTTTAATCCTTGTAGATGATCTACTCTACCATGGATAGCAGCATCAGTTAAGATTCTTGTAGTTTCTTGGAATGATGCAGCTGATAAGAATGAATCAGTTTCTAATGAAGCTTTAGTGATACCTAATAATACTGGTCTACCAGTAGCAGGTCTCTTACCTTCAAGAATTAAGTTTTTATTCTTATCAGTAAATTCATTGATATTTACCATTGTACCTGGTAAGTAATATGAATCACCTGAATTAACGATTCTAATCTTAGAAATCATACGTTTAGCCATAATTTCAACGTGTTTATCTGAGATATCAACACCTTGACCACGGTAAACTTTTTGAATTTCAGATAAAATATATTGTTGAGCTGTAATTGGATCAGTATAAGCAAGTAATTCCTTAGGTGAAATAACACCTTGAGTTAATTTTTGACCTTTCTTAACTTCATCATTTACATTAACAGCTAATCTAGCACCATAGTTAGTAACATGTTCTCTTGTTTCAACATCATTCTTAACGTAGATAGTAAATTTATCATCACCATCTTCATCAATTTTAGTAACAACACCATTGATTTCAGCAATAGTAGCTTTACCTTTTGGTTTACGAGCTTCGAATACTTCTTGAACTCTTGGAAGACCTTGAGTGATATCATCTCCACCAGCAACACCACCTGAGTTGAAGTTACGCATTGTTAACTGAGTACCTGGTTCACCGATTGATTGAGCAGCCATAATACCTACAGCTTCACCTAATTCAACGATATGACCAGTAGCTAAGTTTTTACCATAACATTTACGGCAAACACCATGTCCAGTCTTACATGTTAATACAGTTCTAATTGGTACTTCTTTAATACCTTTTTCAATAATCTTATCTGCGATTTGTTCAGTAATATATGTATTTCTTTCATATAATACTTCTTTAGTTTCTGGATCTAAGATAGGTTTATTAGTATATCTACCAACAATTCTATCTCTTAATGATTCAATAATTGTACCATCTTTTTCATTTACGAATTCAGATACTACAATACCTTGTTCAGTACCACAATCATCTTCTCTTACAATTATATCTTGAACAACATCAACTAAACGTCTTGTTAAGTAACCAGCATCTGCAGTCTTTAACGCTGTATCAACCGCACCTTTACGGGCACCGTGAGTAGCTAAGAAGAACTCGGACACTTCTGCACCTTCACTGAATGAAGATGTGATAGGAATTTCTACAGCCTCACCAGTAGGTTTCATCATAAGTCCACGCATACCAGCCATTTGGTTGTAGTTAGATAAGTTACCACGAGCACCTGAATCAATCATAATAGAGATAGGGTTATCTTTATTATTCTTGATAATGTCTTTTAACTCATCACCAATTCTATCTTTTGCGTTATTCCATGCTTCAACAACTTTTTCATATCTTTCTCTATCAGTTATTAAACCACGTTTGAATTGCTTATTAACTTCTTTAACAGTTTCTTTAGCTTCTTCAATAATTTGAGGTTTATTACTTGATGGAATAATATCACCAATACCAATAGATATACCTGATATAGTTGATTCTTTATAACCTAAATCTTTCATCTTATCAAGCATAATAGATGTTTCAGTTGTTTGATAACGCTTATAAATTTCAGCAATTAACTTAGTTAATACCTTTTTACCAAATGGTTTTTGAATATCCATCTTAGCGATTGCTTCAGGAATATTAGTTCCTTTTGGTAAGAAATATTTTGAAGGAGTCATGTTTTTAATATTTTCATCAGTACCTTCATTAATATATTGGAATGTATCAGGGAAAATTTCATTAAATCTAATCTTACCTGCAGTAGTAACTAAATACTTATCCATATATTTATCAGGGAAGATTTTATGTTTAAATGACTTAACAGGAATTGCAATACGTGTATGATATGTGATTTCTCTTCTTTCATACGCCATTAAAGCTTCATTAGGGTCTTTAAATACTCTACCTTCACCCTTATCTCCTTCTTGTTCAATAGTAATATAATAGTTACCTAAGATAATATCTTGTCCTGGAGTAACAATTGGATTACCATCAGAAGGTTTTAAGATGTTATTAGCACCTAACATCAAGATTCTAGCTTCAGCTTGAGCTTCTTCACTGATTGGAACGTGAACAGCCATTTGGTCACCATCGAAGTCAGCGTTGAAACCTGTACATACTAATGGATGTAATCTAATAGCTTTACCAGATACTAATTTAGGTTCAAATGCTTGAATACCTAATCTATGTAATGTAGGAGCACGGTTTAACATAACTGGATGTTCTTTAATTTTTTCTTCTACAATATCCCAAACTTTTGGATCTTGATTATCAATCATACGTTTAGCAGATTTAATATTTGAAGCAATTTCTTTTTCAATTAATCCGTTAATAACATATGGTTTAAATAATTCTAATGCCATTTCTTTTGGAATACCACATTGATACATTTTTAAGCTTGGTCCGATAACGATAACTGAACGACCAGAGTAATCAACACGTTTACCTAATAAGTTTTGACGGAAACGACCTTGTTTACCCTTTAACATGCTTGATAATGACTTAAGTGGTCTATTACCAGCACCAGTAACGTTACGTCCTCTTCTACCATTATCGAATAACGCATCTACAGCTTCTTGTAACATACGTTTTTCATTTTGAATAATGATTGATGGAGCGCTTAATTCCATTAATTTCTTTAAACGGTTATTTCTATTAATAACTCTTCTATATAAATCATTTAAATCAGATGTAGCAAATCTACCACCATCTAATTGAATCATTGGTCTAAGTTCTGGTGGAATAACAGGAAGAGCCTCGATAATCATCCATTCAGGTTTATTACCAGATTGAACAAATGAATTAATTACGTCTAATCTCTTAACTAATTTAGTTCTTCTCTGTCCTGTAGCTCCATCTAGTTCCTTTTGAATTTCTTCTAGTTCCTTATTAACATCTACTTCAGATAACAACTCTTTAATAGCTTCAGCACCCATACCTACT
>JAEEYW010000003.1 GCA_016288305.1 Caryophanales bacterium | reverse complement strand
TTAACTAACTTTAGAACTATTAGAAGAAGAATTAAAAGATTAGAAGAAATTGAAAAAATGGAAGCTGATGGAACTTTTGATTTACTTCCTAAGAAAGAAGTTATTGGTCTTAAAAAGGAATATGCTAAATTAAATAATTTATTAAGTGGTATTAGAGAAATGACTAAATTACCTCAAGCTTTATATATCGTAGATCCTTCTAAAGAAGAAATCGCTATTAGAGAAGCTAGAAGATTAAATATCCCAGTATTTGGTATCGTAGATACTAACTGTGATCCTGATATGGTAGATTATGTTATTCCTGCTAACGATGATGCTATTAGAGCTGTAAAATTAATTACAGGTGTTATGGCAAATGCTATCGTTGAAGCTAACGGTGGAGAAATCGTTGATTATGTTTCAGATAAAGCTAACAACGAAAATGCTGCTGAAGTTATGCAAAAAGCATTAGAAACTGTTAAAAGAAAAGAAGAAAGGCCAAGAGAAAATAAAAAAGAAAATTTCAAAAAACCATTCAAAAAAGAAAATAGAAAAGAATTTGTAAAAGAAGAAAAACAAGAAGTTAAAGAAGAAAAAGCTGTTAAAGAAGAAGTAAAAGAAACTAAAAAAGCTAATGTTGACTTAGAATCTAAAACTGTAGCTGAATTAAGAGAATTAGCTAAAGCTAAAGATGTTAAAGGTTACTCAACAATGAAAAAAGCTGAATTATTAGAAGCTTTAAAATAAGGAGGACTTTCAATGGTAAGTGCAAGTTTAGTAAAAGAATTAAGAGAATTAACTGGAGCAGGTATGCTTGATTGTAAAAAAGCCCTAGAAGAATCAAATGGTTCTATAGAAGAAGCTACTACTTGGTTAAGAGAAAAAGGAATTAGTAAAGCTGCTAAAAAAGCAGATAGAATTGCTGCAGAAGGTTTAGCAGAAGTTATGATAAATGGTAACGATGCAGTTGTTGTTGAAGTTAATTCAGAAACAGATTTCGTTGCTAAAAATGAAGAGTTTAAATCATTAGTTAGTGCAGTTGCTAGTGCTGCTTTAAATAACGACGTTAAAACTAATGAAGATGTTTTAAGTCAAAATGTTGATGGTGAAACAGTTGAATCATTAATCGTTAATAAAACAGCTAAAATTGGTGAAAAACTATCATTTAGAAGATTTGAAAAAGTTACTAAAGCAGAAGATGAAGTATTTGGTTCATACTTACATATGGGTGGTAAAATAGCAGTATTAATTACACTTAAGGGTGCTAATGAAGAAGTAGCTAAGAATGTAGCTATGCATGCTGCAGCTATGAGACCATCAGTTGTAAGACGTGAAGAATTATCAACTGAAGAAGTTGCTAAAGAAAGAGAAATCTTAAAAGAACAAGCTATGAATGAAGGTAAACCTGCTGAAATAGCTGAAAAGATGGTAGAAGGAAGATTATTAAAATTCTATCAAGAAACTTGCCTAGAAGAACAAGCCTTTGTTTTGGATGATAGCATGAATGTTGCTACATACGTTAAAAACAATGGTGGTTCAATTGTTTCTATGGTAAGATTTGAAGTTGGCGAAGGAATGCAAAAAAAGAATGAAAACTTTGCAGAAGAAGTAGCTAAACAAATGAACGCATAAAAGATTGATTAAATTCAATCTTTTTTTGTATAGTGTCAAAAAATGTCAAATTTTTAGAAAACGGTTGTAAAATAATCGTTTTTATTTTATTATAATACTAGGAGGCGGTAGGAATGATATATCCATCTATCGATAAACTTTTAAATCAGGTTGGATCAAAGTATTTATTGGTTAATATTGTTTCTAAAAGAGTTCATGAAATGGAAGAAACAAAACATTATCAATTAAAAGAAAATGAATATGTATCTTCCAAACCAATTGGAAGAGCATTAGAAGAAGTGGCTCAGGATAAAATAGTTCTTATAGAAGAATAGACACTAGTTTACATTTCCAATATAAAAAAATATTGACTACTAAATAAGCCAATATTATAATGTAAATGTACTAGAATAATAGGGGTACAAAAAAGAACTATTCCCCCCTGTGGAATAGTTCCTATAAAAGAATAAAAAGGGGTTGGCTAGTGTGATACTAGCACCAATTCGTAATTTCGAATTGGTGATATATATACTAATCCAAAAGATTGATTTTGTCAACCTTTTTTTTGCTTTTTATGAATTAAATTTTTCGTATAAAATATTTAAAATATTTTTCTTCAATTCGTTATTACTATTTTCCCATATAATTTCAAAGAAAACACCCATACCAGGTAAAGTGATATCATCTTTTTCTTTTAATGATAAATCAATTGCTTCTTCAATATTTTGACGATTGTTTTTTTCAAAATTATTGAGTATGTACTTTCTAATATCCATGTTCATTTATAATCATCCCTTATTTAGTATTTACATATTTTATAATAATATGTATTTATTTTTTTTAGTTGATGTAGTATAATTATAAGTGTAAGGAGGATACGTCATGAAATATATTATTTTGGGAATTGTTGTATTAGTTGTATTAGTTATTTTCTATATTACAAGTACATACAACGTATTAGTAACTTTAAGAAATAAAGTAAAGGATCAATGGGCACAAATAGATGTCTTATTAAAAAGAAGAGCTGATTTAATTCCAAATTTAGTTGAAACTATTAAAGGTTATACAACACATGAAAGTGAAACATTAGAAAAAGTTATTGCTGCTAGAAATCGTGTTGTAGGCGCTAAATCAACTGAGGAAGAAATTAAAGCTAATGGTGAATTATCTGCATGTTTAGGTAGATTATTAGCTGTTAGTGAAGCTTATCCAGAATTAAAAGCTAACACTAGTTTTATGGATTTACAGTCTAATTTAAAGGAAACTGAAGATAAAATTTCATATGCAAGACAATTCTACAATGATGCTGTTATGAAATACAAAAACAAATTAGAAATGTTCCCATCAAATATTGTTGCTAATATGTTTAACTTTAGACCAGAAGCATTTTTTGAAGTTGATGAAGCATCAAAAGAAGCTCCTAAAGTTCAATTTTAAGACTTACTTGTTAAGTCTTTTTTAGGAGGTAAATAATGAAAAAAGTATTATTCACAATATTACTTTTTTTGCCTATTGTCATACATGCTGATTACGCTATTGATAATTACCGAGTAGATGTAACCATCAATAAAAATGGTGACGCTAATGTTGTTGAAATGTTTAGTATGAATGGCGTATACAACGGTTTTGAAAAAACAGTATACTATAAAGGTAATTATGACGGATATAGAGAAAGTAAAATTGTAAGTGTTGATAATACCAAACTATATAATGCTAATGATGTTATCTTAAAAGAAATTAGAACCATTGATTTTAATATCAATGAATCTACTGACAAATTAAAAAATAGTTATTTATTTAGTAAAGTAAATAAAGCAACCAAAGGTGAATATGGCGTATATACGGTTAATAAGAAAAATAATAATGTTACTTATAAGATATATAATCCAAGTAAAATTAATAAAGATTTCTATATAAATTATGTTTTAGATGATATAGCTATTCTTCATGATGATGTAGCCGAGGTTGGGTTAAAACTATTTAGTAATACAGAAAAAATTAATCATCTAGAAATAAATATATATGTTCCTGATGATTCTAAATATTTACATGCTTATGTACATACACCAGATGATTATACAATAGCTATTGAAAATGGTATTAAAATAATAATCGATGATGTTACTTATAATAATTTTGATATAAGAGTTTTATATGATAAAGATGTTTTAGTAACAAATAAGAAATCTAATCAAGACGTACTTACGAAAATATCTGAAATTGAAGAAAAATTAAAAAATGATGAACCAACAGAATATGAAAGTATAAAAGAAAAAGCTTATTTAGCTGTAACTAAGGTTGAAAAAACAAAAAATAAAATAGATTATGAAGAAGCTTATAAGTTGGTCCATAATCTTAGAAGTGATGAGTTAAAGACACAATTATTAGTGCGACTTATGAATATTGAATCAAAGGTTGAAAGAAAGTTTATCTTACTTAAAATTTCAGTCACAAGCTGTATGTCATTTATTATTGTTGGTATCTTATTAATTATATATCGTATGTATCGTAAAGAATCAACTTGTATTATAGATAGAATACCTACTAAACCTTATATGATAGGGTATTTGTGTCGTAAGAAAATAAGTAAAAATGATTTTGTATCTTCAATCGTTAAACTTATAGATGATCATAAAATCGATATTATAAAAACAAAAAGAGATTATAAACTAATTAAAAATGATGCCGAAATCAGTAATAATGAAGACAAAATATTTAAATATATATTTGGTAATGAAAAGGAAATTACAATATCTAAATTAAAGAAAAAATATGATACACCTTCATCTATTACATTATATTCCACATGGCATAATGTCGCAATAGATGAAGCTATAAAACAACATTATTATGAGGATTTATTGTTTTATAAGATATTTGGTGTAAGTTATGCTATCTTAGGAATTATAGCTAGTGCTTTATTATTAGGAAAACCTACATACTTCTCACCAATTATAACAATTATTATTTCGATCATGTCAATTGTTTTCTTTATAGCTTTTTATAAACGAACAACTATTGGTAGTGAATTATTTTACCAAGTTATGAATGTTAAACATTTCGTAAGTAATATTGATAAAGTTAAAATAAATAAAAAAGCTATTAATGAATATTTAAGATATGCTATTGTTTTTAGTGAATATAATAGGGTGTCCAAGTTTCTTTTAACGGTAAAAAATGATGAGAATTTTATTAATAAACTACATGTCATAGATAGTTTGTTATTGATAGCAAAAAAATAGTTTTTCAACTATTTTTTTTTACATCATTTGAAAATTATTAGTATTGTAATTTGTGCCAACTAAATTTTCTAAATTAGATACTCTTCGTTCTAAATTAGAAATTTGATTGTTTAGAGTATTTACTTGCTGTTCTAGACTATTTGGATAACTAGGTATATTTTGTGGCATACCAATAGGCATCATTGGCATTTGGTATATAGGATATGGCGCACCACAATTTCGATTATTTTTCATATAAACCTTCTTTCTAACTTAAGTATATGCTTTTATGTTAATTTGGTGTATAATACTATTTAGGTGAATTTTATGAGACTACGTAATAAAAAAGGTGCTTATGATACTATAAGTAAAAGTCCTTATTTAATAAGCGATTATGAAAAACATAAAGGTAATTTTAAGGCTTTATTTGGTAATAACAATCCTATTGAAATAGAAATAGGTATGGGTAAAGGTGATTTCATTATTGGTAAAGCTAAACAAAACCCTGATATTAATTTTATTGGTATTGAAAAATATGCTACAGTACTATTAAGTGCTTTTAAAAAATTAGATGGTGAAACATTACCTAACTTAAAAATTATTAACATGGATGCTCATTTTATTGAAGATGTTTTTGATAAGGAAATAAGTAAATTATATTTAAATTTTTCTGATCCATGGCCTAAGAAAAAACATGCTGATAGAAGATTAACAAGTTCTATATTATTAGATAAATATAAGAACATCTTTGTTTCTCATCGCATTATTGAAATGAAAACAGATAATATGGGTTTATTCGAATATAGCTTATGCTCATTGAGTGAGAATGGATATATATTAAAAGAAGTTAACTTAGATTTGCATGCATCTTCTGTTGAAAATAATATTGAGACAGAGTATGAAAAGAAGTTTTCGAGTTTAGGACAACCTATTTATAGAGTTGTAGCTATACAAGAAGTTGACATACAAAAATAAAAAGAATTGTTAAAATATATATATTTTTGTTATAATAAAGATGGTAGGTGAGTATTAGTGAAAAAACTACTAATCATATGTTTACTTTTATTAAGTGGATGTTCAGTGGTTAGAATTGATACTACTAGTATAGATAATATTATTGGGGTTGTTTTGTCAAAGGATAATACTTTATACAACCAAATGGGTAAAGGATATAAATATTATATTCCACGTGGCGTTAGTTATATGGGAAGTAATGATTATAATGAAGTATTATATTCAAATGGACAATACTATTATTTATATATAGATGTTATTAGTTACTATCATTCTGTTGAAAGAGAGTATACTACAAATGAAGATGCTTATTATTCAAGCGTTATTAATATTAATGATAAAAACGGTTATTTGGAGATAAATAAATTATCTGATGATAGATATTTTATTGAATTTATGTATAATTATGCGAAAATAGAAGCAATATGTGATTATGATAGTATTAACGATATTGTCTTAAATGCATCATATATTCTATCAACAGTTAAATTCAATAACAATGTTATAACAGCTATGTTAGATGATGAGTTCTTAGATACAGAAGAAAAATATGATATATTTATATCAAAAAAGAATACCAGCGATTTTATTAAATTAGACGAAGAGGTGAATTAAATGAGTTTTTTAAATAAAATTAAAGATTTGTTTACAGATGAAGTTGAAGAAGAAGTTAAGAGTGAGGTTATTCAAGTAGAAATACCTGCCCCAGCTAAAGAAGAGAAGGAAGAAAAAGAAGAAGAACAAGTAGCGGATAATGAAAACATCAAAGTTGAAGAAAAACCAGCTGCTCCTATATTCTTTGATGATGAATATTTTAAAGAGTTAGATCAACCTAAGAATAATGTATACAAAGATCAAATTAAGCCTAAGGAAGAGAAGAAGCATTTTAAACCAACTCCTATTATTTCACCTGTATATGGTGTTTTGGATAAGAATTATAGTAAAGAGGATATAACTACTAAACCTAAAGAAATAGAAAAGACAAATACATCTATAACTTTGGATGAGGTTAGAAAAAAAGCCTTTGGAACATTAGAAGATGAATTAGAAACAACAATGTTTAATTCAAACTCAATTTTATTCAATGATGAAACAAAAGAAGATGTAAAAGATGATTTGTTTGATGAATTAATTGATATTGATGATGAGCCTAAGGAAGAAAAAAAAGATGATAAATTAGGCGAAAATGAATTATTTGATTTAATTGATTCTATGTACGATAAAGGAGAATAAAAATGTTAGATATTAAAGATATGTTTTTAGTCATATTATACATTGTGTTGATTATACTAGTAATTGTAAGTATTGTTTTTATCATTAGATTAATTAAAACATTAAAAAATGTTAATAAAGTAGTTACAGAAGTAGATGAAAAAGTTAACAAATTAAATGGTGTATTTGATATTGTTGATAAAACAACCGATGTTATATCAAGCGTGAGCGATAAATTGGTATTAAAAATCAGTAATGGGATATCCAATTTATTTAAAAAGAAAAAGAAAGGTGATATTGATGAAAAATAAAAAAGGCTTTGGTAAATTTGCTTTCGGCGCTATTGTAGGTGCTGGATTAGGAATTTTATTTGCTCCTAAAAAAGGTAGTGAAACAAGAAAAGAATTAAAAGCTAAGATTGACGAGTTAGTTAATAAAGCTAAGGATTTAGATGTTGATGAAGTAAAAGAAAACATCAATAATAAAATTGAAGAGATTAAAGCAGAATTAGAAGATTTAGATAAAGAAAAAGCTTTAAAAATAGCTAAGAAAAAAGCTAAGGATTTACAAAACAAAGCTGAAGAATTAGTTAATTATGCTATTGAAAAAGGAACACCAGTTTTAGAAAAAGCTGCTAATTCAGTTAAAGAAAAAACAATTGAAGTAACAAAACAAGTTTTAGCTAAGTTAGAAGAAAAATAGAAATTATTCTATTTTTTTGTATTTATAAAGGGTGATTTTATGTTGGAAATTAAAAATGTCGTCAAAGAATACCGTACGGAAGGATTTAATCAAAGAGCTTTAGATGATGTGAGTATAAGCTTTAGAAATTCAGAATTTGCGTCTATCCTAGGACCTAGTGGTAGTGGTAAGACTACTTTTTTAAATATTATTGGTGGCTTAGATAAATATGATTCTGGTGATTTAATTATCAATGGTGTTAGTACGAAAAAGTATAATGATAAAGATTGGGATACTTATCGTAATCACCGTGTTGGCTTTGTTTTTCAAAGTTATAATTTAATATCGCATCAAACTATTCTACAAAATGTTGAGCTTGCTTTAACTTTATCTGGTGTATCTAAAACGGAAAGAAGAAAAAGAGCTAAAGAAGCTTTAAAAGAAGTTGGTTTGATTGAACATATTCATAAAAGGCCTAATCAGTTATCTGGTGGTCAAATGCAAAGAGTTGCTATAGCAAGAGCATTAGTTAATAATCCTGATATTTTACTGGCTGATGAACCAACAGGTGCGTTGGATTCTTCAACAAGTATTCAAATAATGGAGTTACTTAAGAAAATATCTGTTAATAAGTTAGTTATTATGGTAACACATAATCCTGATTTAGCGTTAACATATTCAACAAGAATTATTAAGCTTAAGGATGGTAGAATTATTGATGATACCAATCCTTATGATGGTATGTCACAAGATGTAGCTACTAGCAAAAATAAGAAGACATCTATGAATTTATTCACGGCTTTAGGTTTATCTATGAATAATTTAATGACAAAGAAGGGTAGAACTATCTTAACAGCATTTGCTGGATCTATAGGTATTATTGGTATTGCATTAATTATGGCTTTATCTAATGGTGTTCAAGAATATATAAATAAAACAGAAAGGGAAACATTATCAAGTTATCCTTTGCAAATAGAGTCTACAGTTTTTGATTTATCTAGTATGATAACAAGTATTAGAAATAGTAAGGATACTTTGAATATTGAATGTCCTGCTGGTACTATATGTACTATTGATGATATATCAACAAGTAGAGAATTAAAAGCTAATATGGCTATTACTAAGAATAACTTAGTGGAATTTAAAAAGTATCTTGATAACAATGAGAATATTAAAAATTATGTTACGGATATTCAATATGTATATGATTTTGATTTGCAAATATATAATGATATAAAAGTGAATCCAAATACGTTCTCTTTAACAGGAGAATATAGATATCAATCAAATGATGTTTTCTATGAATTAATTAATAATGAAAAATTAATGAGTTCAAAATATACTGTTTTACAAGGACGTTTACCACAAAACTATAATGAGGTAGTTATTGTTGTTGATAAGAATAATCAAATACCTTTATCGTTGATGTATGCTTTAAATATTGAAAATCGTGAACAAGTAGCAGATATTATTGAACGAATCAAAAGTGGTGAGGATGTTTCTTTAGATAGCATATCATATGATTATGATAGTATCATGAATAACAAATTTAAATTAGTTTTGAACACAGCTTATTATCAAAAACAAGATGGTGTTTGGGTTGATAAAACAAGTGATATCAATTATCTAAATGACATTGTAGCGCAAGGCATTGATTTAAATATAGTTGGTATTTTAAAGATATCATCTGAATCAAACGATACACAATCTGGTTATATTGGTTATATGCATTCTCTAGTTGAATATGTAATGAATGAAAATAATAAACAAGATATTGTTAAGGAACAATTAGAAAATAAAAATATAAATATTTTCACTAATAAGCCTTTTGATGGATTCACAACAACATTAGATAATAATTTAAAATTATTAGGCGCTATGTCTATTGATAATCCTAAAACAATCAATATTTATCCTAAAAACTTTGATTCTAAAAAGGAAATAGAAAATATTATTAAAGAATATAATGATACCCAAACAGATGAAAATGTTATCACATATACTGATATGATAGGTGTCTTACTTTCTTCAGTAACTTCAATTGTAAATATTATATCTTATGTGTTAATAGCTTTTGTAGCTGTATCATTAGTTGTTTCAAGTATAATGATTGCTATTATAACTTATATAAGTGTTCTTGAAAGAACAAAAGAAATAGGTATTTTAAGAGCTATAGGTGCTTCTAAAAAAGATATAACAAGAGTGTTTAATGCTGAAACAATTATTGAAGGATTAGTTGCTGGATTAATTGGCGTTTCAGTTGCGTATTTGTTAACTATTCCAGCTAATGCTATTATTAAATCAGCTTTAGATGTTAGTTCTTTAACGCATTTGAAATTCACATCAGCTAGTTTACTTGTTTTAATAAGTGTTGTCTTAACTGTTATTGCTGGTTTAGTGCCTGCTAAGATGGCAAGTAAAAAAGATCCGGTTGAATCATTAAGAAGCGAATAAATTAGGTTTTAAACCTAATTTTTTATTTATCTAATATGTCTTACATGTTATAATATTTATAGGTGATATCTATGGAAAAAATAATTTTAGTAGATGGTAATAATTTAGTGTTTAGAAGTTATTATGCTACAGCATATAATGGTAATTTTATGAAGAATAGTAAAGGTTTTCCAACTAATGCTTTATATGGTTTTACTAATATGATGAATAAAATAATTGAAGAGGAAAAACCTACATATATTATGGTGGCTTTCGATAAAGGTAAAACTTTTAGACATGAAAAATATGATTGGTACAAAGATGGTAGAATTGCGATGCCTGATGAGTTAAAGGTTCAGTTTCCTATTGCTAAAGAGATGCTTACTAATATGGGTATTACTTATTATGAGATTGACAATTATGAGGCTGATGATATTATTGGTACTTTTGCTTCTTTTTGTGAGGAAAATCCTAATTTTACAGGTACTATTATAAGTAGTGATAAGGATTTATTACAATTAATTAGTGATACTGTTAATATTAAATTATTGAAGTCTAAGGATTATGTAAGATATGATGTTTCTTCTTTTAAGTCTGAATGGGGTATTGATCCTATTAATATTGTTGATTTAAAGGCATTAATGGGTGATTCTTCTGATAATATTCCTGGTGTTAAAGGAATTGGTGAGAAGACTGCTTTAAAGCTATTACAAGATTATAAGACTTTGGATGGAATTTATTCTAATATTGACTCTATTAAGGGTAAACTTCATGACAAATTAGTTGAGGATAAAGATAGTGCTTATATGAGTTATGATATTGCGACTATTTATAGGGAAGTTCCTCTTGAGATTAATATTAATGATTTAGTTTATAAGAGTCCTGATTTGGATAAGTTAAATTCTATGTATGAAGATTTAGAGTTTTATTCTTTTCTTAAGAAGACTAAGGTTATTAATAATAGTAATATTGATTTTAAGGTTGTTAATAGTGTTGATGAAATTAAGATAGATAAACCTTGTTCTATTTATTTAGAGGTATTAGGTAATAATTATCACAGCGCTTCTATTTTAGGTATGGGTGTTTATAATGATTCTGTTTCTATGTTTGTTCCTTATGATGTTTTAATGAAGGAACCTAGTTTTTTAACTGATATAGATAAGTATACTTATGATTTGAAGAAGGTTTACGTTTCTTTAAAACAAGCTGGTATTGATGTAAGCAATGTTAGTTATGATAGTATGCTTGCTGCTTATTTACTTGAGTATAATTTAAAGGATGATATTTCTTATTTGGCTAATTCTTTAGGTTATAGTATTCCTTTTTATGAGACTTTCTTTGGTAAGAAATGTGATTTAGATTATGATTATAATGATATGTGCAAAAATGCAGTTATGAAGGCTAAGTTTATTTATGATACTTATTCAGATTTTACTTCTAAATTAGAAAGTGAGGGAATGACTTCATTATTTAATGATATTGAAATGCCTTTAGCTTTAGTTTTGGGAGATATGGAGTATGATGGAATTAATATTTCTCGTAGTACTTTAGAGGAAATGGGTGTAGAAATTTCTTTAAGAATTGATACTTTAACTAGAGAAATATATGATTTAGCAGGTTGTGAGTTTAATATTTCTTCAACTCAACAGCTAGGCGATATATTATTTGAAAAATTAGGATTGCCTCATGGTAAAAAGGGTAAGACTGGTTATTCTACTGCGGTTGATGTTTTAAATAAATTAAGAAGTAAGCATCCTATTATTGAGAAAGTACTTGAGTACAGAACTCTTACTAAGTTATATTCTACATATATTGAAGGTTTAATTAAAGAAATTGGCGTTGATGGTAAGATTCATACAATTTATAATCAGGCATTGACTCGTACTGGAAGACTTTCTTCTTCTGAACCTAATTTACAGAATATTCCTGCTCGTGATGATTATGGTAAGCTTATTCGTAAAGCTTTTGTACCTAGTGATGATTCTGTTATTATTAGTGGTGATTATTCTCAAATTGAGCTTAGAATTTTAGCTAGTATTGCGTCTGTTGATACTTTGATTGATGCTTTTAATAGAGGTGATGATATTCACAGTAAGACTGCTAGTGATATTTTTCATAAGGATATTAAAGATGTTACTTCTCATGAAAGAAGAGTCGCTAAGGCTGTTAATTTTGGTATTATTTATGGTAT
>JAEEYW010000050.1 GCA_016288305.1 Caryophanales bacterium | reverse complement strand
TTCAGAATATTTATTAAACTTTTGACCTTTTGACGCCATAAAAAATACACCTCCTTTCGGAAGTGTATTATATCATTATTCAAATCTATTTTTTTATTGTTGTCTACTCAAAGGGGTGCATCTCAATTTTTCCTTATTATTTTTTTATAAAATTTTATCAATCAAACCATATTTTAAAGCTTCTTCAGCAGTTAAATAATTATCCCTTTCAGTGTCATTTTCAATTGTTTTGATATCTTTACCTGTATTTATAGATAAAATGTTGTTTAAATGATTTTTTATTCTTAAAATATGTTCTGCAACTATTTTGATTTCGGTTGCTTGTCCTTGCGCGCCACCAAGAGGTTGATGAATCATAACTTCACTATTTGGTAAGCAATATCTTTTGCCCTTGGAACCGCTTGATAGAATAAAAGCTCCCATAGAAGCAGCCATGCCAATGCATATTGTTTCGACATTACTTTTAATAAAATTCATGGTATCATATATAGCCATTCCAGCTGTAATAGAACCACCGGGACTATTAATATATAAACTTATATTGTCGTGATTCATACTATCTAAATATAATAATTGCGCTACAATGCTATTGGCTTTTTCATCATCAATTTCACCAGTTAGCATGATGATGCGATCTTTTAATAATCTAGAATATATATCATAAGCTCTTTCACTATTATTACTTTTTTCAATAACTGTTGGTATTAACATATTTTTCCTCCCTTATTATTTTATATCTAGTTATTTGTGTTTATACATAATATTGTTAGACATATTTTTTATACAAAAAGAATGACAAATCGTTATTTTTTTGTTAAAATATAAATGTAAAGAATAAGGGTGATATAAATGGAAAAAATGATTAAAGTTGAATTTAGTAATGGGGTCACAAGAGAGTATAAAGAAAATACGCCACTTAGTGAAATTGCTGTTTCTGAACAACTTAATTTTTCATATCCAATAATATTGGCTAAGGTTGATAATCAATTGGAAGAATTAACATATAATGTTACGCATAAATGTAAGGTTGAATTCTTTGATAGAAGTAGTTTAGTTGGTAATTCTGCATATTCTAGAGGCGTTCAATTTTTAATGCTTGTTGCTTTTAAAAAAGTATTAGGGGATGTTGATGTAATTATTCAACACTCAATCGATAAAGGTGTTTATTGTGAAGTAGAAGGTAAGGAATTAGAGGAAAAAGATTTACACGAAGTTGAACAAGTTATGCAAGAAATGATTGAGGAAAATTATAATTTTATTAAATTAAGTGTTTCACGTCAAGATGCTATTAAATTCTACAAAAAGAATAAACAATATGACAAAGCAAATGTTTTAAAGTACATAAGTAATACATATGTTAATTTATATCGTTTAGATGAGTACTATGATTACTTTTTTGGTGAAATGCCACCATCAACTAAAGTATTAGACGACTTCAAATTAACTTATATTGATAAAAATGGTTTTGTTTTAAGTTATCCAACTGTACGTAATCCTAAAACAACTGAAGACTATTCTCATCACAAGATGTTATTTGATGCCTTCTTAGATTATACTGAGATGGGTAAAACAGTAGGAATATCTAATGCAGCTGATTTAAATGCTATTGTTTCAACAGGACATTATGTCGATGTTATTCAATTAGCTGAGGCACGTTATAATAGCCAATTAGCTAGAGTTGCAGATATGATATATGAGAAAAAAGATCAAGTAAAAGTTGTTTTGTTGGCTGGTCCATCTTCAAGTGGTAAAACAACAACAGCTCGTAAGTTATCAGTATATTTGAATGCAAGAGGATTTAAAACACATAGTATTTCAATCGATGATTATTTTTATAATAGAACGGATACACCAAAAAAAGCTAATGGTGAAGGTGATTTCGAATCATTAAGAGCTGTTGATACTGATTTATTTAATAAACATCTAATAAAACTATTGGAAGGTGAAAAAGTATTATTACCAGAATATAATTTTATTTTAGGTGAAAGGGAATATAAACAAAAATACTTGCAACTTAAAGACAACGACATTATTGTTATCGAAGGATTACATGCTTTGAATCCTGAATTGACTTTAGCAGTTGATGACGCTAATAAGTTCAAAGTATATATTAGTCCTTTAACACAATTAAACATTGATAACCACAATCGAATTCATACTTCTGATACAAGAAGATTAAGAAGAATTATAAGAGATAATCAATATAGAGGATATTCAGCAGCTGAAACATTAAAGAAATGGCCTAGCATTTTAGAAGGTGAAGAAGAAAATATTTTCCCATATCAAAATGATGCGGATGTTATTATTAATTCAGCTTTAATATATGAATTAGGTGTATTAAAAGTATATGCTGAACCATTACTTTTCTCTGTTAGTGAAGATGATGAAACATATCCAGAGGCAATAAGATTAATTAATTTCTTAAGGAATTTTTTACCTATTCCAAGTGATGATGTTCCTAAAGAATCTGTTTTAAGAGAATTTATTGGTGGAAGTTGTTTTAAAAGTTAGAAAAGAGGAAATTAAATGATTAGAGTAGCAATAAACGGATTTGGAAGAATTGGTAGATTAGTTTTTAGAATTATGGAGGAAAATCCTAATTTTGAAGTTGTAGCTATCAATGATTTAACTGATGCAGAACAGTTGGCTTATTTGTTAAAATATGATAGTAATCATAGAAACTATAGAGTAGATGAAATTAGTTATGATGATAACAATATCATTGTTGGGAATAGAAAAGTAAGAATATTTAAAGAAATGAATCCTGAAAATTTACCTTGGGGTGAATTAAATATTGATGAAGTATTTGAATGTACAGGTAAGTTTGTTGAATATGATAAAGCATATAGTCATATTAAAGCAGGCGCTAAAAGAGTTATTATTTCAGCTCCTGGTAAAGGTAATATGAAAACAATCGTATATAATGTAAATCATGATACTTTAGATGGAACTGAACAAATTATTTCTGCTGCTTCATGTACTACTAACTGTTTAGCTCCTGTTGTGAACGTAATCAATAATGTGTTTGGTATCAAAAAAGGTTATATGACAACAGTACATGCTTATACAAATGATCAAACAATTCTTGATGTAGCGCACAATAAAGGTATCAAAGCTCGTCGCGGTAGAGCTGGTGCTATGAATATTATTCCTTCATCTACAGGTGCAGCTAGCGCTATCGGTGAGGTTATACCGTCATTAAAAGGAAAAATGTCAGGCAATGCTTTAAGAGTACCTACACCAACAGGATCAGTAGTTGATGTAACATTAGAACTTAATAGAAATGTTACAAAAGAAGAAATAAATGAAGTATTACAAAAACATACAAATGAAACTTTAAAATTTACTTTTGACCCAGTTGTATCAAGTGATATTATTGGTTCAACTTGCGGAGCATTAGTAGATGGATTATTGACTGATGTACTAGATGTAGACGGTCAACAATTAGTTAAAATTATAGCCTGGTATGACAATGAAATGGGATACTCAAGTCAAATGGTTAGAACAGCTGAATACTTAGGAAATAAAAGATAATGTTTGTTATCTTTTTTTGTTGCCTGTACAATAAATATTTACAATTTATTACTGCGATGCCATAATAAAAATGACTTTAGCAGTGCTTAAGAAACAACATCTGAATCTGATTCAAATTTCAAAATTTATCCTAGTAATGTGTTGAAAACTATTAATCTATGTCCAGGTGTTTTCGCCTCAGTTGTAGTAAAGCAAGAAAATAGTGATAGAGGTTATGTTCCTGCGGCTATTAAAGAAGATTATGGTCAAGATGATGCCATTACGCAAATTGGGAAATTGCGCTTAAAAAAATTAGAAAAATACGAGGTTCCTATTAATATTACATTGAAAAAGAAATGAAAAAAGCTAAATTTAAAAGAGCGTAACTATATATTATGAAGAAAAGGCGTCAGAATTATTAGAAAATTTTGAATCGAAGACTAAAAACTTCACTGGAGAGGATGTAGTATGATAAATGGCATCATATTTTATATCTATTGTATTCTGTATTGCAAAAAGCACTAAAATATATTATAATTTACATAGATTACAAGTGATTGCAGGAGGTTGTTTATGGAAAGAGTACCAACATATAAAATGGTTAGGGAGTTACCGAGCAATGCTAAGGTTGTAAAAACTATAAATGGCATTGATTTATATAATATTAATACATTCCAAAATATAATGTCGTGGAATCAACATAATTTAGATGTTACAGCGTTCGAGTATTTTGGAAATAAAATAACCTATGGTCAGTTACCAAAGTTTGTTGATGAATATGCAAAGGGATTTGATAGTTTAGGAATAAAGAAAGATTCAATAGTTACCATGAGTTTACCTGTTTCAAATGAATATTATTTATCTCTTTTTGCGACTTTAAACATTGGCGCTATAAGTAATAATGTAAATTTTTTATTTTTAAGAAATAATATGGCGAGATACACATTAGAAAAAGGATCCGATACAATAATGTTATTGGATGTGTATTTGCCTTTGGTTGCTGAGCAATTAAAAAAATCAAATATTAAGAGAGTAATTTTGACATCACTGAATGACTATTTGCCAGAAGAACAAAGGGCTTTATTTGCAGATTTATCAAAAATGCCTAAAAAAGTAAGAGAGTATTTACAAGATCCTATAAAAATGTCAAAAGCTATGGGTGAGTTGGCAAAACTTAGAAATATCGACTTTATAAACATGAGTGAAATAATTAAAGTTGGCAAAGAAAGCAAGAATGAATTAGTATATCCTGATGTGGATATTACGAAGGATTCAATTTATTCATATACGAGTGGTACAACAGGAGATCCTAAGTGTATTGTTTTTACTGAACAATCACCCAATGCCATTATTGAAATGCATAAAGGCTTAGATTTGAGAGATTATGTGGGTGACAGATCTTTAGTGGTTATTCCTGCATCACATGCTACTGGGATGTTTTATGCCACATATTTACAATTAGCTAAAGGAAAAACTTTGGTTCTTCAACCAATTTATGATAAAAAAAGCTTTGCTCAAGATTTAAAAGATTATAGAATAAATCATACATTGTCTGCTGCAAGTTTCTATTTGGAAGCTGCGGCACAAGATAATATAAAACCAGGTGAATTGTCAGAATTGACTAGGCCTTGTTCTGGCGGTGAACCAATTTCTAAGGCTAATGCGCATTTAGTTAACGAATGGTTAAAAAAAGCTGGCTGTAAAGAAAAAATAGCTATAGGTGGAGGCGCTGGAGAAGTTGGCTCAAGCGCACTAACAAGCTATGAGTTAAATCAGGAAACAAAAACTAATGAAACAGGTTATCCTATACCAGGGGTACTTGTTAAAATTGTTGATCCTAAGACTGGCGAAATAGTCAAAAAAGGTGAAAGAGGTATTTTACATATAAGTAGTGCAGCATCTGCAGATAGATATTTGAATGACCCGGAGGCTACAGCAAATTATTATTATGTCGATGAAGCTGGAATTAGATGGGCAAATTTGGGTGATATTGCTGTTCAAAATGACGATAATTCAATAAGTATGCTGGGTAGAGCTTCAGATTCATATATAGATGAAACAGGGGAAACAAAGTATTTATTCGATATTGAATATGCTTTATCTGAAGATGATCCGATAATGGAATGGGAGATTTCGGCATTTAAAGCAGATGACAAGAAAACAGATGTTGTTGCTCAAGTTGTTTTGAAAAATGATTTTATTGGTAAGGAAGCAGAATTAGTAAATTATATTTGTGATAAATATCATTTAGATGGAGTAAAATTCTATGATAGTTTTGAAACTAGCGAGGTTACTGGTAAGAGAGACTATCAACTGTTGAAACATGATTATGAGGGATATTATAGTCCTTATAAAGATGGACAATTGATACTTAAAAACTATTCTCCAGATAATCCTGCCAAAGCATTTTTGGTAGATGCACAATCAATAAATAGAATTAAAGGGAGACTATCAAAATAGTTTCTTTTTATTTGCAATATTATGCCTATGCGTGTATAATCGATAATAGGGGTGAATATATGTTAATTAATGTTACTGCTAGTTTTTGTTTCATGATAGTCATATTAATATTGATTGCAGATTTTGATTCAAAAGAAAAACTTGATAATCTAGACAATAATAGTTTTAAACACCTATCTATTACATGCGCAATTGGATTGTTTGTGGAATTTGTAAATTATTTTTTGGTATTAGAAGGTTTTGAAATACGTTCACTATTAATGCTGATTTTGGGGAAAACTATATTTTTATACTATGCTGTTTTTATGTATTTTTTTATACTATATGTTTATACAACGTGTAATAAAATAAATCAAAAAAATAAAAAATATAGAATTTTTGTAAAAGCGCTAACAGTTATATATATAATTGTATCTGTTGTATCTGTATTATTACCTTTTGAATTTGCCGATTCAACAGAGTATTTATATCCGATTGGCTTAGCTACGTTATTCTCATATATTGCTGGAGGCTTGGGTGTATTCTATATTTTAATAATATGCCTTACGCATATAAAAAATTTGAAACAACAAAAGAGTATGCCAATTTTATATGGAATGATTACAGCAATTATTTCTTTGACTATACAATTATATTTTCATGAACTATTGCTATTAATACCAGCCCATGCATTGACAATAATAATCATGTATTTCACAATTGAAAATCCGGATTTAAAGATGTTAAGAGAAATGGAACTTGCTAAACTTCAAGCTGAAAGAAGTAATAGGGCTAAATCAGATTTTTTATCTTCAATGTCACATGAAATAAGAACGCCTTTGAATGCTATTGTAGGCTTATCTGAGGATAACTTAACTTATACAAATTGTCCTGCTGAAATAGTAGAGAATTCTAAAGATATCTTAAATGCATCTAATACATTATTAGAAATAGTAGGTAATATACTAGATATAAATAAAATAGAAGCTAATAAGATGGAAATAGTTAATAATCCATATGATTTCAAAAAAGAAATTGAAAATATGTGTAAGGTAACAAGTACACGTATTGGTGAAAAGCCTATTAATTTTAATCTATCTATAGCTGAAGATATGCCTTATGAATTAATTGGTGAGAAAGGTAAAGTAAAAGAAATTGTTAATAATTTGCTTACTAATGCTATAAAATATACTGATCAAGGCAGTATTAATTTAAATATTAAATGTATTAATGATTTAAATAAAAATATAAGTAATTTATATATAACTTGTCAAGATACAGGCAAAGGTATTAAACCTGAATTATTAAATAGATTATTTACTAAATTTGATAGATTAGATGTTGAAAAGAATACAACAACAGAAGGAACAGGTTTAGGTCTTGCTATCACTAAATCATTAGTTGAAATGATGGGTGGTAAGATAAATGTTAATAGTGTTTATGGCAAAGGGTCAGTCTTTATGGCTTTATTACCTCAAAGAATACATAAAATGAATAGGCCAATGGAAGAACAAGTACAAGATACAGAAACAGTCGATTATGGTCATAAGAAAGTATTAATTGTTGATGATAATAATTTAAATATCAAAGTAGCTAAAAAAGCTTTAGAAAGTTTTGGTTTTGAAATTGATGAATGTTATGATGGATTACAATGTTTAGAAAAAGTAAAACAAGGTAATGAGTATGATTTAATTTTAATGGATATTATGATGCCTAATATGGGTGGAGAGGCATGTATGGCTAAATTAAAAGAAAATCCTAATTTCAAAATACCAACAATAGCTTTAACCGCTGATGCTGTGGCAGGTGCTAAAGAAAAATATGTATCTTTAGGATTTGCAGATTATTTAGCTAAACCATTTAGTAAGGCACAGATACAAGAAAAGTTGGATGTTATATTTAAAGTTAAAAAACAAGATGATGTTTCCAATGCACCTATTTATGTTATTACAGACGCTAGCAATGGAGCATTTGATACTATTAAGTTTGATTAATTTCAAACTTTTTTTAATTATATATAATTATTTACTAAAATTTTATTTTTTGATAAAATTATAATGGTGATATAAATGATAACAATCAGAGATTTAGATATCAGTAATAAAAAAGTTATTATAAGAGTCGATTTTAACGTACCAATTAAAGATGGAAAAATAACTGATGATAAAAGAATTATTGAAAGTTTAGAAACTATTAATTATGCATTAGAAAAGAATGCTAAAGTTATTTTAATGAGTCATCTAGGAAGAGTAAAAACTGTTGAAGATAAAGTTAATACATTGTATCCTGTTAGTTTAAGATTAAGTCAATTATTAAATAGGGAAGTTGTTTTTGTTGATGAAACACGTGGCTTAAAACTAGAAAAAGCTGTGGATAACTTAAAAAATGGTGAAGTATTGCTAATGGAAAATACCCGTTTTGAAGATATCGACGGTTCTAAAGAAAGTTCTAATGATCAGGATTTAGCTAAATATTGGGCCTCATTAGGTGAAGTATTTATAAATGATGCCTTTGGAACATCTCATAGAGCTCATGCATCTAATGCTGGTATTGCTAACTATTTACCTAGTGGTATAGGTTTTTTAATCGAAAAAGAATTAAAAGTAATGAATGATGTTATGTGCAATCCTAATAAACCATTAACAATTATTTTAGGTGGTGCTAAAGTAAATGATAAAATTGGCGTAATTAATAATTTTGTTGATAAAGCTGATTACATTTTAATTGGTGGTGGTATGGCATTTACATTTTTAAAAGCAAGTGGCATCGAAATAGGTTCCTCTTTATTGGATGAGGAAAGTATATCTTTTTGTAAAGATATCTTATCAAAATACGAGGATAAAATTATATTACCTATAGATGTTGTAACGGATTTAAAAACATGTTTTATAAGTGATATAACTTCTTCTGAGAAAGGGTTAGATATTGGTCCACAAACATTAAAACTATTCAGCCAATATTTACGCATGAGTAAGACGATTATTTGGAATGGTCCTTTGGGAATGTTTGAAGAGGAAAAATATAGTTATGGCACAAAAGGTGTATGTGAGATTCTAAAGAATATAGATGGTTTAAAAATAGCCGGTGGTGGAGACACAGCTGCTGCCATAAAACAATTCGGATATGAAGAATTCTTTACACACATTTCAACAGGTGGCGGAGCAAGCTTGGAATTATTGGAAGGTAAAAAATTAAAGGGAATCAAGTATGAAAAATAAAAAATTAAATATACTGATAATTTTTATATTAACGCTACTAGTTTTGTATTTTTCGTTAAAAGATGATTATCGTGAAATATTACACATACTAGTTAATGCCAAAATATGGTGGCTGTTAGTAGCATATTTCTTTGTAACAGTTTATACCTTTTTTAAGGCGGTTGTTACTAATGAAATCATCTCATCATTTAAAAAGGCAGATGTTAAAGAAACATTCAAATTACAACTTATGACTTTTTTCTTTAATTCAGTAACACCTTTCGCCAGTGGTGGTCAACCTTTTCAAATTTATGTCTTAAAAAAAGATAAATTATCTCTAACACAAGCTACTAATGTAGTTGTTCAAGAAACATTAGTTCACCAAGTAGCTTTTTCAATAGTTATGACGTTAACAATTGCATTAAACTGTATATTCAATATTTATACTTTTGATTATACTTTAGGTTTTTTTGTTGCTATAGGTTTTTTGATTAATGCCGTAGCCATTGTTTTACTTGCTGTTTTAGCTTACAGCAAGAAAACAGCTACTAAATGTATTAGTTTGGCTATCAATTTGTTAGCTAAAATTAAAATGGTTAAACATAAGGAAGAAAAATTGGAAAAATGGAATGGTCGTATCGAAAGATTCAATCAAGCTTCCAAGACTTTATTAGCTAGCAAAAAAAAGCTTGCATACATGATTTTTATGAATTCTTTAGCTATTATATGTCTTTATATAACACCATTAATTATTTTATTTAGTTTAGGTGATTATACGTCATTAACAATAATGTCATCTGTTGTTTTAGTATCATTTGTCTCTATTGTTAGTAGTTTTGTACCACTTCCTGGAGGGTCATTAGGACAAGAATACTTATTCACAGTATTCTATGCAGGATATGTTCAAAATGCTATGTTGAGTTCATTAATGATTCTATGGAGAGTTTTGACATATTATGTTCCTATGATTATAGGAGCTATTATATTTAACATACGTAACAAAAAATAGTATTTCTTATATGCGGCGTGCATCTTTGGATAATTCGACAAAATTAGCTATTTTTCGCTATAGTTTTTTGTTTTGAATTATTATATAATATTCTTCGTAAGAATAAGAGGGAGCGAAAAATGATAAGAGTATTAATGGTTGACGATAATGTCAAGCTAATTGATGCAGTAAAGGAATATTTTAAAACGAGTGAGGAAATCAAAATAACAATGGAAGCTCACGATGGTTTAGAAGGTATTGAAAAAATTAAAAATAATCAAGATGAATATGATATGATTCTTTTAGATTTGATCATGCCTAAGAAAGATGGTATGGATGTATTAGAAGCCATGAAAAATGAAAATATCGATAAAAAAGTTATCGTTGAAACAAGTTATAATGCTAGTGAAGTTATTAGAGAAGTAGCTGAATATGGCGTTAATTATTTCATTTTAAAACCTTTTGATTTAGTTGATTTAGAGAAAAAGATTTTAGATATTTTCAAAAAGAAAGATGAAAAAAGTATTGATTTTCATAATGGCAATATGCAAGTCGCTATAAGTAAAATGTTGCATAATCTTGGTATCCCATCACATATAAAAGGTTATCAGTTTATAAGAGACGCTGTTTATCTAGTGTTTGAAAATCCTGATATGATTGGTGGTATAACAAAAGAATTATATCCAGAGTTAGCTAGTAAATATGATACAACAGTTTCAAGAGTAGAAAGGGCTATAAGACATGCGGTTGAAGTTAGTTGGAACCGAGGCGATTTAAAACTAATGGAAAATATCTTTGGACATAGTGTCGATATTGATAAGGCTAAGCCAACCAATTCAGAGTTCATTGTTACGATAGCTGATAAATTACGCTTAGATTTTTATAAAGTAGGTGCATAACCTATTTTTTTTGTTAAATTGATTTATTTTTCAATATATGGTAAGATTTTTATCAGTGGGTGATAAAATGAAATTTATAAAAATTTTTATAAATACATTTATTTCATTAATCCTAATATTGGTAATATCTATATCAATGTTTTTATATTGTAGTAAATCATTAATTTCAAAAGAAAATATATCACAATATGTTAAAAACGCAGATATATTGAATGCTGATATGGGTATCTTATTTAATAGGGAAGCCAGTAATGTAACTTTAAAACAGCAAATAACTGATTTAGCTTTTCAAAATAATATACCTCAGGAAATTATATATGATATTTTAAAAAGTGAACAAATCAATTTATTATTAGGTGATTTTTTTAATCAAACAATTTTATATATTGTTAATGGTCATACTAAACCAGTTATGCTTACAAAAACTGTAGAGGATATGCAAGAAGTTGCTCATGCATCATTGGATAATCATATTAATATTATGATGGAAGAGGAACAATTAGATGAATATGTGGAAAACTATTGTCAAAGTATAGTTTCAATTATACCTGAGCGCAGTGAAACTTTAGGCAATCTTCCTGTCAATGCTATAGAGAAAATTATAACATTTAATAGTTTCAATTTATATGTCATAAGTGTTTTACTTGTTGTTCTATTGGCCATTATAAATAAGGCAGTATATAAATCATTGAAGTATTTAGGTGTAGCTATGCTGGTATCAGGAATATTTTATATCGTAGTCGGATCTATGGATTATGTTATATCCAATTATGTTTTGAACCAAATGTCAGCTATGAAACCTTTTATATCACCACTTATCACAAGCTTTTTAACAATATGCTTTAAAAATGGTGTTTTAATTAGTTTTACATCTATAATCTTGATTTTGTGTTTTTTAACAATGAATGCGATAGCTAAAGATTAATATTTTTAATTAATTATGCATATAAATTATTGGTGATTATATGCCGAGAATAAGATTAAAAGGAAGAAGACGATTTCTAAATAAAAATCATTTTCTTTTGATAATAATAGGTATCATTATATCTATTTTCTTTGTGTTTAAAATTATAAATATGAAGGTAAATCCTATATTAATTGATTTTGCTGAGCTAGAATCACGTAAACTAGCTAGCATCGTTATAAATAATGCTGTAAGTAAAAATATAACTCAGAGTGTTGACATCGATGAGTTATTTTTAATTGTTAAAGATGATGAAATGATTAAAAGTGTTGATTTTAATCCTATTGTTGTTAATAAAGTGCTAACGCAAATTACTAATAATATTCAAATTGATTTAAAGTACATTGAATTAGGTAAAATTGAAGCTGTTGATCTA
>JAEEYW010000049.1 GCA_016288305.1 Caryophanales bacterium | reverse complement strand
TATAATCTTTACCATCATACACAACAGTTCTACCATTTGCTTTTATTACTAATGAGTCAAAACCATTATTATAATCAAGACTTACTATTTCAACATCTTTAGTATCTATTATTGAACTTAATTCTTCTTTAGTAATACCATCTTTACAGATGTCTTCTCTACCATCTAATTGATTCATCATACCATTTGTTTGACAATAATTATTAACTGCTTCCACTATTCTTTGTGTTTCGGTTAAAGAAACTGAATCTTTTGAATCATTTATAACATCAATAACTATCGGTGTTGCTATTAAAGCTATAACAGCTAATATAATTATTACAGCTAATAACTCTATCAATGTAAATCCTTTTTTCATATATCTCACTACCTTTATATCTATATTTTATTATACACACATATATATAGTCAACGATTTTTCAAAAAACTAGACATCAATTTTATAGCAAATAAAAAAAGCATATTACTATGCTCTTGAATCATATTTTCCAGTTGCAGTTGATACAATAACAACATCGTTTTCATCAACGAATAATGGAACTCTAATTACTAAACCAGACTCTAATTCTGCATCTTTAGTAGCATTATTAGTAGTATTACCTTTAACGGCTGGTTCGGTATGTACAACTTTAAGTTCAACTTTATCTGGTAACATTACACCTAGTAATTCACCATTATAGAAACTTAAATCAACATTTAAACCTTCTTTTAAGAATTTAGCTTCATCACCTAATTGTGCAGAAGTTAATTCCATTTGTTCATAAGAATCCATGTTCATAAAGTTATAGCTATCACCTGATGCATATAAGAATTGCATTGGTTTCTTTTCAATCATGGCTTTATCTAACTTAGTACCACTATTGAAAGATTTCTCAGTTGTAGAACCAGTTCTTAAGTTTCTAACTTTCATTTTAACGAAAGCAGCGCCTTTACCTGGTTTAACGTGAGAAAACTCTAAAACTTGGAATATTTCACCTTCAAGTTCAAATGTTATACCATTTTTAACATCATTAACACTAAACATGTAAACCCTCCTTATTTATTTGTTGTTCTAATTCTTAGTCTTTTAATCTTAGCTTTAGAAAAAGTTATTTTTTTCATACGTTTACTTTGTACTTTATCAACGAAAGTATTTGCTTGTATTTCTATTAATTTTGCATAATCAATAAACGGTTGAAAATGTCTAAGCATAATTTACACATCCTATTTCTTTTCTTTATGATTTGTTGTTTTTTTACATTTAGGACAGAACTTGTTTAATTCTAAACGTTCTGTTGTATTACGTTTATTCTTTTCAGTACGATAATTTTCTTCTTTACATTCTGAACATTGTAGTGTAATTCTTTCTCTTGCTTCACCTTTTTTAGCCATAATTTAATCCCTCCTTTAAGACAATCAACATAATTATAACAAATTATTTGTATATTTCAAAGTATTTTTGTGAAATTCTGTAAGAAATTCGTCTATTTACTAAACTTCTAGTTGTAGAATAGCCCTCTTTATAATAGACATCAGGCGATACAACAACAAAGGAAACTCTTGGATTATCATATGGTGCATAAGCACCAAAAGTATTGGAAATAGTTTCTTTATCAACTATTCCATCACCGTCACTATCAAGAAAGCTTTCACTTGTTCCTGTCTTACCAGCTGCTTTATATTTTATATCAACATAAGGTGTTCCCGTACCAGCTTCTGACATAACCGCTTCAAAACCTTTATGTATTCTTTCCATATATTCATCATTAATATTAACTTTATTCAATATCGTTGGTTCATTCATATATAAAACATCGGTCAAACCATCTTTCGTAGGACTATATATAGCTTTAAGTAAATATGGTTTTAAACGCATACCACCTGAAGCTATAGTATTGATATATTGAACAAGTTGTATAGGTGTATATGTATCATATTGACCTATAGAAAAATCTAAAAGATGTCCTGCTTGTAAACTTGTACCCATATAACCTAAACTTTCATTAGGTAAATCGATACCCGTTAAAACACCTAAACCATATTCATTAAAAGTCTTACGATATATATCAAAAGCTTCAGTATCAATTTCCAAAGGTTGATTATAACGATATACACCCTTACCAACATTGATAGCTGTTTTAAATTGATATACATTGGAAGAATACATCAACGCTTGAACATCATCAATTGTACCAATAGCTGTCCATGAACATTTAGCTGGTGTGGAAGCAATTTTAATACATTCATCACTTCTTCTTTCGCCCATTTTCAAAGCACCTGTCATATAACCAACGGTATGCGAAGCACCTTTAACAATAGATCCAGCTGTTACGGAAGTAGTAATAATACCAGGTGTATAATCATATACTTCATATTTACCATTTTTATAAACAACTTGTTTACCAGCCATAGCAAGTATTTCACCCGTATTAGGATCACTTATAATAGCAAAAGAATGATCATAATATTTTGTATTAACTTCCCTTTTAGCTTTAACAACTTCTTCTTCTAGAATCTTTTCAATTTCTTTTTGTAATTCAATATCGATAGTCAAAACAATATCATTACCTCTTTTACCAGGATCGATAACCTCATATGTTCCATCTTTCAAAACTCTATATACTGTTTTACTACCCTTCAAAACAGATTCATATTGAAGTTCTAAATAACTTATACCAACACGATCATTTAAATTATAACCAAGATTCAAATAGTAATCTTTAAGTTCATAAGGTATGCCCATTTCAGAAGAAGAAACATCACCTAAAATAGCTCCAAAAGTATTACCATAGGGATATACTCTTTTCCAATCTAAGCGAACATCAAAACCATTTAATACATTAGCATTTTCAGCTATAAGCGCAAACTCTTTATCCGTTACATTATCTTTTTTAATGACCTTTTCATCATAACTATAACCAAGATTCATCAAATAATAAACATAAGCTGCCATTCTATCTAAAGAACTTAATTTATTTAATTCATCCTTTGTAATACGTTCAAGTTTTAGCTCCTCAATATCACTCAAAGTAAGTTTTCTTTCATCATATTGTTTCCACTCTTCTTTAGTTATCTTATTATTAGCTAAATCACTATTAATCTTAACCCAAAATCTTTTTAAATTCTTCTCACTTAGATCATATTCCAAATCCAATAAAGACGCCACTTTATACGCTAAAGCAATCTCTTCTATTTGCGTTACACCTTGAGGCTTTTTATAATAAATAACCTTAACAGCTTCATTATCCACAATTACCTTGCCATTACGGTCATATATACGGCCTCGTGGCGTAGAAGTAGATAAAACAATACTTTGACTCAATTGATCAACTCTATTTAAATAAAAACCATGTTTCAAAACTTGTACTATAAATAAACTACCCATTAATAATAAAGCAACGATAAGTATTAATACTATTAAAATATTATATCTTTTTTCAACTGTCTCTTTTATTTCTTTACTTTTAAATGTACTAACATTATATATTTTTTTATGATATTTTTTCATACACAGTTTTAAAAATTTTAATCATATTATACCTCCTTAAATACATCATTCACCAGTCTTAACATATAATTAATAAGGTGATTAATTTGAAAGAAAAACTTATTAATGAATACGTTAAAAGATTAACTATCGAAGACGTAAATAAATTTGCTTTATCTAATGGTATAGATTTAAAAGATAAAGATTTAAATCTATTATATACATATATCAAAAATGAATGGCATACCATTATCTTTGGTAATCCCAGAAAAATCTTAGATGATTTAAAAATCAAACTAGATCAAAACACATATGCGAAAATAGAAACATTATATATTTTCTTTAAAGACCACTATAATAATCTATGACATC
>JAEEYW010000048.1 GCA_016288305.1 Caryophanales bacterium | reverse complement strand
TTGTCTCAGCATTCTTAGCTTTTCCTGTAGCTTTAATTATATTAAAAAGTAAAAATAATCATGAAATACCATATGGACCATTCTTAAGTATTGCGTCTTTGATTATTTATTTAACACATTTTGATATTGTAGCATTATTTTCTATGCTAGGTATATAGTTTAAGTATTGATTGAATCAATACTTTTTTTGTGTTATAATACGTGAAGGTGATTTTAATGAAGACATTAGTTATTCCATCTTCTTTAAAAATGATAGATAAATTAAACTGTGACGGTGTTATAGTAGGTATTAAATCCTTAGCTGTTAACATGCCATTTTATATTGACTTAGAAGATATTAAAAACATTAAAAATAAAGAAGTATTTGTAGCTTTAAATAAAAATATGCACAATAGTGATTTGGATTTATTGAAAGATACTTTAATCAAATTAAATGATTATAATATTAGAGGCGTTATATATTATGATATAAGTATAGTTAATTATTATCAGGAATTAGATTTGAATTATGACTTAGTATGGAGCCAAGAACATATGACAAATAATTATTATACAAGTAATTTCTGGTATGAAAATGGAGTTAAATATACATGGGTATCAAATGATATAACATTAAGAGAAATGAAGGAAATTGAAGAAAATACAAAATCTTCTTTAATGGTTACTTTATTTGGTTATATTCCTATTTTCGCATCACGTAGACATTTAGTTAAGAATTATTTGAAAACTTTTAATTTAGACTCTGATAAGACAATTAATTATATATCTAAAGAAGGTAAAACATATCCTTTGGTTGATTCAGAATTAGGTACATATGGTTATAGCGATTTTATATTAAATGGCTTAAAAGAAAAACTATTATTGGATTATGATTATATAGTTTTAAACAGTTTTTTAATTGATGATGATAAATTTATAAAAGTATTAGATATTTTTAATGATGTTGATAAAGATAATGTAGATAAGTTGGAAGAAGAAATAAATAAAATGTTTACAAATACAAAGAAAGGCTTCTTTTATGAAGAAACGGTGTATAAAGTAAAATGAAACCAGAATTGTTAGCTCCAGCAGGAGATTTAGAAAGATTAAAAATAGCTTTATTATATGGTGCGGATGCAGTATACTTAGGTGGTAGTTTATTTGGCCTAAGAGCTAATGCGGTAAACTTTACTTTAGATGAAATAAAAGAAGGGGTAATGTTTGCTCATAAGTTAAATAAAAAAGTATACGTTACTGTTAATATTGTTTTACATAATAAAGAAGTTAAATTTTTAAAAGATTATTTAATAAGTCTAGATAAAATAGGTGTAGATGCTATTATTGTTAGCGATCCAGCTGTTATTAGTATGGCTAAAGCACATACTAATTTAGAGATCCATTTATCAACACAACAATCAACTTTAAATGTTGAAGCAGCTAAATTTTATAAAAAATTAGGTGTTACACGTATTGTTTTGGGTAGAGAATCAACTAAAGAAGATATAGCCTTGATGTTACAAACAGGATTAGAAATCGAAATATTTATCCATGGTGCGATGTGTGCATCTTATTCAGGAAGATGTGTTTTATCTAATTATTTGACTAATAGAGACGCTAATAGAGGTGGATGTAGTCAAATATGTCGTTGGGATTTTGATTTAAATAATGGTGAAAAAGAATTAAAAGGTGATAAGAATTTTACTTTCTGTTCTAAGGATTTATCACTTTTAAAACATATAGATGATATATGTGATATGGGTGTTACATCATTAAAAATAGAAGGAAGAATGCGTTCTATTTATTATATAGCTACCGTAGTTAGTATATATCGTAAGGTTATAGATGAATATTGTTCTAATAAAGGTAATTACACATATAATAAAAAATATGAAGAAATATTATCTAGAGTAGCTAATAGAGATTCATGTGTACAATTTTTCGATGGTGTATATGATGAAACATGTAGTTATTACAACAATAGAATAGAAATATCTAATCAAGATTTTTTAGGTGTGGTTAAAAAATATGATAAGAATACGCATATGGTTATGATTGAACAAAGAAACTATTTTAAAAAAGGCGATATTGTTGAGTTTTTTGGCCCAAATAACATTGGCTTTACTTATAAAATAGATAATATTTATGATGAAGATGGTAATACGATTGATGTAGTAAGACATCCTAAACAAATAGTTTATTTAAAGGTTGAGGCAGCCTTAGATGAATATGATTTAATGCGCATTAAGTACTGAGTTGACAAAAAATTAAAATTGTAGTATCATTTTAACGTTCTTATAAATTGAGGTGAATAGAAATGGCAAATGAAAAAGAAGTATTTGTAACTGAAGCAGGATTAGAGGAAATGAAAAAAGAACTAGAACATTTAAAACTAGTTCGTAGACCAGAAGTAATCAGTGCTTTAAAAGATGCTAGAGCTTTGGGAGACTTATCAGAAAATGCTGAATATGATGCAGCTAGAAATGAACAAGCTATAGTAGAAAATAAAATTAAAGAATTAGAAGTTGCTATTGAGCATGCTAAAATCATTAACAATGTTGCTGCGGATGAAGTTGGCGTAGGTAATAGTGTTAAATTACAATATGTTGATGATAATGAAACAGAGACTTATACTATTGTAGGAAGTAAAGAAGCTGATCCAGATAGTAATAAGATATCTAATGAGTCACCAATAGCTAAAGCTATTATTGGTAAAAAAGTAAATACTACTGTTACGGTTGAAAGTCCAAGCGGTAAGTATGAAGTTAAAATATTAGAAATACTATAAACAATAATTTAACAGTTATTGTTTTTTTTATTCATATATGCTAAAATTTATATATAATCTGGAGGGGTATATATGAAAAGGGGTTTCACGTTAGTTGAATTAATAGCTGTTATTATTATTTTGACGGTTGTTTCTTTAATATCTTTTACAGCTTTTAATGGTCTTATTAGACAATCACAAATTGATAATGAAATAGCGCAAGTAAAAACTATTTTAGCTGAAGCTAATGTTTTATATAATGAATATTTAATGGATGGGGATACAAATAAAATTATTAATAGGGATATATATAATATTTTAAGTATTGATAAACCTGAATTTGGTTCTATTGTCATTAATGAATTTGGTGATATGGCAGCTACTATTAGGTTAGAAAACAGATGCTATATCAAAGATTTTAATGCCTCTGATTTTACTTATACAAGTGTCGATGATTGTAATCCAATTTATATTGATGCAACCGTAAATGGTGCAGCGCCTGAATTAGATAATGGTATGATACCTATTGTATATGATAATGGTGTAGTTAAAAAAGCAGATATAAGAAGTGAATGGTACAATTATGGTGATAAAAAATGGGCTAATGCCGTACTAGTTACAGATGCAACAAGAAATACATATGTAAATGCTGAAGCAGGAACTACAATACAAATGAAAGATATAATGGCTTTTTATGTATGGATACCAAGATATAGATATCAAATATTTACTGATGTTAATCATTTAACAGATTATGGAAATATAACAAGTCAAAGTAATTATGTAGATAATGCACATTTAATAGATATTGTGTTTGAAAATAATACTGTGACCAAAACTAATGGTAGTAATAAAGATGAATGGTTAACACATCCAGCCTTCACATTTGGAACTGATGAATTAAACGGTATCTGGGTAGGAAAATTTGAAACAACAGGTTCTTCTTCAACACCAACAATCTTACCAACAGATTCAAGATATACCCAAACATCAAGTATTACATCATTAAGAAGTCAAAATGTATCAACACAATTTACAACATCAAGAAAACTAAACTATGGCACAACAAAAGATGCGGCCATGTTAAAAAATAGTGAATGGGGAGCTATAGCATATCTATCAGCTTCTAACTATGGGCTTGGTGTTACAGAAGTAATGATAAATAATAGTACCAAGCATAATACAGGATGTGCAGCAAGTGTAGCAGCGACTAAAGGGTATGTGACATATGACAAGATGACACAAACAAATCATACGGAAGGACCATACTATGGCTGTGAGAATGAATGGTATACAACACAAGGTGTCAAAGCAAGTACTACAGGCAACATCTATGGTGTATATGATATGAATGGTGGGGCTTATGAATATGTTATGGGTGTTATGGAGGACGCTAAAGATAGTGGTATTCCAGCATCAGGAAGAAATAATCTGTATAATTCAGGATTCACAGGAAAACTAACATATCCAAATGATGGAAGTGATCCAAGTATCACAAATATATCAGGCGTATCATTTCCAGAAAGTAAGTATTATGACTTATATAAATATGGAACAAATAGCTGGGAGTATTCAAGAGGACATTTAGGAGATGCAACCTCAGAATTAGATAATTTTGCTTATTGGAAGGATGCTGATAACGGCAATCGTAAACACAGCGGTTTCCACGAAGATTTCGCGTACTTTGTTGATTCGAGCTATCCATGGCTCTTCCGTGGTGGCGTTTGGAACTACGGTGCTGCAGCGGGCGTGTTTGCATTCAACTACTACTACGGCAATGCGGGTGGCGACATTTCGTTCCGCTCAGTATTAAGATAACATTAGTTATCTTTTTTTATTAAAATACTTGAAAAATAAGCATAAATATTATATACTATTTATTGTATTTGGAGGATTGAATATGGAAAAAGAGATTATAATTAAAATAGATGGAGAAAATTGGAAAGAAGCTTTAGATAAGGCTTTTAAAAAATTAAATAAAACAGCTAAAATTGATGGCTTTAGACCTGGTAAAGCCCCTAAAGAAGTATTTATCAAAAAATATGGTATGACTTCTTTATATATGGAAGCTTCTGAAAGCTTATTAGATAAAGCATATGAAATGATGTTAAAGGAAAATAAGGATGATGATATTGTAGCGCAACCAGCTATTAACGTTAATGCTGTAACAGATGATTATGTTGAATTTAAATTTGTTTTAACTTTAAAACCAGAAGTTAAATTAGGTAAATATACTGGTTTAGGTGTTAAAAAGGAAACAGTTAAAGTAACAAAAGAAGAAGTTGCTAGTGCATTAGATACTATGAGAGAAAGATACATTGAAAATGTTGATAAAGATGGTAAAGTTGAAAATGGTGATGTAGCTATTATCGATTTTGAAGGCTTTAAAGATGGTGTAGCTTTCGAAGGTGGTAAAGGTGAAAACTATTCATTAAAAATTGGTAGTAATTCATTTATTCCAGGATTTGAAGAACAAATTATTGGTATGAGTAAAGGTGAAGAAAAAGATCTTAACTTAAAATTCCCTGAAGATTACCATGTAGAAGACTTAAAAGGTAAAGATGTTGTTTTTAAAGTTAAAGTAAATGAAATTAAAGAACAAAAATTACCTGAATTAGATAAAGATTTCTTTGAAGATTTAGGTATGGAAGGTATTACTACTAAAGAAGAGTTAGAAGCTCAATTGGAGGAAAATATCAAAGCTAGAAAAGAAGCAGATGCTGAAAATAAATATATCGATGAATTACTTGCTGCAGCGGCAAAAAATGTAAAAATCGATATTCCTAATGTTATGATTGAAGAAGAAATCGATAGAATTATTAAACAATATGAAGAAAACTTAAAAATGCAAGGTGTTACATTAGAAATGTTCTATCAATTTACAAATAGTGATGAAGCTGCTTTAAGAAGTCAAATGAAAGAAGAAGCTACTAATAGAGTTACTTATCGTTTAATGTTAGAAAGTATTGCTGAAGCTGAAAAGATTGATATTAACGATGAAGAAGCTAATAAAGAAGCTGATACTTTAGCTACTAGATACCAAATGGATAAAGAAGAATTCTTAAAATTATTTGGTGGTTTAGAAATGGTTAAATATGATTTAAAAATGCGTAAAGCAATCGAAGTCCTAAAAAAATAGGACTTTTTTGAAAGGTTATTATGAGAGTAATAAGTGGCAAATATAAAGGCAGACAATTACTTGGCTTTGATATTGATGGTACAAGACCTACAATGGATAGGGTAAAGGAATCGATGTTAGCTAGCATTCAAAATGAAATTAAGGATGCTACTATCTTAGATTTGTTTGCAGGATCCGGTTCCTTAGGTATTGAAGCTTTAAGTAATGGAGCTAGTAAATGTTATTTTGTTGATAAAAATAAAATAGCTATTAATACTATTAATAAGAACTTAACAGGTATGGAAAATGGTGTTGTTATCAATAAAGATTATAAGGATGCCTTAAAATATTTTAAAGATAATAAAATTAAATTTGATATTATATTTTTAGATCCACCTTATAAAGATAATTTATTGAATGATGCTATTAGATTAATAGAAGAGTATGATTTATTAAATAATTTATTAGTTTGTGAAGTTGAAAATTATGATATCGTAGTTAACTATAAGCTAATTAAAAATAAAAAATATGGGTCTAAAGAGGTATTTATCTACAAAAAGTGAAATTTTTTTCACTTTTTTTTAATTTCTTGCAGGAATTTGAATATTTTTTGTCGTATATAGTTAGTAGGAGGTTAAAAAATGATAAAACAAGATGGATTTAAAGATTGTGGCCCATGTTGCTTACTCAGAATAATTATGCATTATAAAGGGTACTATGATATTGAAGAGTTAAAGGAAATGTGTAAAACAAATAAAAATGGTACGACAGCTTATCATTTAGTGGAAGCCGGCAAAAAATGTGGATTTTTATCTTCTGCATACAAAATTAAATTAGATGATATGCAAGATACTATTTTACCTTGTATAGCGCATGTAACTATTAATAATTCATATCATCATTATGTTGTAATTGAAAAAATAGATTATAAAAAAAGAAGAGTTTTAGTTAGCGATCCAATAGGTAAAACTAGTTATTATACTTTTGATAAATTTAATGCAATTTTTAATAATGTCATTTTGACATTCACCCCCAAAAAACAAATTGAATATCATCAAAAGAATTCATTTACGAGTTTTATAAATAGTTTAATTAAAACCTCAACAAGGCAAATTATGGAGACTTTAACTATTTCTTTATTTATAACTTTATTTTCGATTATAGGTTCTTTTTATATGCAAAGTATGTTAGATAATTACTTTTCAAAACGAACTATTATATTGGTTTTTATTGTATTTTTGATAATTTATCTTCTCAAAATTTTATCTGATTATTTTAGAAACAAATTACTAATTGTTATAAATGAAAAAGTTGATTTTAATTTAACGTACGAAACTTTTAAAAACATTATTAACCTCCCATATTATTACTACCGCAACAATACAACAGGTGAGATTATATCTAAAATTAATGATTTAGATATTGTAAGAGAAGTATTCAGTAAAATAATTATTACTATTATTGATATACCTCTTGCTATTATATGTTTAATCATTATGTACATTATAAATAAGACTTTATTTTTAACAGGATTAATTATTTTAATATTGTATGTTTTATGTGTTTTAATATTTAAGAATTTATTTCATAAACATATAACTAATATTACGGATTTAAAAGCTATATCAACTTCATATATGGTCGAGGCTATAAATGGGTTTGAAACGGTTAAAGGGTGTAATAAAGAAAATAAGATAATCAAAACATTTGAAAATAAATATATTACTTTTTTAGAAGGTTTATATCATTTTAATAATTGTTTCAATGTACAAAGTTTAATCAAAAGTTTTATTGATGGTATTGGTTTTTTAGTTATCGTTTTAATTGGTTTTCTGCTTATGTTAGATAATAAAATAACTATAGGGCAATTACTTTCGTTTAATGCTTTATTAGTATATTTTTTAGAACCTATTAAAAATGTAACAAGTTTAGATAGTTATATAAGAAAATCAAAAGTGGTTATTGATCGTATTTTAAAACTATTATATTTTAAAAAACAAAACTATATCGTTGATTTGGAAATGAAAGGTGATATTTTATTTAAAGATTTAGAATTTACTTTTGATGACGATAAATATATATTGAAAGATGTTAATTTAAAAATTGAAAAAGGAAGTAAAGTTATGATGATTGGACAATCAGGATCTGGTAAATCAACTTTATTTAAACTTCTTAAAAAGTATTATGATGTTACAAGAGATAAAGTTTATGTTAATGGTATTGATATAAATGATTACAAAGCAAGTGATGTAGTTTATATTTCACAGGATGAAATTTTATTTACAGATACTTTATATAACAATATCGATAGTAATAATATAATGGATATATCCAAGATATGTTGCCTTGATAATATCGTAAATAGAAGTAATTTAGGATATCATATGTTGATTGAAGAAAATGGTTTTAATTTATCTGGTGGTGAGAGACAAAGAATTATTTTAGGACGAGCTTTAGCTAATCATTTTAATATTCTTGTTATCGATGAAGGTCTCAGCCAAGTTGACGTTAAAATGGAAAGAAGGATTTTAAATAATTTATTTAAAAAGTATACAGATAAAACTATTATCTTTATATCACATCGCTTGGATAATAAAGATTTATTTGATAGATTATTGAAGTTAGAGGATGGTAAGGTATATGATGTATCATAATAAATATTTTATTAATCATAAAAGATGTCATATTGCTTTAATATGGATGATGTTATTAATTATATTTCTGATGATATTTTTAAACATAGCTTTAAATTATAAATATCATAAATATGTAAAAGGTGTAGGATATATCAAAAAAATAGATGGTGAGTATTATATAAGTACATATGTAGAGAATTTAAGTGATATTAGATATCAATTACTTATCGATAGTCATGAATATCCTTATGATATTCATAGTATAAGTGAAGGATATTATATAGTTAATAATAAGAATTATTACGAGATTGTTTTAAGTGCTAAACTAGATAAAAAGTTATTGATAGAAAATAATATTTTAGATGTTGTTTTTAAAAAGGAGGAAACAACTCTATTTGAAGAGTTTAAGAAAGGAATTAAAAAATGGTTAAATTAGAGAAAAAAGAACTTATGGGTATATCTGGTGGTGGCTTAGGCCTAGGACTTTTAATTGTCGCAGGTGTACTGTTTATAATAGGTGTTATAGATGGTTATACACGACCATTGAAGTGTAATTAAGGAGGTGTCATAATGGGAAAAGAAGAATTATTGCAGATTGTTGGCGGTATTAATATAACAGGCACTTTGTTAAGTAATGTCTATAAATTGGGAGTTTTAATACTTGACGCAGGAAGGAGTTTAGGCAGTGCCATAAGAAGAATTGTAGGAGGTAGCATGTGCCCAATTTAATAGTTAAAAACTATAAAATTATTATATCAGTCATATTAATAATATTATGTATACCAATATTACCGGTACTATGTGAGATTATCTTCAAACTAGGAAAAATAGTGGGAACAGTAGCTCGAATATATGGTACTAATGGTGTGTGTTTCTAAAGAAAAGCGCTTTTTGCGCTTTTTTTGTCTAAAAAGTGTTGATAAGTAAATAAAAAAGTGCTATAATTCATGTAGTTATTGTGGAAGGAGGGATCGTATGTCTAGTAAAGTTGTCGTTAAAAATGGTAATGTTGATGGTGCACTTAAGATGATGAAACAAAAAAATTTAAAAGATGGCCTCCTAAAAGAAGTTAGAAAAAGAGAACACTATAGTAAACCTGGAGAAAGAAGAAGAGAAGCTAAGAAGGAAGCTATTAAAAATAGTCGTCGTCGCGAAAGAAATTATAACTAAGCCTTATGGCTTTTTTATATATATGAAAGGAGATTATTATGAAAGAAAGAATAATGACAGATTTAAAAAATGCCATGAAGAATCAAAACAAGGATTTATTAAATGTTATTAGAATGATAAAAGGTGCTATACAGTTAGAAGAAATTAATTTAAAAAGAGAATTAAATGATGATGAAGTTATAGCTGTTGTAGCTAAACAAATAAAAACAAGAAAAGAAACAATTAATGAATTACAAAATTCTGATAGAAAAGATTTAATTGATCAAGCAACTAAAGAAATTGAAATGCTTGAAAAATATATGCCAGTTATGATGAGTGAGGAAGAAATTAATAAAGTTTTAGATGAAGTATTTGCTTTAGTTAATCCTCAATCACAAGCTGATATTGGTAAAATTATGGGTAAAGTATCACCATTATTAAAAGGTAAAGCTGATATGAGTTTAGTAAATAAACTTGTAAAGGAAAGATTATAAAGTAGCGTATGCTACTTTTTTAATTTTAACAAATATGCTATAATTAATTATGGTGATAATAATGAAAATAAAAGATGTTAGGGCAAGAGAAATATTGGATTCAAGAGGTAATCCTACAGTTGAAGTTGATGTTATATTAGAAAATGGTGTTATGGGTAGAGCTGCTGTACCATCAGGTGCATCAACAGGTGAAAGAGAAGCTTTAGAATTAAGGGATCTAGATAATACTAGATACTTAGGTAAAGGGGTATTAAAAGCAGTAAATAATGTTAATGGTCCACTTAGAGATTTAGTTATTGGATATGAAGTTGAAGATCAAAAAACATTAGATTATGCTATGATTGCTTTAGATGGAACTAAAACAAAATCTAATTTAGGAGCTAATGCTATTTTAGGTGTTTCTATGGCTGCTTTAAAAGCTGCAGCTAATAATGCTAGAATGCCTTTATATAAATATGTTGGTGATGGAAAACTATTACCAGTACCAATGATGAATATTATTAATGGTGGAGCACATGCTGATAATAAATTAGATTTCCAAGAATTTATGATTATACCACAAGCTGATACTATTAAACAAAGAGTTAGAATTGGTGCAGAAGTATTCCATAATTTAAAGAAAGTTTTAAAAGAAAGACACCTTGCAACAGGTGTTGGTGATGAGGGCGGATTCGCACCTGATTTAAATAGTAATGAAGAAGGTTTTGCTTTAATAATGGAAGCTATAACTAAAGCTGGATATGTACCTGGTAAGGATGTATGCTTAGGTATTGATGTAGCCGCTTCGGAATTCTATAGTGATGGTAAATATAATTTGGTTGGTGAAAATAGAAGTTTAACTACTTTAGAATTAATTGATTTCTATGAAGAATTAGTTAATAAGTATCCTATTATTTCTATTGAGGATCCCGTTGATGAAAACGATTGGGAAGGCTTTAGATTGATAACAGAAAGATTAGGGGATAGAATACAATTAGTTGGTGATGATTTGTTTGTAACTAATAAAGAATGTTTACAAAAAGGTATTGATAATCATGCTGGTAATGCTATATTGTTAAAAGTAAATCAAATTGGTACAATAACAGAAACTTTAGAAACAATTGCTTTAGCTAAAGCTCATAATTATAAAACTGTTATATCACATCGAAGTGGTGAAACAGAGGATACGACAATAGCTGATTTAGCAGTTGGTTTATCTTTAGGACAAATTAAGACAGGTTCTTTATCGAGAACAGATCGTATTTGTAAATATAATCAATTAATGAGAATTGAAGAAAGTATTAATTTTTAATACTTTTTTTGTCATAAATATGGTATAATTAATTTAGCGTAGAAGGTGAAAAAATGGCTAAGAAAAAAGAAAGAAAAGAAGAAAAAAAGGATATAGGTTCTCGCATTGAGTTAATAGGTATTTTTTTAGTTTTAATAGCTATTATAGGATGTTGTAATTTTAAACCTTTATCTGATTTTATTAATGGTTTTTCAGGGTTTTTAGTAGGTGTTTTATGGGCTGTATTTTTAATCTTTATAGGCATTATAGGATCTTACATGATTGTCACGAGAAAAACGCCTAAGTTAATATCTGTTAAACTATTAGGATTATATATCATCTTTATCAGCATTCTTTGTTTAATGCATAGAGGTTATATTGATCAATTATCAAGTGGTTTAGAGAATACACAACAATTAACTTATAAATTAGTTATCGATGAAACTATTAATAATTTAAATGGTTTTATATCTGGTTATAACGATATAGCTGGTGGTGGTATAATTGGTGCTTTAACATGTTTAAGTTTAGTTAAATTAGTATCATCAACAGGTACTTTAGTTGTATGTATATTTTTAATCATATGTGGCTTTACTTTATTTACAGGTATAACTTTGTATGACATATTTAAAGTTGTAAATAATGGTGTTAAAAAGACTGTTAGTACAACTTATGCTTTAACACATAAATCTAGGGATAGAGAACATATCAAAAAAGTTGAAGAAGAGTATGAGAACGATAATAAAATAGTTGTTTCATCTGTTGAAGAATTAATTAAAGAACCTGTTAAAGAAATACCTAAGGAATCAGAAGTTCAAAATGATATTGCTATTAACGAAACAGATACAATTGAAACAATTGAGTTGGATGAAATAAAGATAAATGATTATTGTAATTTAAATTATAAATTGCCTCCAATAACTTTGCTTAATCCAACTAAAAAAAGTGATAATAAAGATAATCAGGCTGCTATTAAAGATACGGTGTCAGTATTACAAACAGTACTTAAAGATTTTGGTATTGAAGCTAAAGTTGTAGCTGTTAATATTGGACCTGCTGTTACACAATATGAGATGGAAATTAAAGCAGGTACTAAATTAAGTAGAATTGTTAGTTTGGATAAGGAATTAGCGCTTTCACTAGCTGCTAAAAGTGTTCATATTCAAGCTCCAATTCCTGGTAAAAAAACAGTTGGTATTGAAATACCTAACAAGAGTGTATCACCTGTTAGTGTAAGAGAAATATTACAATGTGTACCTAAAGATAAAGAAGATTCTAAATTATTAGTAACCTTAGGTAAAGATATTATGGGTAAACCTATCTTTTGTGAAATTAATAAAACACCACACTTATTAGTTGCTGGTTCTACTGGTTCTGGTAAGTCTGTATGTATTAATAGTATGTTGATATCTATATTAATGCGTACTAAACCAGAGGAAGTTAAATTAGTTTTGGTCGACCCTAAAAAAGTTGAATTATCTATGTATAATGGTGTTCCACATTTGAAAACACCAGTTGTTACAGATCCTAAAAAAGCAAGTATTGTTTTACAAAAAATGGTTGCTGAAATGGAAAATAGATATGATTTATTTGAACAAAGTGGTACTAAAAATATAGCAGGGTATAATGCTTATATTGAAAAGAAAAATAAAACAAGAGATGAGAATAACCAAATTCCTAAATTACCATATATTGTTATTATTATTGATGAGTTAGCTGATTTGATGTTAGTTGCTGCTAAAGAGGTTGAAGAGTCTATTATGCGTATAACACAAATGGCTCGTGCTGCCGGTATTCATTTAATTGTAGCTACACAAAGACCTTCTACAGATGTTATTACAGGTGTTGTTAAAGCTAATATCCCATCACGTATATCATTTGCTGTTTCATCTTCTATTGATTCGCGAACAATACTAGATATGACAGGAGCTGAAAAGCTACTTGGTAAAGGTGATATGTTATTCTTACCTCAAGGTGAAAATATTCCTATAAGAGTACAAGGTACTTTTATATCTGATGAAGAGATTAAAGAAGTTGTTGATTATACAATTTCACAACAAAAAGCTCGTTACGATGAAACTTTAACAATATCTAATGAGGATAAAGGAGCTTCAACTATGGTTGAAAAAGATGCTATGGAAGAGCCTTTATATAATGAAATTGTTGAATTTGTTGTAACACAAGGTAAGGCCTCTGCATCATTATTACAAAGAAGATTCCGCTTAGGATATAATAGAGCTGCTAGAGCTATCGATTTACTTGAAGAAAGAGGTATTATAGGTCCTAATAATGGTTCTAAGCCAAGAGAAGTATTGGTTAAGTTAGAAGAAAAAAATGAGTAATTTTACTCATTTTTCTTATAGTTTAAAGTCATTTATGATATCGTCATTCATATCTTTACCATCATAATAATTTTTTTCTTTATATTTTGATATCTTAGCTACAACATTACTTGGAAATTTTTTAACTAATTTATTATATTCTGTAATGGAATCATTATAATATTTTCTTAAAGCAATAATTTCTGTTTCACTTTCTTCCAATGAATCATTTATTTTAATAAAGCTATCACTATCAGCTAAAGCAGGGTAGTTTTCTTTATAACTATGAAATTCATTGATGGCTTCATATAATTGTCTATCTAATTCAAAATTAGATATTTTTCTACTTCTTAGTTTAACTATCAATTCTAAGACATCATTATCTGTTTTAGTATTTGCTTTGATAACACCAATAGATTTATTTAATAAATCAAATCTTCTTCTTAAGGTTGTATCTATGTTAGCTTCAGCTTCATTTGACTTAATTAATAACTCTTGAAATTTATTATATAAATGTGCATAATAAGATAAAAGCAAACAAATAATGACTAATACAATAATTGCTATAACGAATATTTTCATTTTACTCACCATAGTAATTATACTATAAAATATTTTAAAATACAATTACATTGGATAAAATTCGGAACTATAATTGATAGGTTCATCGAAGGAAATATAGTCGACATATATCATTAATAATACTTGCCATGTACCTGTTTTAGGGTCACTTAAAATAATGTGATCTCGACCAGATTGTTCAATGATTCCTGTAAATTCAATGTCACGCCATTCATTTGAATCAGGAAATGTTTGATGAACTCTAATTTTCTTTCCTTTGTTTAATCTTAAAATATTTTCAATATAAGATTGCTCACTAGGCAATGCCATAGGTTGATAACTCATGTTTCCTTTGGGTGTATCTTTATTGACATATAGTGGATTATAATAATTCATAAATCTCCTTTCATTTAATAGTATGAAAAAACAAAGGATATATGATATAATTATAATGGTGATTAACAATGAATGTAAAAATAGGTATATCAAATAAACATGTTCATTTAACACAAGAAGATTTAAATATTTTATTTGGTGATAATTATGTTTTGAATAAGAAAAATGATATCAATCAACCAGGACAATATGCTTGTTTAGAAACGGTGACAGTTAAAACGGATAAGGATGTTATCGAAAATGTTCGTATTCTTGGTCCAGTTAGAAGTTATACGCAAGTTGAATTAGCAATGACTGATGCAAGAAAGTTGGGCGTAAATCCACCTTTACGTGATTCTGGTCTTTTAGATGATAGCGCTATTTTGACTATCATAGGACCATGTGGTAGTATTACTAAAGCATGCGGCATTATTGTTCGTAGACATATTCATATTACGAAACAAGATAAAATTAAATATAATTTAAATGATGTTGTAAGCGTTAGAGTAAAAAATGAAAGAGGCGGCATCATGGATAATGTTTATGTTAAAGAAAGCGATGAAGCTCACTTTGAAATGCATATTGATACGGATGAAGCTAATGCTTTTGGTTTAAGTAATAATGATGAAGTTGAAATTATAACAACACGATAAAGTGTTGTTTTTTGTATAAAAAAAGGTTATACTTATTATGGTGATGACAATGAAAAAAGTTATTGTAGATGGTAATGAAGCGTGTGCTTTATCATCTTATTTATTTACGGAAGCAGCTGGTATTTATCCTATAACACCGTCTAGTCCTATGGCAGAACATATGGATGAGTGGAGTAAAGATGGCAAATTAAATGTTTTTGGTGATAAAGTAAAAGTTGTTGAAATGCAAAGTGAAGCGGGGGCTTCTGGCTTAGTTCATGGCTTACTTAGAAATGGTGTTCTAACTACAACTTTTACAGCAAGTCAAGGTTTGCTTTTGATGGTTCCTAATATGTATAAAATGGCTGGTGAAATGTTACCATGTGTTATGCATGTAGCGGCTCGTAGTTTATCTACGCATGCTTTATCTATTTTTGGTGATCATCAAGATATATATGCTGTAAGATCAACAGGTTTTAATTTTATAGCTTCATCTAATGTACAAGACGCTAATTATTTAAGTGCGGTAGCACATTTAGCTGCTATTAAATCTTCTTTACCTGTGTTACATTTTTTTGATGGTTTTAGAACAAGCCATGAAATTCAAAAAATTGATGTTTTAGATATTGATGATGTTAAAGGATTAATTGATCAAGAAGCTTTAGAAAAATTTAGAAAAAAAGCTTTAGGTAATAACTTAAAAACATATGGTACAAATCAAAATGATGATATTTATTTTCAAGCTACAGAGGTAAGAAATAAATACTATGATGAAGTGCCAGATATTGTAAATTATTACATGGGCAAAATAAATGAAATTGCCCATACGGATTATAAACCATTTAATTATTATGGTAGTCCAAATGCTCGTAAGGTTATTGTAGCGATGGGTTCTGTATGTGAAACAATTAAAGAAACTATTGATAATTTAAATGAAGAAGTAGGTTTAATCGAAGTACATTTATATCGACCATTTTCTAGTAAATATTTCTTAGATGTTTTACCTCAAACTGTTGAAAAAATAGCTGTTTTAGATAGAACAAAAGAATTTGGTTCTAAAGGTCCTTTATATTTGGATGTATGTAGTATTGTTCGTAATATCGAGGTCGTAGGTGGTAGATATGGTTTATCTAGTAAGAATACTACGCCAGCTATGATTAAGGCTGTATATGATAGTTTAGATAATCCTAAGGATGATTTCACAATTGGTATTGTAGATGATGTAACAAATCTAAGTTTAGAAATACCTGATTATAAAGTTAAAACTTCCAAAGAGATGCTTATATATGGTTATGGTTCAGATGGTATGGTATCAGCTTCTAAATCATTAATTAAGCTTATTGGTAATAATACCTCAAAATATGTTCAAGGATATAATCAATATGATTCAAGAAAATCAGGTGGCGTTACTAAATGTCATTTAAGATTTAGTGATACAGCTATCAGATCAACTTATTATGTTGAAAATCCATATTTGATTGCTGTAACTAAGGATATGTATTTAACTTCTTTTGATATTTTGAATGATATTGAAGAAAATGGTATTTTTGTTCTTAATACAACAAAAGATGAAAAAGAAGTGTTATCTTTATTGAGTGATAATGATAAAAATATTATTAAGAATAAAAATATTAAGTTTTATACGATTAATGCTTTTGCTTTGGCTAGAAATTTAGGTTTAGGTAATAAAATTAGTACAATTATGGAAACATGTATCATTTATTTATCTAATATTGTTGATTATAATACATGTATTAATTATTTAAAAGAAGAGGTAACTAAACGTTTTAAATTAAAAGGCGAGGATGTAATAAACGCTAATATCAAAGCTATAGATGAAGCTATTAATAGTTTAAAGAGTATCGAAATTGATGATGTATATACATCTTGCGAAAGACCTAAATATGTTGATATTTATTTAGCAATGCGTCATCGTAAAGGTGATACTTTACCTGTATCTGCTTTCTTAGAAATGCCTGATGGTGGTTTTAAATGTGCTACAAGTAGAGATGATAAACGTGAAATAAGTGATATCGTTCCTTCATGGGAAAAGGATAAATGTATTAAATGTAATATGTGTTCCTTTGTATGTCCACATGGTGTTATAAGACCTTTCTTATTATCTGATGATGAATTAGCTAAGGCTCCTTTAATTGTTAAAGAAAGATGTAAAGATAATTTTATTATTGCCTATAGTGTTAAAGATTGTACAGGATGTGGTTTGTGTAGTACAGCTTGTCCAGCGCATGCTATAACGATGTCAAAATTAGAGAATGCTTCTTTAGAACAAAGTGTTTTTGATTATTTAGTTAATAATGTAAGTTGTAAAGAAACTAATTTAAATAATGTTAAGAACACACAGTTTAAAATGCCTAAAATTGAATTTAATGGTGCTTGTGCAGGATGTGGTCAACCAGCTTATATTAAATTATTAACGCAACTATTTGGTGATAGTATGATGATAGCTAATGCTACAGGATGTTCATCAATATATGGTGCTTCAGCGCCTTCAATGCCATACAGCATTCCATGGGCAAGTTCATTGTTTGAAGATAATGCTGAATATGGATATGGTTTTGTTGTATCTGATAAGATTAAGAAAAATAAGATTATAGATATTATGAAAAAATATGGTGGTTTTGATGAATATATCAATAATTATCATAACTATGATATTACGAAAAAAGTATATGATGAATTAGATTTTAATAAGTATCCTCTTTTATTGCCATATAAAAATGATATCGTGTCTAAAAATATTTGGATTATTGGTGGTGATGGATGGGCTTATGATATTGGCTTTGGTGGTATTGATCATGTTTTAGCTAGTGGTGATAACGTTAAAATATTAGTGCTAGATACGCAAGTTTATTCTAATACAGGTGGCCAAGCTTCTAAGGCAACACCTAAAGGAAGTATTGCTTTATTTGCTAGTGGTGGTAAAACACAAAGTAAGAAAGATTTAGCTAGAATGATGATGAGTTATCCAAATGTATATGTTGCCCAAGTTAGTTTAGCAGCTAATCCAATGCAATTGATTAAAACATTTAAAGAGGCTAATGAATATGATGGACCGGCTTTAGTTATTGCTTATGCACCATGTATTTCACATGGTATCCAAGGTGGTATGATTAATAGTTTGGAAATTGAAAAAGAAGCGGTTAAATGCGGATATTTTCCAATATTTAGATATCATCCTTTAAATGGTTTTAAATTAGATTGCAATCCTGATTTTACTTTATATGATGAGTTTTTGAATAAACAAAATAGATATAGTTCTTTAAGTAAAGTTAACCCTTTAGCTAAAGAATTATTAGAGGATAATAAAAAAGAAGCTATTAAACGCTTCGAGTATTATAAGAGCATAGAAAAAGTGGATTAATAATCCACTTTTTATTTTTGAATAGTTTTTAATGAAGCGTTGTAATCATTTTTGATAATATCATCAACAATATTCATATTATATTTTTCTCTTATAGCAGCCCAATAAATTACAGAAGCGTTTTCAGCATTTAATAATTTATCAGCAACTTTTTCAATAACAGAATCTTTAACAACTTCTAAAGCTGGTTTTTCAAGTTGACTTACTTTGTAAATAATATGATATCCATATTTAGTTTCAACTGGTTCAGCAGTTATTTCACCAACATTTAATTTTAATGAAGCATCGTAGAATTCTTCAACATAAGTACCATCATTGATCATGTTTGTTATGATACCACCATTAGCAGCAGAACCTGTATCATCTGATTTTTCTTTGGCTAACGCAGCAAAGTCGTCTTCTAAATTAGAACTTCCTTTTAATTGACTTATTAATTCTTTAGCTTTTTCTAAAGCTTTCTTTTTAGCTTCGTTTTTCTCTGCATCAGTCATATTTGTATTTGTTTCTGGAATGACTAAGATATGACGTACAGTCATTTCACCATGAATATTTTCATCATAGTATTTTTTGATATCTTCTTCTTTAACAACATCTTCTGTAACATATTTTTCTAATGCTGCGTTTTGTTTTGAACTTACTAATAATTGTTCTTTTAATTCTTCATCAGAATTGAAGCCATAGTATTTTAAGAAATCGCTCCAATTACTATTATATAAAGCGTAATAATAATTGTACATTGATTCAGCGCTTTCTAAAGCGTCATTTAATTCATCTTCTGATAATGACGTATTAGCAATGTAATTATCAACCATACTAATCAAAATGTTAACACCGTTTTGATTTTTTAAAGCTTCATAAAATTCTTCAGCTGTAAATTGTTTATCTCCTACAGATACAACAACTTGTTTACCATCTTCTAGTTTTGGAATTCTTTTACATCCTGTAACTACTAATGGTATTAATAATAACCATAAATATTTTTTCATATAAATTCCTTTCTAAATGTATTCTCAAATACTTTTTTATTATAGCAAAATCGATTTAAAAAAACAATATTTTTTCATAATCTATCACAAAATTTTCAAAATTCCATACAATAATGTGAAAAGAGAAAAAGGAGGGAGTTTAATATGTGTTGCAATAATGGAATATCTGGTGCAGCTATTGTTTTAGTACTTTTTATTCTTTTAATAATTATACTAGGAGCATATATTTAATAGGGAGTTGTTAATTATGTCTTGTGAAAAAGAAGAGAAGACATGTTGCCCTAAACATTTTAATGATTATCTAATAGTTATTGTCCTATATATTTTGCTAGCTATTATCTTGGGTTCATGCCTACATTTTTAAGAGGATTATTCCTCTTTTTATTTGTATTTAAAATTTCTTTTTTTATGCCAAAAACTATTTACAAACACATCATAAAATAGTATAATGGTGGTGTAAAGTGGTTATGAGTGGTTAAAAGTGGGTGATTAAAATGTTCATGGGTGAGTATCATCATACAATAGATGATAAAGGAAGATTGACAATTCCTTCTAAAATTAGATTTCAATTAGGAACTAATTTTATAGTGACTAGAGGTTTAGATAACTGTTTATTTATCT
>JAEEYW010000047.1 GCA_016288305.1 Caryophanales bacterium | reverse complement strand
TTTTCCCATTTTTTATAAAGTAAGATCCCAGAAAGACTATCTGGTTGATAGGTTAGAGCTGGAAGCATGGCGACATGTTGAGCTGACTAATACTAATAGAACGAGGATTTAATCATCTTATTTTAACTAATTATAACGATGTGATAAAAACAATTACCATGTTTTCAGAGAATTATTTCTCTCATATATTTAAATTGGTGACGATAGCAAAGAGGATACACCTGTTCCCATCTCGAACACAGAAGTTAAGCTCTTTAACGGCGAAGATAGTGTAAGCGAAAATAGCAAGTTGCCAATTTTTTTTTGTATTTTAAAGAAGCTTTGCTTCTTTTTTTATTGACTATATATTGATTATATGTTATTATATCTTCGTTTTGAAAAAGAGGGGTTTATAATGGAATGTTTATCGGAGTCTTTAAAACAATATTTTAATGAACGCAATTTTAGTGATGATATGGTGAATAAATTAATTAATGATAATCCATTTAATGGTGATTATACTAGATGGGAAGCTTTAAAGCATAAGGATTATAAGTATTTTGCTGATACTATTAAAAGGCGAAGAATGTTAAAATTAGAGGATAAGATATATGAATTATGTATTAATCCTAATTTTAAAGTTTCATCATCACTTATTTTAAATTATAATACATATAAATTGATACCTTATCATGATAAATTTGAATTTGTTTATCCACAGGATTATACTGTTATAATGAGTGATATTGACGAAAATGCGGCTACTTATTTAGAAAGACTTACATGGAATAATATACCTTTTATTGCTGGATTATCCACAGGTAATTCTGCTTATTATAAAAGATGTAGAGACTTTTATATAGCTTTAGCTGAAGAATTGAATCTATATCCATATGAAGATGAAAATCAGTATCATCAAAAAATTATATTATTAAATTCAAGGAAACATTAAGTATTATTGTTTCTTTTTTTATTGTATGGTAGAATATAAAGTATGATGAATGAAGTTATAATAGAAAAATTGGATCATTATGGTAAAGGTATAGCTAGAATTGATGGTATGCCTGTTTTTGTTGATGGCGCTTTAACTGGTGAGATTGTTAAGATAGAAAAAACGGTAGAGAAAAAGAAGTTTTGTGAGGCTAAAACTGTGGATATTATTACTAAAAGTGATAGTAGAGTTGAGCCTATATGTCCATATTATAATGAATGTGGTGGATGCAATATAATGCATATGTCTTATCCACAGCAATTAATATTTAAAGAAAACAAAGTAAGGGAAGTTTTGAATAAATTTTCTGATTTTGATAACGTTAAAAGTATTATTGGAACTGATGATTTATATTATCGTAATAAAATTACTTTAAAAGTTGATAAAAAAATAGGTTATTATAAATCTAAAAGTTATGATATTGTGCCTATTGATAAGTGTTTTATTGCAGATGATAGAATTAATAGTGTAATTGAAAAATTGCATCAAATTGATTTAGGTAATACTAAAGAAATAGTTATAAGGGCTACACACAATGAGTTAATGTTAGTTTTTGATGGTAATATTAGGGCTGATATGTGCTTATTTGATGGCGTTGATACAATTATAAGTAATGGTATCATTTTAAAGGGAAAAGGCTATATCATGGAGAAAATAAACGATTTTAAATATGTTATATCTCCAACATCTTTTTTTCAGGTAAATACGAATGGTATGATTAATCTATATAATCAAGTTTTAAAATATGCTAATTTAAAAGGTGACGAAAACTTATTGGATTTATATTGTGGCACAGGTACTATTGGTATATATTTATCTAAGTATTGCCATAAAGTTTTTGGTATAGAGATTAATAAAGAGGCTATTAAGGATGCTTTATTAAATAAAGAAATCAATAATTTAAATAATATTGATTTTGAAGCTGGTGATGTTAAAGATGTGCTGGCTAAAAATAATTTTGAGCCTGACATAATCGTTGTAGATCCACCTAGAGCTGGTTTAGATAAAAAAGTAATTGAAGAGATAATTGATTTAAATCCTTCTAAGTTGATATATGTATCATGTGATGTTGTAACTTTAGCTAGGGATTTGAATATTTTAAAAGAAAAATTTAATATAATCGAGTGTACACCTGTGGATATGTTTCCAAATACATATCACGTAGAATCAGTTGTGGCTTTAGAGAGGAAGTAAATATGCGAATACCAAGTGATATTATGGCTAGAATGGATGAATTAATAAAAGATGATGAACTTAAACAAAGAATAAAAAATGGTGATTCTGAGGCAATAATACAACTGGGTTTATCATCTCAAAAGACATTTACTGCTGAGGAAATAATTAATTATAATCAAGCAGATAATTTAGGCGAATTAGTGGCAAGATCAGCATATTTGATAAAATTGGGAGCACTATATCGTGATTTATATAATATGTACTGTCTAAATGCAATATATAAAGAAGCAGATGGAGATAAAGAAGCAAAGGGATATAAAGAAAAATAATCCACATTATTGTAGATTATTTTTTTGTTATTCTATATAAATTAAATGATGGTTTTTGGAATAGTCTTAATCGCCATCCAGATGTACCTAAACCGCTAGATATATATAATTCCGTATTATCCACAGTATAGTGACTGCCATAGTATTTTTTACCCATTATTGGTAAAAACATATTTGATATAATTGGAATATTAACTTGTCTTCCATGTGTATGTCCGGCTAAGATTAAATCATAGTTATCAAGATCTAGATTATCTACAAAGTCAGGTTCGTGTAGTAAAAGAATAGAATATATATTTTCATTGTGTGATTTATATTCGGTTAATTCTTTAGTTTTTTCTTTTAGAATACTATCATTAGCTATAGTGTATTCAACGTTATGACCATCAACTAAATTTGAACTCATACCTGATATGACAATAGGTTCATCTGAATTATCGTATATTAATTCATACTTATTGTCTAGATTAGTAAAGCCAGCATTTTCAATAATTTCATAGTATTCCTCTACAGGAACATCATGATTACCACTTATAGCATATTTACCTAAACGAGCGTTTATTTTTGATAGGCATGATGTGATTTCCTCATCGGTATATTTTAATCTTTTATCTAGTAGATCTCCTGTTAAAACGACAATATCTGGTTTTATTTCATTTATTTTATCAGCAACTTTGCATAGTTTTTTACCATCGACGATACTTCCATAATGAATATCGCTTATATGTACTATTTTTAAACCATGATATGCTTCATTTAAATTTTTATTAACAACTTTAAATTCATTTACTTTGATGCCTTTAGTGCCTATAAATCTAGCATATAATATAATAAACACAATAACAGAAAAGGCTATAATAATGTACTTCTTCATATAATTACACCAACACTCCTAATATAATTTGTAGAATCATCGTTATACCGTTATGGAACATATGTAGTCCTATAGGTACAAAGATGTTTTTTGATTTAACTAATGTATATGCGAAAACAAATCCTGGGATAGAATATGGAATAACATAAACAAAATCAACTAGACTTTCATATGATCCTATAACATGCAATAATCCAAATGATAGTCCTGACACTATAATAAATAGTGTATCGTTTTTAATAATATTTCGTATGCTTAACCTGAAGATACTTTCTTCAATAATAGGTGCATATAAAACGGCTGATACAATAATGTATAGAGGGGCAATATCAAAAATAGAATTAACAGCAGCCTGATTAGTTGCTACAGCTGTAGGCAACAGTGTTGTAATCATTAAATTACTCATTATCATAAGCCCAAAGGCTAAAGCCCAGTATTCGATATATTTTTTAAAATATTGTTTAAAATTTTTAAGGTAATCTATGATATCTTTTTTAAATATTTTATGATATATGAATATTAATATGATGATAAATAATAGCTCATAGCCTAATAAATAAGCTACTTTAGCAGCCAAATTCATTCCTTGATAGTTTATACCAATAATTTGTAGAGGAACACTAACAAATATTTTTTGAACAAAATATAGTAGTATAGCAATGATGCCTAATAAAATGTTTTCTCTTTCCTTCATATTCTCACCTATTAATATTATATCAAATAATACTATAAAAAAATCAAAAAGTTATAAAAAAGTATTCTAAAATATAATTAAATATGATATAATTATAACATGCAGATGAGTGGGACAAAAATCCCACTCTTTAATATAATGGAGGAGTTATGGAAGAGAAAATTAAAGAACTAATTGAAAAGCCAATTGTTGATGCTGGATACATATTAGATAGCGTTAATTATGTTAAAGAAAGTGGTAATTATTTTTTAAGAATTGTTGTGGATAAAAATAATGATTATATCAATATAAATGATTGTGTTGAAATTAATAGATTATTAGATCCTATTTTAGATAAGGTTGACTTTATTGATGAAAGTTACATTGTAGATATTTGTTCAAAGGAGAAAGGTGGTAATTAAGATGGACATAAAAGAGTTTAATAATGCATTAAGTATTTTAGTAAAAGAAAAAGGTATTAGTGAGGATTATATTTACGATGCTTTAGAATTGGCGTTGACAAGCGCTTATAAAAAGAATTATCAATCATTAGCTAATGTAAGAGTTGCTATTGATAGAGAAATCGGTGATATCAAGGTATTTTCATATAGAACAGTTGTTGTATCTAAAGAACAAGAAGCTTTAGAGCCTATTATGATTGAAGTTGAAGATGAGGATTCTGAAGAAGAAGGTGCAATGATTGAAATTGAAAAACCTTATATCTATGATGAAAGAATTCATATCACTTTAGAAGATGCTAGAAAGATCGTTCCTAGTATTGAAGTTGGTGAAACAATTGAAGAAGAAGTAACTCCAAGAGATTTTGGTCGTGTAGCTGCTGCAACAGCTAAACAAGTAATTATTCAAAAAATCAAAGAAGCTGAAAAAGAATTAATTATCGAACAATTTTCTGATAAACAAGATGAAATGGTTACTGGTTTAGTAGCTATGGAAGATGTCAATAATTATTATATTGATTTAGGTAGAACACAAGGTATATTACCTAAAACTGAAATTATTCCTGGTGAAACAATTAAGATGGGCTCTAATATTAAAGTTTATGTTACTAAAGTTGAAAGTTCAGGTAAAGGACCACTTATTCTTTTATCAAGAACTCATTATGGTTTTGTAAAAAGATTATTTGAATTAGAAATTCCTGAAATTAATGAAGGCTCAGTTTTAGTATATAGTGTAGCTAGAGAAGCTGGTGTTAGAACAAAAATTGCTGTATCTAGTGAGAATGCTAATATCGATCCAGTTGGTGCATGTATTGGTGAAAAAGGTACAAGAATTGCTAATATATTAAAAGAATTAGGACCTGAAAAAATTGATATTGTAGCTTATGATAATGACACAACAAAATTTATTGAAAATGCTTTAGCTCCAGCCAAAAATTTACATATTTTAATTACTGATCCTAAGAAACAAGAAGCTTTAGTTGTCGTTGCTCAAGAAGATTTATCACTAGCTATTGGTAGAAAAGGATTGAATGTTAAGTTGGCTTCACGTTTAACTAAATATAGAATTGATATTAAGACATTTGAACAAGCTAAAGAAATGGGCATTAATATAGTTGAGTAGGTGTATTTATGAATAAAAAAATACCTATGCGTAGTTGCGTTGTAACAAAAGAAAAATTACCTAAACAAGAACTTGTTAGAGTAGTAAGGACACCATTAAATGAGGTTATTATTGATTTAACCGGTAAAGCTAATGGTAGAGGTGCTTATTTAAAAAAGGATGCTTTAGTTTTTGAAAAAGCCAAAAAATCTAAAGTCCTTAATAGAGTTTTAGAAGTTGAGGTAAAAGATGAAATTTTTGATGAATTAAATAAACTATTGTAAGGAGGTGTATTTTATATGATGAGCGTACTTGAATATGCTAATGATGTAAATAGAACACTTGAAGAAATATTAAAAAAATGTGAAGAATTAAATATTTATGTATCTTCTGCTGATGACATGTTATCTGAAGATGATATAGTTATTCTTGACAATGCTGATTTCGATGATGAATTAATTGATGAAATTATTGAAAATATTAAAGTTGATGATTCTGTTTCAACACAAAAATTAAAAAAGAAATCAGAAATAAAAGAAGTTAAAGAAGTTAAAACTTCTAACAAAAAAGAATTTGCTCAAAAGAAAAAAGAAATGTATAAAAATAAAGAAAAACTTATGAGTAATTCTAGTGATGAAAATGTTGTTTTATACAAAGAAAATATGACTGTTGGTGATTTAGCTAAAGCGCTTGGCGTTAATGCTGGTGAATTAGTTAAAAAATTATTTAATTTAGGTATTATGGCTACTATTAATAATGCTATCAGTTTTGAAAATGCTGAAGTATTAATATTAGATTATAATAAAGAATTAAAAAGAGAGGAAACAAGAGATGTTTCTAACTTTGAAGAGTATGAAATTATCGATGATGAAGCTAATTTAGTTAAAAGACCTGCTGTTGTTACTATCATGGGACATGTTGACCATGGTAAGACAACTTTACTTGATACAATCAGAAAAACGGATGTTGCATCTTTAGAAGCTGGTGGTATAACACAAGCTATATCAGCTTATCAAGTTAAAGTTAAAGATAATCATATTACTTTCATTGATACTCCAGGACATGCTGCGTTTACTGAAATGCGTGCTAGAGGAGCAAGTATCACAGATATTATTATAATTATCGTTGCAGCGGATGATGGTATTATGCCACAAACGGAAGAAGTTATTGATCATGCTAAAGCTGCGGGTGTACCTATTTTAGTTGCTATAAATAAAATTGATAAACCAGAAGCTAATGTAGAAAGAGTATTAACGCAATTAACTGAACATGGTTTAACTCCTGATACTTGGGGTGGAGATACTATTGTTACTAAGATATCAGCTAAGACTGGTGAAGGTGTAGATGAATTATTAGATAATATTTTATTGGTTGCTGAAATGAATAATTATAGAGCTAATCCAAATAGATATGCAGTAGGTACTGTTGTTGAATCTAGACTAGATAAACATTTAGGACCAATCGTAACTGTTTTAGTTCAAAATGGTACATTAAGATTAGGTGATCCTATTGTTGTTGGTACAGCATTTGGTAAAATAAGAACACTTAAAAATGACAAAGGTCAAGATTTAACAGAAACTGTTTTATCACAACCAGTAGAAATTACAGGATTAAATGAAGTGCCTCAAGCTGGTGATAAATTCATGGCTTTTGAATCTGAAAAACAAGCTAGAAGTATTGCTGAAACAAGAAAAGAAGCAGCTAGACTTAAAGATTTAACGCCTGCTAGTGCTGTTACATTAGATGAATTATTCTCTAAAATTAAAGAAGGCGCTAAAGAAATAAATGTTATCATTAAAACAGATGTTAATGGTTCAGCAGAAGCTGTTAAAAATTCTTTAGAGAAACTAGATGTTGAAGGTGTTAAGGTTAATGTTATAAGAAGTAGTGTAGGTGCAATTACTGAATCTGATATTGTGCTTGCTCGTGCTTCTGGCGCTATTGTTATCGGCTTTAATGTTAGACCAAATAATGCTTTGAAGGATTATGCTAAAGAGCAAGGCGTAGAAATAAGATTATATGATATCATTTATAAAGTAGTAGAAGAGATTGAAGCTGCTATGAAAGGTATGCTAGATCCTGAATATGAAGAACAAGTGATTGGTACTGCTGAAGTTAGAAAGATATTTAAATTTTCTAAAGTTGGTACTATAGCTGGTTCATATGTAACAGACGGTGTTATTAAAAAGGATGCTAAAGCACGTATTATTCGTGATAGTGTCGTAATATATGATGGTGAAATCAATTCTATTCAAAGAGAAAAAGATTCTGTTAAAGAAGTTAAAAAAGGATTAGAATGTGGTATCACTATTGAAAACTACAATGATATTAGAGAAAAAGATATTATTGAAGCATATGAAATGGTTGAAATAAAAAGATAGAATTTAAATAATTCTATTTTTTTTATTAAAATTATGAAAAATTTGATAGATGACATAGATGAATATTATAGTGGTAAGATAAAAATCCATGGGAAAAACATGATATAATTAAAGTGGTTGGGAGGTTTTTGTAATGAGTATTCCAAAAGAAGAATTTCGTTTAATTAATGGTGATAGTAGTTGGATTGATGAGCATGGTGATGGTTATAGAATAGTGTATTTTAATGATCAAACATATCATATTGGAGCTTATAGCCCAACAATTGAAGGATTTATGTGTGAATTAAATGAATGTGATCCAATTATTGATGAATCAGCAATACCAGCTTTTATATCAGTTGATGATATGTTATCACGAATTCTATTAAGTACCAAAAATGTAACATCTATAGCTTTATATACAACTGATGGTGTATTAGTAGGTAAAAGCAAGAAAAAAACTTAAATAATAAGTGAATTTATTTTTGATTTGACAAAATAAAAAAATATAGTATAATACATTACAAGTGAGGAGATATAAGCATTAAGTGTGAGCTGTCTCGGGTATTTTACCTACACAAGAAATTGGAGTCACGATATTGTTTATCGTGGCTTTTTGTGTGTTTGAGCTACGATGAATTAGAAAGGAGGGACAATATGTCAACTATGGAATTAAAAAGTGTTTTAGATGGTTCTAGTTATGCTGAGTATATGGCTTTACGTGATATGAAAAGCTATGAATCATACAAAAGCGGAAAAACAGAAGAAATTGAAAATTTAGTAGATATGAAGATCCTTTCCTTACTAGAGGGGTTAGGATATCCGATGGAACATCTTGGAACATATTTATACAAAGATTTAGTTCGACTTGTATATGATAAGATCAAAAATTTATCAAAGCGAAGTGATGTCTTGGTGGCTAGACAAATATTAAGTGAATTGTCTGATCATTTTTCAAGTATATATCACTATATTGCTAGGGAAGATAAAGAAATAGGTATCAAGTCATTTCATATGTGCTTAGAAGATGCTATTAAAAGTATAGATAAAAATAAAATCGATTCTGCTTTAGCAACTAGAATATATGGTTCATATTTTGAAGCAATTAATTATGGCCAAAAAGCTATGTTATTTGCGGCTTATGTAGCTGGTAAATATACAGGTACATACGAGGAACCAAAAATTAGAGCTTTAGATATTCATTATTAAATAGTGAGTGTGCATAAGGAAACGAGCTGCACAGGGGAAACCTACACATGGAAGCATGGAGTCACTACCGATAGGTATACTTCGTGCTTTTTTATATATTTAAATATGCTATAATTTATAGTAAGGGAGTGATTAATATGGGAATTATAGAAGTAAAAAAACTTTCAAAAACGTTTAAAGTAAAGATTAAAGAAAAAGGTTTAAAAGGTAGTATAAAGTCAATTATAAAACCAAAGTATAAAACAATAAGCGCTGTTAATGATGTTAACTTTGAGATAGAAAAAGGTGAAATTATAGCTTTCATAGGTCCTAACGGAGCCGGTAAATCAACAACTATTAAAATGTTAACAGGTATATTATATCCGGATGCTGGAAGTATTAAAGTTTTGGATATTGATCCTATTAAAGATAGAAAAAAATTAGCTTATCAAATAGGTACAGTGTTTGGTCAAAAGGAACAATTATGGACACATTTAACGCCATATGATAATTTTAAATTTTTTGGTGCAATATATGATATTCCTGAAAGTAGAGTTGAAAAAAAGATAGATGAATTAAGAGAATTATTTGAATTAGATGAGTTTATAAACACACCAGTACGTAACTTGAGTCTAGGTCAGAGAATTAGATGTGAGATTGTAGCTTCATTGATACATGAACCTAAAGTCTTATTCTTAGATGAGCCAACTATAGGATTGGATCCTGTAGTTAAAGAGAATATCAGATCATTAATTAAACGAATGAATAAGGAATATAAAACGACTATATTTTTAACTAGTCATGATGTTGGAGATATCGAAAAACTATGTAAAAGAGTAATTATTATCAACAATGGTATGGTTGTGTTAGATGATACGATGGATAATTTGAAATATCATTATTTGAATAAGAAAATAGTTGAAGTTAAAACAAAAGAAAAAGTTAATTTAGATGATACCGATGGTATAACTGTTTTAAAAGATAAGGGATATAATTTAAAACTAGAGGTTGATATAACTAAGAAAAGTGTAACCGATGCTATTAAATTGTTAAACCCTGATAATATTATAGATATAAACATATCCAACATACCTTTAGAGGACATAATCAGTTCAATATATAAAGAAGGTATTTAGTATGAAGAAATATTTATTCATATTTAAATCAGAAGTAATGTCTGATATGCAATATGTATTTAATACATTTGTAGGTTTTATTGGATATTTTATATTATTGTTTATTTTATTTAATCTGTATAGTTATTTATATACTGATTCATCTGAAATAATCAATGGATATACTATGAATCAGATGATATGGTATGTAATAGTTACCGAAATACTATGGACAGTTTTATCTGGGAAAAGACTATGTCGTAAAATAAGTAATGATGTTAAAAGTGGTAATATTGCATATAACATGAATAAACCATATAGCTATATAGGTTATGCTTTGTTTGGTTATCTGGGTGAAATCTTTATAAAAGCTATTACATATGTTGTTCTAGCTGCTATTATGGGATTTATATTTTTAGGTAGTTTTCCTAACTTAAGCATTATGTCTATCTTAGCGGTACTATTAACAGGTGTACTTGCAACAGTTATAAGTATAATGTTTATTATAACAATTGGTTTGTTATCATTCTATATAGAGGATTCAGGACCAATATATTGGGTTTATAGTAAATTAATACTAGTATTAGGAACAATATTTCCAATTGAGTATTTTCCTATTGGTGTTCAAAAAGTATTGAGTTATAGTCCTATTTATGTTGTATCATATGGACCAGCTAAATTATTTGTAGATTTTAGTTTTGATACATTTAAAAATATATTTATATATCAATTAATATATTTATTAATTGCTTATCTATTGGCTAGTTTTATATATAAGAAGGGGGTGAAGAAACTAAATGTTAATGGCGGTTAGAAATCAATTTAAAGTTTCATTATTGTCAATTAAATATGCCATAATGAGAGAACTTTTGAATAAAGTAACTTTTGTAACAAATATTGTTTTTATGATATTAAATAATGCTAGTTTTATTATCCAATGGGTTGTACTTTTCTCAATTAAAGATGATTTTGGTGGTTTTGGTTTAAAAGATGTCTTAATTTTATGGGGACTATCTGCTATGGCTTATGGTTTTTCACGTTTCTTCTTTAAAAAGGCTTTTTCATTATCAGAAACTATCAATACAGGAAAACTAGATAGTTTTCTTGTACAACCTAAGAATGTACTTTTATCGGCTATTACGACTGATGTAGAGCCTTCTGCTCTAGGTGATATTTTATATGGTTATATTATATTATTCATATATGGCATGAATTTGAAAAATTTTATTTTGCTTACAATATATGGTATGACTGGAGGATTAGTTTTAACATCTATATCTGTCATATTAAATAGTTTAAGTTTTTGGTTTTCTAAAACTGATGTTATAGCTGACACAGGTAATTCTTTGATGATTAATTTTTCAACTTATCCTGATGGAATATTTAAAGGGGTAGTTAAACTAATGTTGTATACTATAGTACCAGTTGGTATAGTTGTTTATATACCAATTCAAGTAATTATCGAATTTAATATTATTAAGTTATCAATAACTATTTTGTTTACTATATTTATAGTTTGTTTAGCTTTTTTAGTATTTAATAAAGGATTAAAAAAATATTCATCAACTAATTTGATGGTAGCAAGAATATAAAAGGAAGTGAGAAAATGTTAAGTCCTACATTAGAAACGGAAAGATTAGTTTTAAGAAGATATAATGAAAGCGATTTAGATGCTTTCTATGAAATAATTCATGATAAAAGATTACAAACATACATCTTTTTCCCTGATTTAACTCGTGAACAAGAGTTAGAATATATTAAAAAATGTATGGAAAATGTTGAAACGGATAAATGTGAAAAATGGTCTATCGTGCTTAAGGAAAACAATGAAACATTAGGTAATATATCAGTTAATACAGTAGTTAAAAAACATAATTATTGTGTTGTTGGATATGTTATTAGATATGAATACTGGAGTCACGGATATGCAACTGAAGCTTTAAAAGCTGTATCTGATTACCTTTTGAATTCCGGATATTATTTGGTAGAATGTACATGTAACGAGCTTAATATACAATCATCTAAGGTAATGTTGAAAGCAGGATTTAAAAAGGACGGATGTATTCCTAATAGAAGATTGAATCTTGATGGAACATATTCAGGTGCTGAGTATTATAGTAAAAGAAAGGAGGTATAGTTATGGAAAGATTTTATTTAGAAGTTCCTTCGTTAGCAAGAAAAGATGAAGCTATTGAGTACATTAATGAGCATTATGCATGCAATTCTAATATTAATGGCTCAGGTGGACTTAATAGATATGTGGATAATTATGAGGGATGGTTAGAAAAATTAGAAGAAGACTATGTTAAAATACCAAACGAAGAAAAAGTACCAGCAAGAACTTATTTTCTAATAAGGGAAAATGATAATAGAATAGTTGGTATGATAAATATTCGTTTAACTTTAAATGAAAGATTGCGTAAATTAGGAGGACATATAGGATATGGAATTAGACCTTCCGAAAGAGGAAAAGGATATAATAGAATAAATCTATACTTGGGCTTAATGGTATGCGATGAAAAAGGTATTGCTAAAGTATTAATGGATGCTGATATAGATAACCCAGCTTCTTGGAGAACGATGGAAGCTTTAGGCGGTGTAAGAATAAACGAATACTACTCTGAAGAAGAAAAATGTCAAGTTGTAGATTATAACATTGATGTTAAAGAAGCTTTGGAAAAATATAGAGAAGTGTATTTACCATATATTTGTGATAGTAAAAGAAAGTGAATTTATTTCACTTTTTCTTTTTATTATTTTAGTGTATAATATATATAGAGGTGTAATTATGAGTATTAAAATAGAAAGAATAGCAAGTAATATTGTTAAACA
>JAEEYW010000046.1 GCA_016288305.1 Caryophanales bacterium | reverse complement strand
TAAATATATAATTTTTGATCCAATTCTTTTAGATGTTATTTGAAAATATTTAAGTAGTTTATTACGTATTGATTTTTCAGTAAGAATTTCAATTCTGTCGTTTTTATCTTCAATTTTTTTAGATATAATTCTTAATAGATTCTGAATGAAAGTATTATATGCTTTGAAACTAGCTTCTTGAAAGTTTAGGATGTTTTTATAATCAATAATAATAATTTTACAGTTTTCTTTAGCTATGATTTGATACTCATCATTTGATATATTTGAGAATATGGTACCAAAAATATCTTTTTCTTCTAGTTTTTCAATGATAGTCATATTGCCGCTATAGTCTGTTTTGATAATGTTAACGCTGCCTTCAATGATGATACCTATAATGTTATTGCTTTTAATTTTATCTAAGACAGTAGCGTTTTTATTATATGTTAAAGTCATTGCTTCTAAGACTTTTAATATATCTTCTTTACCTTTGTTACTTATTCCTTCAAATACGTCCATGATATCACCCTAATTAAATCATACCATTATATTGTTGCAAATGCAACAAAATATTTTTTAACATTTTTATGCTTATTTATGTTATAATATCAACTAAGGGTGATAGTATGTTTAATGGTGATGTTAATTTAAATTTGTATAAAGTATTTTATGATGTAGCTAAATATGGTAGTTTTTCTAAAACAGCCGAATTTACTTATACAACGCAATCAGCTATTAGTAAATCAATAAAGAAGTTGGAAAGTGAATTAGATACACAATTATTTTATCGTAATGCATCTGGTATTGAATTAACAGAAAAGGGTAGAGAATTATTATTTTATATTGAAAAAGCTTATGGTAATTTATTAACGGCTGAACGTATGATTAAAGAAACAGATTCTTTACAAAGAGGAAAACTAAATATTGGTTTACCTTCTTATATAGCTTCATTTTTCTTTTTTGATGAGATCATCAACTTTCACAATAAGTATCCTAATATTGAAATTACTTTAATGAGTGGTACAACAAGACAACTTTTAGATTTACTTGATAATCATCAATTGGATTTCATTATTGATACAGCGCCTATTCGTACTAATAATATGGATTTATCAATTATTAAACTTTCAACCATTCAATATTCATTTATATGTAAAAAAGAAGATTATAGTAAATATAATATTAAAACGGTTAAGGATTTGGAAAATGTGTCTTTGGTTTTACCTGTACCTGGTACTAGTAATAGGAAGGCTTTAGATGAGTTTTTTATAAAGAATGGAGCATATCCAAAGAATATAATTAATATCCATACTAGTGAGGTTATATTGAATGCTGTAAACAATGGTTTAGGTGTTGGATATATTATTTCAAATCTAGTTAAAAATGATGACAGGTTTAAACATTTTGATATTGAGGGGTTACCTACAACGGATATTGACTTAGTATTTAATAAAAAATTTTTAACTACAGCTCCTAAAAGATTTATCGAAGAGTATATTAATTTAGAAATTAAATAGATATTCCTGAGGGGAATAGTTGGTGTTCCAATTATTCCCTTTTCATTATGTCTTTTGTATATTATAATTAATTTGTAGACAAGGAGAAAGACTATATGAAGAATACAATTGAGGTTGTGGCAGCGGTTATTGTCAAGGATGGTAATATTTTAGCCACACAAAGAGGTTATGGTGAATTTAAAGGAAAATGGGAATTCCCAGGCGGTAAAATAAAAAAAGATGAATCACAGGAGGAGGCTTTAATTCGTGAGATTAAAGAGGAATTAAAAGCTGATATATATGTTGTTGATTATCTGACAACTGTTAATTATGAGTATCCTAATTTTAATTTAATTATGCATGCTTATATTTGTTCACTTGAGAGTGATCCAAAGTTTGTATATCATAATGATACAGAACTAGAACATGAAAATATGGCTTGGTTAGAACCTGATGATTTAGATAGTTTAGATTGGTTACCTGCTGATATAGAGGTAATTGAAAGATATAAATTTTTAAGGAGAGTAAAATGAGTACACAAGAAGTAATTAATGCAGTGATGAAAGCATGTGATGCATCAAAAAACAGTGATGACCCTTCAACAAAGGTAGGAGCAGCTATAATTAAAAATGGTGTGGTTATAGCTACAGGTTATAATAGACCTCCTAAAGGTTGGGAAGGTGATTTTAATTGGAACAGGGAATCTAAAGACGGATATAAAGATACTAAGTATCCTTATGTTGTCCATGCAGAGGTTGCAGCTATTTCATCTTATGAAGGTAGCAAAAGAGATTTAGAAGGATCATGTATGTGTGTGACATTATGTCCGTGTGATAACTGCGCTAAAACAATAAATGAACATGGTATTAAAACGGTTTTATATCTTGAAGATAGGGATGCTATAGAAATAGAATGCGCTAAAAGAATATTTGAAAAATGCGGCATAAAATGTATTAGTATTAAAGATATTTATCCTGAAATAGAGGAAGAATTAAGTGATGTCAAGAGGTTAAATTTCAAAAATAGTAAAAATTAATTTTTTTAACAAATGTTGCAAATGCAACATTTCATTTTTTTGAAATGTGATATATTTGTCTTGTGGATAGAGGTGTATGATATGAAGATAATTAAACGTGATGGACACATGGTAGATTATTGTCCAGAAAAAATTGAAGATGCTATTAATAAAGCAAATGCTGAGGTAGTTGAAGAAGAAAGAGCTTCAGCTACACAAATTAAAAACATAATTAAATATATTGAATCTTTAGGTAAAAAAAGAATTTTAGTTGAAGATATTCAAGATATTATTGAAACTAAATTAATGTCTATAGGTAAATATGAATTAGCTAAAAAATATATTACTTATCGTTATACAAGAGAATTAGTTAGAAGAAGTAATACAACTGATTTATCTATTAAGGAATTAATAGATGGTGAAAATGAGTATTGGAATACTGAAAATTCTAATAAGAATGCTAAAGTTGTAACAACACAAAGAGATTATTTAGCTGGTATTACTAGTACAGATATCACAAGAAGATTTTTACTTCCTGAAGATATTGTTGAGGCTCATGATACAGGTATTATTCATTTCCATGATGCTGATTATTTTGCTCAAAATGCATTACATAACTGTGATTTAATTAATTTAGAGGATATGTTACAAAATGGTACTAATATCAATGGTGTTATGATTGAAAAACCTCATAAATTCTTAACAGCTATGACTATTGCTACACAATTAATTACAGCTGTAAGTTCATCTCAATATGGTGGTTGTACAATATCACTTACACATTTAGCGCCTTTTGTAAGATCTAGTTATGAAAAATATTTAGATAAATATAAAAAACGTGGTTTATCTAAAGAACAAGTTGAACAATTTGCTAAAGAAGATTTACAAAAAGAAATTATTGATGGCGTTCAAACTTTCCAATATCAAATTAATTCAATGACAACTACTAATGGTCAAGCTCCATTCTTATCAGTTTGTATGTATTTAGGTGAAACTGAGGAGTACAAAGAAGAATTGGCTATGATTATTGAGGAATTCCTACGCCAACGTATTCAAGGTATGAAGAATGAAAAAGGTGTATATATAACTCCGGCTTTCCCTAAACTTTTATATGTTTTGGAAGAGGATAATATGAAACCTGATTCTAAATACTATTATTTAACCAAATTAGCTGCTGAATGTACAGCTAAACGTATGGTTCCAGATTATATATCTGAAAAGATTATGAAACAATATAAGATCGATGCTAATGGTAATGGACAATGTTATCCATGTATGGGTTGTAGATCTTTCTTAACACCTTATGTTGATGAAAATGGTAAACCTAAATACTATGGTAGATTTAATCAAGGTGTTGTTACTATTAACTTAGTTGATGTGGCTTTATCATCTGATAAGGATATGGATTTATTCTGGAAAATATTTGAAGAAAGATTAGAGTTATGTCATAGAGCTTTACAAATTAGACATAAGAGATTATCTAAAGCCACTTCTGATGTTGCGCCTATTTTATGGCAACATGGTGCTTTAGCTAGACTTGGTAAGGGTGAAAGTATCCATGATCTATTACATAACGGATATTCAACTATTTCATTAGGTTATGCTGGACTTTATGAATGTGTTAAATTTATGACAGGCCATAGTCATACTGATAATGGATGTGGTAAAGAGTTTGCTCTATCAGTTATGCAAAAGTTAAATGATAAATGTAAAGAATGGAAAGCTGCTGAAAATATTGATTATTCAGTAAATGGAACACCTATTGAATCTACAACTTATAAATTTGCTAAATGTTTAAAAGAAAGATTTGGCGTTATTAAAGGTATTACAGATAGGGATTATATTACTAATTCATATCATGTTCCTGTTTTTGAAGAAATTGATGCTTTCACTAAATTGAAATTAGAAAGTGAATTTCAAAGATTATCTCCAGGTGGGGCTATATCTTATATTGAAACACCAAACTTAAGTAATAATTTGGATGTCGTTATGGAAGTTATTAATTTCATTTATGATAATATTATGTATGCGGAATTAAATACTAAATTAGATTATTGTCAAGAATGTGGTTACACAGGTGAAATACTAATCGATGATAATTTAGAATGGTATTGTCCACAATGTGGTAATAGAGATCACGATAAAATGAATGTGGCTCGTCGTACTTGTGGTTATATCGGAGCTAACTTCTGGAATAAAGGTAGAACACAAGAAATTAAAGAAAGAGTAATTCATATCGATAATAAGGATGATGAAGAATGCGCTACAACAAAATAAGAAAAATGGATATATCCAATGGTGAGGGGATTAGAGTATCAATCTTTATGCAAGGTTGTGCTTTCCATTGTGAAGGCTGCTTTAATCCTGAAACATGGGATTTTGATGGCGGTAAAGAGTTAACTGATGAAACGATTGATAGAATTTTAGAATTATGTGGTAGTGATACAATAGCAGGTTTATCTATATTAGGTGGTGAACCTATGCATGCTAAAAACATTGAAGGTACTACTAAATTAGCTAAAGCTTTTAAAGAAAAATACCCAAACAAAACATTATGGGTATGGTCTGGATTTTTGTTTGATAGAGATTTGAAAGATAAAGAAGTTTTAAAATATATTGATGTTTTAGTAGATGGACAATTTGATATATCAAAATATAGTCCTATCTTAAAATGGAAAGGTTCTAGCAATCAACGTGTTATTGATGTCCAAAAATCATTAAAAGAAAAGGAAATTGTTTTATATGAAAAATAGAGGTTTTGAAATAGCAAAAGGTTTTGAAGATAAGGATATTAATTTACCTATTAGAAAGACTATGTATTCTGCAGGTTATGATATCGAATGTGCTTGCGATACATTAGTTCCTAAGTTTGTACCTGGGCAAGCTCCAACACTTATACCAACTGGTTTAAAAGCATATATGATGGATGATGAGGTATTATATCTATATAATAGAAGTTCAAATCCTAAGAAAAAAGGCTTGATATTAGCTAATTCTGTTGGTGTTGTTGACAAAGATTATTATGGCAATTCTGATAACGATGGTCATATTATGTTTGCTTTTTACAACATAAAAGATGAAGATATTGTTATTAAAAAAGGTGAGGCTATTGGTCAAGGTGTATTTGCTAAATACCTAGTTACAGATGATGATAATGCATCTGGTATAAGAACTGGTGGCTTTGGTTCGACAAGTAAATAAGTATTGAGTATTCAATACTTTTTTGATATAATTTAATTAGGTGATATTTATGGAAAGAACGTTAGCTTTAGTGTTTAATAATGACGGCACTACTGTTTTACCTCTTATGACAGGTGACCAAGATGAGATTGATGAATTCACATCACAATTTGAAGATGCGGATCAATTAAGAGGGGCTTATATTGATGAAATAAAAAAATTTATGGTGGACAATTATCGTCAAATGCCAAGAGATGGATCTTATAAAAATGGTCAAATTGCTTTGTATCGTGGTAATTGCTATAAGTTTTCTAATTTTAATTATAAATATGACAATAGAGTTAAGGTCTTATACAAGAAAGACGTTATAATTGCTAATGAGATTATTAATCAAGATTTATTGACTAAATTAAAAGAAGCATTGAGTGACAAAGGTACAAAACTAAATGATTCTATCATTTCTAAAACAGATAATAAGTATGATAAATTAAGAAATCTTATAAGTGTGTATGAATCAGGAAGAAAGGGTACTAAATTTCAAACTTTAGCTAAGATATATGATGAATATTTAGCTGCTCAAGCTGGACAAGTTTCTTTTGATTTTGAGGAAGATTATGTGCCTGAATATAAAAGACTAGGTCTAACGGATGAAGACATGCAAGAATTATATGCTGATGAGGATAAAGATAAATTTGAAAACGATTTTAATTTAGACCCTGATGAAATTGATCCATATGATATAAATGATCATAATGAGGCTGTTGACCGTAGAAAACAATGAAAGAATATTTAAATAAATTTTATAATTATTTATATGGTAAAAATTATTCATCTAATACTATTATAAGCTATCAAAAAGATTTAGAGCAATTTAAATCTTTTTGTAAAAATAAAAGTATTGAAAGTATTGATTACCAGTTTATAAGATCATATTTAAGTTTTTTATATGATAAAAATTATACATCCAAATCTGTTAGTAGACATATTAGTAGTTTAAAGAGTTTTTTTAAATTTTTATTGAAAAACGAATTTATTGCTAAGAATCCAATGCTATTAATAAGTACACCTAAAGTTGAAAAGAAACTACCAAATTATATTAATTATAATGATTTAGAAACTATTTTAAGTATACCTGATAGAAATACACCATTAGGTTTACGTAACGCCTTAATATTAGAATTATTATATTCTTCTGGTGTACGTGTTAGTGAACTTGTGAATATTAAAATTAGTGATATTGATTTTAATAATAATCGTATATTAATATTTGGTAAAGGTAGTAAAGAGCGTTTTGTTTTATATGGTAAGGTATGTTCTGAATTGTTGAATGATTATCTATATCATAGTAGGTGTTTACTTACTAAGAATAGTGAATATTTGTTGGTTAATAAATTTGGTAATAAGATAACTGATAGAGCTATCCGTATGATTATTGATGATGTTATTAGGCAAAGTTGTTTGAAACTAAAGGTTTCGCCACATACTTTTAGACATACTTTTGCAACACATCTATTAAATGAGGGCGCTGATTTAAAAATAGTTCAAGAATTATTAGGACATGAAAATATAGCTACAACAGGAATATATACGCATGTTTCTAATGAACGTTTGAAAGAGGTTTATTATAAGGCTCATCCAAGAGCTAAGAAGGGGTAATATATGGCAAAATTAACGTTTTATTATGGTACAATGTCTTCTGGTAAGACTATCGATTTAATTCAAACAGCTTATAAATATAATTCTAAAGGATTGAAAGCTATTATTATGAAACCTTCTGTTGATACTAAAGGTAATGATAAGGTCGTAAGTCGTATTGGTATGGAGAAGAAAGTTGATATATTGATAGGTAAGAACGAGAGTATTAATAAATATATTGATGTTTTAAAAAATATTAATTGTCTAATTGTTGATGAAGCTCAATTTTTAAGTAAAAAACAAGTATTTGAATTGTTTATGTATACAAAGAAATATGATATACCTGTTATATGTTATGGCCTTAAAAATGATTTTCAAGGTAATTTATTTGAAGGTAGTGCATCTTTATTCTCATATGCTGATCAAATTGAAAAAATGCGTGCTTTATGTGCTACGCCAGGATGTCCAAATAATGCATCTTTTAACGCACGTAAGATAAATGGTAAGTATGTTTATGAGGGACCACAAGTATTAATTGGTTGTGATGATGAATATGATCCATTATGTAGCAGTTGTTATGTAGATAAGGTGCTTGATAATGTAGATATGGAGTGTGACGAATAGTGAAGAAACTTTTATTTTTAGCGTTTACTTTTTTAGTAGGGTTGAATATATGTTTTGCTAGTAATAAAATTAAAAATATTGATATTGTTGTCTATATCGATGAAAATGGTACTGCTAATATTCGTGAAACTTGGAATGTTGATGGCAGTGATGGTACTGAGTGGTATAAGGTTGTTAATTTACCAGAAGATATGGTTTTAACGGATTTTAAAGTTTCAATGGATGGTAATGAACTTACTTATAAAGAATGGGATATCAATGAAACTTTAAGAGAAAAGAAAGGTTACTATGGTGTTGTAAGAACATCTACAGGTTATGAATTGTGTTTTGGAAAATATGATTATCTTAATCATGTATTTACTTTAGAATATAATATTTCTAATTTTGTTTTCAACACTAATGATGCACAAGTTATATATTTTAATTTCATTGATAGATTATCTGATGTTGATTTTAGAAACTTTACACTTGAAATAAATTCTTATTATAAATTTCCTGATACATTACCTGTCTGGGGATATGGATATAAAGGCTATGCATATGTATCTAATGGTAGAATTTTGATGTCTAATTATGAAAAAGAAAAAATGACTGATAAATATGTTGTTTTACTAGCACAATTTCCTTTAAATACTTTTGCAACTGCTAATAGTTATTCTAATTTTGAAACTTTTGAAGATGTCTTAAATAGTTCATCTCAAGGTAGTTTCTCATACAACTATGATGATGAATTTGATTTTGCTGTATTTATCGAGATTTTTCTTTATATTGCGTTCTTTTTTGTAACTACAATTGTAACAGCTAAGGCACATGAAAGAAATAAATACGGATATATTGATAATAAAGTAATTGATAAAAAGAATACGCCATATTATCGTGATATTCCATGTAATAAAGATATTTATTACGCTAATGCTTTAGTTAGTATGAATGTTGATTTATTCTCAGCTGCTTCTGTAAAAGATACTAATATATTAGGTGCTATATTGCTTAAATGGATTAAAAATGGTATCCTAACGGTTAAAAAAGAAGAAAAGACTTCTCTTTTAGGTACTAAGGAAAGTGTTTCACTTATCATGAATGGTAAGGATAAAATAGAAAACTTACAAGAGCAAGAATTATATGATGTTATATATACAGCTAGTAAAGATGGTATTTTAGAAAGTAAAGAATTAGAAAACTACGCTAAAAAGAATTATACTAAATTCTTTAAATTATTTGAAAAGATTAAAGATAGTAAAATTGAAGATTTAAAGAGTAAAAACTATGTTTTTACAAGGCAAGATAAAAAACAATGTAAATATAAAAATGTTATGTCTGATGCATTATATGATGAAACAACAAAACTATATGGTTTAAAATTATTTTTAGATGAATTTTCTAATATTAAAGAAAGAGAAGCTATAGAAGTTAATTTATGGGATGAATATTTGATGTATGCATATTTATTTGGTAACGCCAAAAAAGTTATGCAACAGTTTAAAAATTTATATCCTGAGGTTATTAAAGAAATGGATCAATATAATATGGATTATGATATATTGATTGTTCTTAATAATATTTCTTATAATTCTGTATCTGCTGCATCTTCAGCTAGAGCTGCAGCTCAAAGCTATTCTTCTGGTGGTGGAGGATTCTCATCAGGAGGCGGAGGCGGAGGTTCCTTCGGTGGCGGAGGTGGCGGAAGCCGTTAAAAATGTAAAAAAGAATAAAAAAATTATTCTTTTTTTATTTTATACATGATATAATTATCTTATAATGAGGAGGATGAATATGACAAAATATGTATATTTGTTTACTGAAGGTAATGCAGATATGAGAAATTTACTTGGTGGTAAAGGTGCTAATTTAGCTGAAATGACTAATATTGGTCTACCTGTACCTCAAGGTTTTACTATCACTACAGAGGCTTGTACAAAGTACTATGAAGATGGTAAAGAAATTAATAATGAGATTCAACAACAAATTGATGAATACATTGTTAAGTTGGAAAGTATTACAGGTAAGAAGTTTGGAGATTTAGAAAATCCATTGCTAGTATCTGTAAGAAGTGGTGCAAGGGCATCAATGCCTGGTATGATGGATACTATTTTAAACTTAGGTTTAAATGAAGAAGTAGTTAATGTTTTAGCTACTAAATCTGGTAACGCTAGATGGGCATGGGATTGCTATCGTAGATTTATTCAGATGTATTCTGATGTTGTTATGGAAGTTGGTAAAAAATACTTTGAACAACTAATTGATAAAATGAAAGAAGAAAGAGGCGTTACACAAGATATTGAGTTAACTGCTTCTGACTTACAAGAATTAGCTAGACAATTCAAAGAAGAATATAAAGCTAAAATTGGAAGTGAATTCCCAACTGATCCAAAAGAACAATTATATGGCGCTATTAAAGCTGTATTTAGCTCTTGGGATAATCCACGTGCTAACGTATACAGAAGAGATAATGATATTCCTTATTCTTGGGGTACTGCTGTTAACGTTCAATCAATGGCATTTGGTAACATGGGTGATGATTGTGGAACTGGTGTTGCTTTCACTCGTGATCCAGCTACTGGTGAAAAAGGATTATTTGGAGAATTCTTAACTAATGCTCAAGGTGAAGATGTTGTTGCTGGTGTTCGTACACCAATGCATATTACAGAAATGGAAGAAAAATTCCCTGAAG
>JAEEYW010000045.1 GCA_016288305.1 Caryophanales bacterium | reverse complement strand
TATTACAAATGCAACAACAGCAACAAGATTAATATCAACAGAAAGTAATAACAATAGAATATGCGTTCAAGCAACTGATAACTATAATCAAACAAGTTCTGTAATATGTAGTGATGCATATAAACTAGATAAAACAAAACCAAATGTTGGAAGTTGTACAATAACAGGAACAAAAGGAACTAATGATTGGTATACTACCGATGTAACAATAACTCCAGTAAATGGAACTGATACATTGTCTGGACATGCTTCAACAACAGTAAGTCCAACAAGTATAACAAGCAATACAACAGGAACATCTATAACTGTAACAACAACAGATAAAGCAGGAAATGTAGCAACAGGAAGTTGTGGCTCAGTAAAAGTAGATAAAACATCAATAACAAGTGTTTCAATAGCTAAGACTGTATCAAGTAATAAAAATGTGTTTACAGCTACGGTAAATCCAACTTCAGTAACATCAGGATATAAATATCAATGGTACAAAGGTACTACACCTATATCTGGTGCTACAAGTTCAACATATACAACAACTGAAGCTGGAACATATAAAGTTGTCGTTACATCTAATGCAGGTAAGACGGCAACAAGTAATTCTATAACAGTAAATAGTTATACAATTCACTATGATTTGAATGGTGGCTCTGGTACTATAGCAGATACTACTAAGATACAAGATTTAAGTACTAATATAACTTCAACTGTACCAACAAGAACAGGATATACATTTATGGGATGGGGTACAAAGGGTACTAGTTGCACAACAACAACAGTATCATATGCAAGTGGTGCTTCATATACAGCAAATAGTAGTATTGATTTATGTGCTATATGGAAGAAAACAGTAACTATAACATTCCATCCAAATGGAGCAGCAAGCATAGGAACTAATTCAACAACAGATATTAAATTATCTTGTGATATGTGGAATGATAATTCAGGATGTAAGATTACATCACCAAAGATAACAGCATCAAGTAATACACCAACAGTAGTCGGATGGACTAAAAAATCTGGATCAGGTCCTGCAACATGGACGCCACAAACAGAATTACAAGTAAGCGATAATGGTGAATATGATGCTTCAACTAAGAAAGATGCTGTAACATATACAGTAACATTTAATAAAAATGGAGCTACAAGCCAAACACCAAAAGGTGGAAGTGCATCAACAGCAACAAGCATTACGCAAAGTTGTACAATAGCAGCGACATGGAATGGAGTAGCTCAAGCAACAAGTTGTACAATTACTTCACCAACAATCACAGCATCAAGTAATACACCAACCGTAGTTGGATATGGAACATCACCAACGGCAACAACATCAGCATGGAATCATAATACAGCAAAGAGTATAAGTGGCAATGCAACATACTATGCAATAACTAAAAAAGACGCTGTAACATATACAATCACTTTCAATAAGAATGGTGCTACAAGTCAAACACCAAAAGGTGGAAGTGCATCAACAGCTGCAAGCATTACGCAAAGTTGCACAATAGCTGCAACATGGAATGGAACAGCACAAGCAACAACATGTACTATAACATCACCAACAATCACAGCATCAAGTAATACACCAACAATAATTGGATATGGCACATCAGCAACAGCGACAACATCAGCATGGGCTCATAATACAGCAAAGAGTATAAGCAGTAATGCAACATACTATGCACTTACAAAGAAAGCAGCCGTAACATATACAGTAACATTCTATAAGAATGGAGCAGCAAGTCAAACACCAAAAGGTGGAAGTGCGTCAACTGATGCAAGTATTACACAAAGCTGTTCAATAGGTGAGACATGGAATGGAACTGCACAAGCAGCAAGTTGTTCAATTACATCACCAACAATTACGGCATCAAGTAATACACCAACCGTAGTTGGATATGGGACATCAGCAACAGCAACAACATCATCATGGGCTCATAATACAGCAAAAGATGTAAGTAGTAATGCAACATATTATGCTATTACAACTAAGGCTGCTAAAACAATAACAGTAAGTTATGCTGCAAATGGTGGAACAGGTACAATGAGTTCAAGTACTTGTGCAATAGCAGCAACATATAGTGGAACACCGCAAGCAACAAGTTGCTCAATTACATTAAGAGCAAATGGATTTACAAGAACAAATTATAATTTCTTAGGATATGGTACAGGAACAGAAACCGTTACACATAATGCTGGAACAGCATATAGCTTTAGTAGTAACACAACATTGAATGCAATTTGGGAACAAGCTTATGAAGGTTTACCAAATAAAACATATACAGTTGGTGAAACTGTTACATATCAAGGAATTGAATTCTTGGTAGTAGCTGATAATGGTGGAACTGTTACATTAGTCACTAAGAACAATGTTTCAACTGGAGCCTTCGGATCTAATACAACATTTGCTGGTTCAACAGCATATAATTATTTAAATACTACATGGGTAAATAACAATAGTGGTATTAAAAATGAAATAACTAAAGGTGGTATTATCACAGATAGTTATTCAAATAGTTATGTAAGATTATTGAAGAATACAGAATTATCAGCATCATTACCAAATGGTAGTGAAACAAACTTCTGGACAATGACAGCAAATGGAAGCAATATTTACTATGGTTTACCAAGTGGTACAAACACATATACAAGATATACAACATCAGCTAATAGTACGGGAACATGTTATTCAGGCGAAAGTACAAGTTTAACTGGTATATCAGGTTCTTATAATAAGAATACATTGAGTTCATCAACAGTTAATGCTTCTGCAGCGCCTTCTGCGACAAGTGCTGCTAAGAGTACATCTTATACAACTGCAGCAAGCGGTTCATGTAAAGCTAATTATGGTACATCAACACGTGAAGTAGTTAAGGCATGTAATTGTACAGGATCAAGTTGTACAAATACATACGCATGTACTAAACCAACAACATATAAAACTACAGAATGTACAAATACATATGCTAGTGATTATTCTTGTACATATTGGTATACTGGTTCAGATTGGTATTGGGTTTTTTATGATACCACATATTACTATGATACTCGTACGGAGTATGGACCTATAAGAACTGATCAAACTTGTTGTAGGTGGAGACAAGTAGATGATTATGGCAAGAGCACAGAGACTATAACAAATTCTTTCAGAACTACATATTCGGATTATTGGACAGTATGGTATACGCGTACTTCAACATGGACACGTTATACAACTTATACATATTCTACAAGAAAATATGCTAGTGATTCATGTACTTCATCAAGGACAGGTGGTATGTGGAGAACTAAATGTAGAGCAGTTTCAACTTGGTCAACATATTATTCAACTACTGGTAATCGTGAAGTTGCATTGTCTTCTACCTTTTATACTAGTACTTGGTATGATAGTCCATGGATAACTAGGTATACAACAAATGTTTATGATGTTGTTACAGGACACCATGACGTGTGTAATGGATATTGTGATGATGTAATCGAAGGACCAATAAGAACATATACAGTTTGTACATCTTCAACATATAAATCATCACGACATTGGTACCCAACAACCACATATTGTGATGGTTGGAAAACATATTGGGGTTATAATTATAGAACATACGACGTTCCATCAACATATACAGCTACATGTGGTACAGAGTCAGCAACATGTTCATCATGTGAATCATGTAACGTACAAGAAACAGTGTATACAGCATCTGGATCTGATGCATCATGGAATAGATATGTTGTAAGTGATAACAATACATCTATGGGTTATAGAGCGGTTATCACCGTTAAAAAAAGATAGGAGAATAATATGAAAAAACTATGTTTAATAACTTTATGTATGGTTTTATTAACAGGATGTGGCAATACTCCACAAGATACTCCACAAAATGTTGAAGAGCCTAAGCAAGTAATCTCTATTTCAAATAATAGAGGTACAGGTAGCTTAACAATAGCTGGTGTAACAATTAAAAATGTTGTAATTATAGCTGATGAGCAACAACAAAGGGTTGAATTCACTATTGAAAGTGAAGAACCTTTAACAGATATGAAAATTGATGTTTCACTACTAAATAATACAACAATAAATAAATCTATGAATTTAAAGGTTAATAAAGAAGAACATTCAAAATTATTAATCTTTGATTTTACAGGATATTATAATAATCCTTATCAAATATATTTTAATATTGAGAAGTAGACTTATGTCTACTTTTCGGTATTATAAAATGGAGATGTGAAATGAAAAAGAAAATTTATCCTATATTATCCTTTATGATACCTGTAATGGTAATGATTCTATTTTTTATAGCTATAGGTGGCATAAATTCAGAAATGCTATCAATAGGTGATATGCAAGCACAGCATATTGATATGATGTTATTTTTTAAACGTGTCATATTAGGACAAGAAAGTGTACTTTATTCAATAAATAATGGCTTAGGTGGAGGTTTATATCCGTCTATGGCTTATTATATGTTGAGCCCATTAAATTTAATTATAGTATTATTTAAAGATGGTCAAATAATGGATGCTATCAGATTGATATTGCTTATTAAAATAGGTTTATCAGGATTAAGTATGTATACATTATTAAATAGTAAGTATAAGAATAAACAAAATTATGCTTTATTATTTAGTTTATGTTATACATTGATGGCTTTTGTTATTAATAATTATTTCTGTACATTATGGTTAGATGCTATTTATTTAGCGCCATTAGTAGTGTTAGGAATCGATAAGTTAATTAATGATAAAAAAGTATTACTATATATGGTATCTTTGATGTTATCAATATTCACTAATTTTTATATGGGATATATGATATGCGTATTTAGTGTTATATATTTTGTATATTCATTAGTTATTAAGTATGGTAAAAAAGATAAAAAAGTTATTATTGAAACATCTATTAGGTTCTTGATTTCTTCTTTATTAGCTGGGTTAACAATGGCGGTTATATATGTTCCAGCACTTATTAGTATTTTAAAATCTGATAGAACAACAATACCAGCTAATGAAACTAATCTACCTTTCTTTATCTACCGTATGTTTATAGGCTCATATCATATGAGTGATTTCTTAAGCTATTACCATCCATGTTTATACTGTGGATTAATAGTTTTACCTTTATTAGTTTTATTTGTATATAATAAAAAAATAAAAGAGAAAGAAAAAGTAATAACTTTTGCTATTATAATACTATTTATATTTAGTATATTACATTATCAATTAAGTTATTTATGGCATGGTTTTTCTTTCCCAATCGGTTATAACTTTAGATTTTCATATTTATTTTGTTTATTTGTAATACTTGTAGCTTATAAGCAAATATGTACAGCTACTATAGGTATTACTAAACCTATGAAGTATTCTTTAGCAGTTTTATGTTTAATAGCATTATCTGCCGCATTTAAGTATTCAGGAGATTTAAATGGATATTTATCTATAGCTTTATTGATTACTTATAGTATATTATTATGTTTAAATCTAAAGAAAAAATCTTTAATACTATTAATTATAGTTTTAGTGGAATTAACTTATAATGGTTTTAGAACATTCTTTGTAAATAGGGATCACTTTACAACACGACAAACATTGATTAGTGATATATGTAATAATATACCTAATAGTGATGGATATCGTGTTGCAGGATATGAATATTATGGTACTAATGAAAATGTAGCTTGTTCATTTAGTGGTTTAAGATTATTCTCAACTACTATTAATAGTCGTATTACTAGTTTTTATGGCGCTGTAGGTTTTAGAGGCGGTGTCAATATGTATGATGATAATATTGAGAATACACCTTTAATATATTCATTATTAGGAGTTAAGTATTTTTATAGTGATAAACCATTAAATAATTACAAATTAATTAAAGAGTTTGAAACTACCAAAAAAAGAGTAGGTGGTAATGATTCTGTTACTACAAATATATATATATATGAAAATGAATATGCATTAAAAATGGGATTCATGATCGATAATTATGGCCCTATTGAAGCTACAAATTTATTTGAATTCCAAAGCGGATTACTTAAACAAATTGCTGATATGGAAGATGATATATTAATTCGTTTATCAGATGATAATAAAGGCATTCTTGATTCTAAGTATATATACATTTCTGTTTACTCTGATGTACAATCACTTAGAATTAATGATGAAGAAATAGTGGGAATACCAGCTGGAGAAATTATTGCTGTTGAGAACAAATATGAGGGTAAGGATATTAAAATTGAAGGTATAAATTATGATGGCTCTAGTGCTGTATATGATGCTTATTATATTGATTTATCAAAATATTTAACTGCCATTAATACTATTAGAAATAAAGAAATAAGCAACATTAATATTAATAAAAATATTATTAATGTTGATATTACATCAAGAGTTAATGGACAATTGGTTTTAACAATACCTTATGAAGATGGCTTTACAGCTTATGTTGATGGCGAAAAAGTAGAATTATTTGATGCATATGGTGTGTTTATTGGTATGGATTTATCTGTAGGTACACATCATATTGAATTAGTTTATAGACCTGCAGGATTGAGTATAGGTATTAGTATTTCAGCTGTTGCCTTATTAATGTGCGCTGGATATGCTGTGGGTAAAAAGAAGAAGTTGATTAAATGACATGTGCGTTAATATTAGCTGGTGGTATGGGTACTAGATTTTGGCCTAAATCTACTAGCAAGATGCCTAAACAGTTTTTGAATCTAATTAGCGATAAATCAATGTTACAATTGACTGTTGATAGAATAAAAAAATATGTTGATAGCGATAGAATATTTATAGTTGTTTCTGATGAACACAAGGATTTAGTTATTAAGCAAACGGGTTTAAATGATAGAAACATTATTATTCAACCTGATGTTAGAAACACAGCTCCTTGTGTTCTATGGGCTATAAATTATATAAACAGTATTTATGAAAACAGTAATGTTATTATACTGCCTTCTGACCATTTAGTATTAAAAGAAGAAGAATTTATTAATAATATTGATAAGGCTATTAATTATGTTAATAATGATATTAAAGCTATTGTTACTCTTGGTATTAAGCCAACAAGACCTGAAACAGGTTTTGGATACATTGAAATTACTAATGATGAGGATTTGAGTAAAGCTAAACAATTTGTTGAAAAGCCTGATTTAGAAACAGCTATGTCATATATTAAAACAAATAAGTATTTATGGAATGCTGGAATATTTGTTTTCAATATAAAAAACATGATAGAAGTTTATAAAAATAATTTGAAAGATATGTATAATTTATTACAGGATGGTAATGCGGGAAATTATAGTTTATGTGATAGCATTTCATTTGATAAAGCTATAATGGAGCATTATACTAATATATATGTTATTCCTTCTGATATTGGATGGGATGATATAGGTACATGGGCATCTTTAGAAAGATATATTGAAAAAAATGAAAATAATAATATTTTTAAGGGTGATATTGATTTTATTGATTCATGTAATAATATAGTTTATGCTAATGGTAAGAAGATTGTTTTATTAGATGTTAATGATATTTTTGTTGTTGATTCTGATGATGCTATTATTATTACTAATAAAAAACATATTAATGAGGTTTGTGATTTAAGAAAATAGGTGTGTTATGAAGCTTTTGAAATTTTTATATAGATATAAATATATTATCGCTTCTGGATTATTAGGTGCTTTATGTTTCATATGGTTATATGGAACAGAGGTCTTAAATCCAAATAATATAGGTTGGTTAGTTCATGGCGGTGATTTATCCCAGCATTATGTAGGATGGGAGTTTTATCGTTATAGTCCATGGACTTTTCCTATTGGATTAATTACAAATGCTGCTTATCCTGATACTGTATCAGTAATATTCACAGATTCTATACCATTATTTGCTGTTATATTCAAGCTATTTGCTCGCTTTTTACCTTTATACTTTCAATATATGGGAATATATGGTATTTTCTGTTTTATAATGATTGGTATGACTTCAAGTATTGTTTTGAAAAAATTTATTAAAAATGATTTGATTGTAGTTTTAACAAGTTTGTTCTTTATAGTTAATCCTATTGTTTTACATCGTATGTATTATCATACATCGTTATCAAGTCATTACTTAATTTTTATGGCAATGATACTTGCTTTATATAAGGATAAGTTAAATCTAAAAAAAACAATATTATTCTGGGGAATACTAGGAGTTTTATGTTCTTCAACACATATATATTTTATTGTTATGATTGGTATAATCCTAGTTGGATATATGTTATATGAATTAATAGATACCAGAAACTTTAAAAAAGTTTTGTTAGCTTTTGTATCTTATTTAGCTTCTAGCTTTATAACTGTTTATCTTTTAGGTGGTTTTTCTTTACCTGTGACACCTTTTGGTTCAAATTCTATAGGAACCTTCAATTTTAATTTTAACAGTTTTATAAATCCCATGAGGTTTAACTATACTATGCCTAAATTAGAAACTGCTTCTAACCTTTTACAAGAAGAAGGATTTGCTTATTTAGGTAAGGGATTGTTCTATGCTGCTATTGTGGGGGCTATTTTAATAGTAGTATTATTTATTGTTGATATTATTAAAAAAAAGAAATTAAATGTAGCACTAATTATATCTATTATTGTAGTTGCTTTAATTTCACTAATTATAGCTACCGCCAATAGTGTATACTATGGTAATACATTGTTGTTTAAATATCATGTTCCTGATAAAATACAATATTTTATAGGAGTTTTTAGATCTAACGGTAGATTCATATGGGTAGTATACTATGTAATTGTATTTGTTTCCTTATATGCAATAAGTAGGGTGTTTAAAAAGTTTTGGTTGATTATACCTATTATATTGTTATTAATAATACAGTATGGAGATATGAAACCTGAGCTTGAAACGTATAAGCACTATCATTCTGTTGTGCGTATGAATAGAGTTGCTATGGGTGAAACATGGGAGCAGCTATTTCAAGAGGATTTTAAAACAGTAGTTTTTTCATCTGATTCAGTAAAAGATATGTATCAATTAGATTTATTAGCTATGAAATATCATAAAAATGTTAATCGTTTCTATATAGCTCAAGACTTATTACGTCGTCAGGCTGATAATAATATGGAGATTTTTATTTTTAATCTTAACGATGAAAACTTATTTATCATCGATAAAAAGGATTACTTCTTGTATGATGATATGGATTTGTATTATTATGAGTTAGGTGATGCATATATAGCTACTACGAGAGATATAACATATTTAAATAAAGTAAAACCGGATTATGTTGTATTTGAAAGTTACAGTTTCAGCGAAGTCAGACTGAATGATAATTATGAGTACATAATAGTCGTAAGAGGTATAGATAGTTCGAATACTGTTAAAGTTTCTGGATATGATGTTCAATATGTTGATAATATTGCTGTAGCATATGTCAATCATGATCGATTTGTGCAAATAAAAATCGATGGTCCATTACCAGAAGAATGTGTTCAGATAGAAATAACTAGATTAGGAGAGATATAAATGAAATTATCAGTAGTTTGTCCTGCATATAATGAACAGGATAATGTGGAACCTTTAGTTACTAAAATAGAAGAAGCTTTAAAAGGTATCGATCATGAAATTATTTTTGTTGATGTAAGCAATGATGATACTGTTAAAAATATTGAAAAAATCATGGCTGCTAACAAAAATGTAAGGTTAGAACATGATTTAAAGTATAAAGGATTATCAAGACAAGTTATTAGAGGTTTTGAACTTGCTAAAGGTGATATTATAGCTGTTATGGATTCTGATCTACAACATCCGCCATATTTATTAAAAACAATGTATGAAGAAATTATAAATGGCGCTGACTTTGTAATACCTTCTAGATTCATTAAAGGTGGATCTGATGGCGGTTTGAATATATATCGTAAGCTTGTATCTTATGTAGCAAGATTAATTGGTAAAATATATTTACCTAGTTTAAGAAAAATCTCAGATTTATCTAGTGGATACTTTATGTTTAAAAAAGAAAACTTATATGATATAAATATTTTAAATCCAATAGGTTGGAAAATAATGTTAGAGGTTTTAATGAAAAGTAAATATACTAAAATAGTTGAAATACCTCATAAATTTGATACTAGAAATTCAGGTGTATCTAAGATGAGTAAAAAAGTTATGTTAGAATATTTAAAACAATTGAAACAATTACGTAAGTATAAAAATAAAAATAAGTATAAATTAATTAGGAAATAGACTTTAAAAAGTCTTTTTTCTATGATAAGATTATATAGGTGGTATAAATGAAGTTAATAACATTTGCAATTCCTTGTTATAATTCACAGGAATATATGAGACATTGTATCGATACTATTTTAACAGCTAAAGATGATATTGAAATAGTTATAATAAATGATGGTTCTAAAGATGATACATTAAAAATAGCTAAGGAGTATGAAAATAAGTATCCTGATATTGTTAAAGTAGTTGATCAAGAAAATCAAGGACATGGTGAAGGTGTTAACCAAGGTATCAGAAATGCGACAGGATTATATTATAAAGTTGTTGATTCTGATGACTGGGTTAATGAAAGTTCTTTGCATGATGTGATTGAAAAAATTAAAACATTGAATGAAAAACCAGATATGTTCATTGTAAATTACGTATATGAAAAAGAGAATGAACAAAAGGTCATTAATTACAGAAGTGTATTTCCCAAAAATAGAATATTTACTTGGGATGAAGTTGGGAAATTTAAAGTTGATCAAAATATTTTAATGCATTCCGTTATTTATAAAACTTCTGTTTTAAAGGAATGCAAGGTTGAATTACCTAAACATACTTTTTATGTTGATAATATATTTGTTTATTTCCCATTACCTTTTGTTAAAACAATGTATTATATAGATACTGATTTTTATAGGTATTTTATTGGTAGAGTTGATCAATCTGTTAATGAAGCTGTTATGGTTAAAAGAATAGATCAACAAATCTTTGTTACTAAGACGATGACAGAAAGTTTTGATCCTTATCGTTTTGATAAAAAATTATCTAAGTATCTAGTACATTATTTGAGTATGATGTATACTATTTGCTTGTTATTAGCTACTTTGGGAAATAAAAAAAATATAAAAAAAGAGCTTTTCCAATATTTGAAAAGCTACAATATTAAATTATACAGACATATTAAATATTTCTCACCAGCAGCATTATTGCGTATGCCAAGATTTATAGTTATTCCTGGCTATAAAATAGTAAGAAAAATATATAAATTTAATTAGAGTTTACTCTAATTTTTTATTTCTCTAATATATGCTTTAGTGGTTAATTTATAGTTTTTAGCAACATAAGCTCGATATTGTTTACTTTTAAGTCTTTTATATGACTCTACTTCATCATAAGATATACATTTTAAAACTGGGAAATATATAGAATATCTTATATATATTTCTCTTGAGGATATATTTAGTTCAATACAATATCTATGAGCTTTTGTTAATTTGCGATTATATCCCGTTTCTTCTTTGATTCGTGCATATATATTAGTATCATAATCAAGATATCTATTAAACTCATAGTTTTTGTTACTATCGAATGGGGCTTTAGTATCTAGTGATCCTTTGGTATATATTTTGATATCTTTATCCATATTTCCCACCTCGGTTGTATATTCTAGCACGTTTTTATTTAATATTCAATAACTAAATTAACAAATAATCATATACTATTTTAGAAGGTGATTTATGTTTACAGATGGTTTTTTTAACAAGATTGAGAAGAAGACTAATGTAGGTAAGGATACGATTTTATCATTAGCTAATAAGTTACAAGGTAATATGAAAGATGAAAAGACATTAAGAGATGTTATTCATGAATTGAGCAAGATGACTGGTAAGAATATTGATAAGTCAAAAGAAGATAAAATAGTTAATGCGGTTAAAAACGATAAAGTCCCAGACAATATTGATAAAATGTTTTAAGACTAATTAAAGTCTTTTTTTATATAAATTAAAAGTATAACATAAAATATGAGAAGATTAATCTTCCTAGTAAGTTAAATACAAATAAAATAGTTTGCTTCAATTTAGATGAATTTTGCGAATAATAATGGTTAGCTAAGATTATATCAAATTGACAATATTTATTTACTATGTATATAATGTTTATAGTGAGGCGGTTTAATGAAAAAAACTTTTTTGACTAGTATTATATTGCTTGCTGTATGCTGTGCGTGTGAAAATTCAGGACGAAATAGTGTTGAATCAGAGCCAGGCCAAAAATTATCCATAGATTGTTATTTGTCACATGAAGTTAGATTACCAGGCTACTATTCCATATATGAGGATGATACTTATACTTATAATTTGTACTCTGACATTATTAATGTAGTAAAGTATGGTAATAAAGAATATTCATTTGAAGATGCGTTAGCTAAGAAAATAGTAACAATAGAAGAAGTAATGGATAGTTGTAGTGAAGTTTTTAAAGTGGGAAAATAATTATATCTTGATTATTTACCTGTAGTTGCGGTGTGTTCAATGGAGGGGCGTAGATGGAATAATTGTTTTTATTTTGTGCATTTTTTAGAATGGAGGTAATAATATTGCAAAATATGTTGTTGAACAATATGATGAAATATAATAAAAATATTAAAAAGAAAATTTTGATTTTATTAATTCTTTGGGGATGCTTTTTTACTACTGATTATATTTTACTGCAATATAATAAAGGACCATTTTTCTGCATACCTATAATTACCTACAAAGATGGTGGTACGGTAGAATATTATGGAATCGGCTATAAAATTATCAAGTATAATGTTATGAATACAGAATCAAAAAAAGGAAGAAAAGATATGGTAATTGGTTTGTGGAATCTAAAATATGATAATAATTAATGCTAAAAATGCATTGGTATATAATAGATTTAGAAGCAAGAAAAATTAAGACTAATTTATAGTCTTTTTTTCATATAAATTAGAATATAGACATATATTTAAATGAAATATGGAGAGTGAATGAATGGAAAAATTAGATATTATTAAAAATATCACAAAGCGTACAGATGGAGATATCTATTTAGGAGTAGTAGGCGCTGTTAGAACTGGTAAATCTACTTTTATAAAAAAAGTTATTGAAACTTTGGTTGTGCCGAATATTGAGGACGAGTATGAGAAAAAACGATGTTTAGATGAAATACCTCAATCAGCGCAAGGCAAAACTATTATGACTACTGAGCCAAAATTTGTTCCATCTAATGCAGCTAAGATTAAAATAGATGATTTTACAACGAATGTAAGATTGATAGATTGTGTCGGTTATGTCATAAGTGATGCTAAAGGCTATGAAGATGAAAATGGGCCTAGAAAGGTTAGAACACCATGGTATGATGAAGAAATACCATTTGTTGAAGCCGCAGAAATAGGTACGGAAAAAGTTATTAAGGATCATTCGACTATAGGTATAGTTATGACAACAGATGGTTCTATTGGTGAAATTAGTAGAAATAACTATGTAGAGGCAGAACAAAGAGTAGTTAGTGAACTTAAACAAATAGGTAAGCCTTTCATTGTTATTTTAAATACAACACACCCTATGTTACCGGAAACGGAAAAGTTAGCAGATGATTTAAAAGACGAATATGGCGTGCCTGTGATGCCTATTAGCGTTGAAAATATGACAGAACGTGATATATATGGTATTTTAAAAGAAGCTTTATATGAGTTTCCTGTTGTTGAGGTTAAAATTAATATGCCGGATTGGATAGCTAGTCTAAATCCGGAGTATTGGTTAAAAAAAGTATATATTGATAAAATAAAAGAAAGTGTTATCGAAGTAAATAAAATACGTGATATAGATCACATTATAAATCATTTTGCTGATTGTGAATATACTAGTAAGGCATATTTGTCTGATGTTGATACATCGATAGGTGAAGTAACAGTAACCTTGGATGCCCCTGATGATTTATATAATCAAGTATTAAAGGATATTATAGGTGTCGATATAACATCACGTTCACAACTTTTGTTATTATTACAAGGATTTAATGAAGCAAAAGTTGAATATGATCAAATAAAAACAGCTTTGAAAATGGTTAAAACTACTGGTTATGGTGTTGCTAACCCAACTTTGAGTGATATGAAATTAGAAAATCCTGAAATTATTAGACAAGGTAGTAGATATGGTATTAAATTAAAAGCTGTAGCGCCATCTATTCATATGATTCGCGTTGATGT
>JAEEYW010000044.1 GCA_016288305.1 Caryophanales bacterium | reverse complement strand
GAAATCGGTTCAAGATTTCCTTGTTCATTAAATCTTAAATATCCATCAGTTTCAAATCTTAAGATTGCATAATCTCTTTTGTCACTTATTGTACTTGTTGAGAATGAATCTCTAATCTTATAAGCATAAGGAATAGCATTTGTATTAGTAGCATCTTTTTTTAAAGTTGTATCGATAACTTTTAATACATCACCAGCCATTGCTTTAGCCTTATCATTAAGAATTACATGTACTACTGGTACTTTCTTTCCATCAACTGTTAATGCTACTACTTCAGCTTGATCTACATAACTAATTTCTTCGACCTGTGTTTCTATATCGAATAAATAAACTACATTACCATTTTCATCTATAAATGAATCTGTACTTCTTCCCGATACTTCATAAACATCTTTCCCATCATGTTGATATTTTACCTCAGCAATATCCCCTGTTTTGGCCCAGGTTTCTCCATTATCATCTATAACAAAGAATTTTGAATCTGCTTCAGGATTATTTAAGTATCCTTTCATCATAGCTGGAGTTTGAATATATAATTCTCCTCTTTGACCTTTTTCCACTTCTTGTCCTGTAACTAAATCTAAAATCTTAGCGTTTACTCCTGGGATCAAAATACCTGATTCATTTGTTCTTGCCGGGATATCATTATTAAACATAGTCATTGTACCGAATTCTGTTTGACCATATCCAATAACCATTGGTGGTATTCCATAATATTCTAATATTTCATTTATTCTTATTGATGTTGCTTTTGAAATAGCTTCTCCACCACAATAAGCATATTTAGTATGCCATAATGAACCTTTTTGTAATTTAGCTTTAGCTAAATTTAAATAATGAGCTTTAGAAGCGATTACCGTAACTGGTTCATATTTTTTTAATTCTTTTCCTAAAGATTCAGGATTATAAATTGGTTGTAATATATTTGTTGTTCCCAAAGTCATTGGTGCATATATTGAATGTACAAAACTTGTTAAGTACATTGGTGGTATTAATACAAGGTTTCTATCTCCTTCTTTAACACCAAATCCATTTGCTATTTCATAAATTTGTATCATGTTATTAATGCTATCATTTGTATGAACAACACCTTTAGGATTTCCAGTAGTTCCACTAGTATAAGTTATAACTGATGGTTTACCCTCTTCATAAGGTATTCTTTCCAATTTAATCGTTGATCTTTCACCTAATTTAATAAAATCAGGTAATTCAATATATTCAACACCTTCAATACGATCGGATTTACTAATCTTTTTCCTTCTAGCTATTACTTTAAATAACGCAGATGAATATTCAGATATTGATGATAATAATACTCTTTCAACATTTGTTTCTGCAATTGCATCTTTTATTTCTGGATAAAATCTATCTAAACAAATAAGTAACTTGCTATTTGTGTCATTAATATATTTTTTACTATTATATTTGAAATAGTTTGGATTAACAAATTGTACAACTGCTCCAATTTTATTTAAAGACGCAAAGTTAATAACTGTATCTAATGTACCAGCTGAACATATAGTAACCATATCTCCATTTTGTACACCCATTTCTTTATATGCCTTTGCATATGTTTCAACTAATTCAAAGTAAGTTCTATAATCAATAGTAGCTCCTCCTAAGCTTTCAAAAGCGGGTGTATTCAACCTATTTACATTTCTATCTTCGATATTATCAGTTATTGTTTTTTTTACTATTTCCATGATATCATCCCCATAGTGCTACACAAAACCTTTAAATTGCTTACTATTCTAGCACTAACACATAGTCTTGTCAAATAAACTATATCCGTTTTCATTATAGCATACAAATAGATTATTTTATTAAATCGGACTATATGTTTTACATATATTTACAAAAAAACAAGATTAATATCTTGTTTTATTTTTCAATATTTTCGATAGCTTCAGCGATAGCTATCTTACCATATGGATACATAAGTGTACCTTGTAGATATGCTATATAAGGACTTCTAATTGGTCCATCACAAGAAAGTTCAATAGAAGAACCTTGCGTAAAAGCACCGGCTGCCATAATGACTTTATCTTGATATCCTGGCATTTCCCAAGGTACTGGTACAACATGTGAATCAATAGGAGATGATCCTTGAATACTTTGACAAAACTTAATCAACTTATTTTCATCATTAAATATTATATTTTGAACAATATCAGCTCTTTCCTCATCATATTTAGGTTCAACTAAATAACCTTTTTCTTCTAAAGCACAACTTGCTAAAACAGCTGTTTTTAAACTACTAGCTACAACAGAAGGGGCAAAATATAAACCTTGTAATAAAGACTTATTAATACCTAAAGAAGGGCCTACTTCTTTACCCTCACCTGGTAATGTTAATCTCTCACCACATAACTTAATTAAATCTTTACGTCCTACAATATATGCACCATTAGGAGCTATACCGCCACCCAAATTTTTAATTAATGACCCAACTGCTATATCTGCTCCAACTTCAATAGGTTCTTTCGTAGTAACAAATTCACAGTAACAATTATCTATCATAATTATTACCTTCGAATCAATTTTTTTAATAAATTTTATTACTTTTTCAACTTTATCAATAGTTATACTTTTTCTTGTTGAGTAACCCTTAGATCTTTGAATCTCAATAACTTTGATTTTATTATTAGTCAAAACTTCTTTAATCTTATCATAATCAAAATCATTATCAACTAAATCAACTTGCATGTATTTAACGCCAAAGGATTTTAATGAACTGTCATTATCAACAATACCAATTACTTCATCTAAAGTATCATATGGTTTACCTGTTATACTAAGTAAAGTATCATTAGGTCTTAAAAGTGCGAATAAGCAAACAGTTAAAGCATGAGAGCCTGATATAAATTGATTTCTAACTAAAGCGTCTTCAGCTTTAAATATATCAGCATATACACTTTCAATAACTTCTCTTCCTAAATCGTTATAACCATATCCTGTGGTACTATTAAAATGTACATCGGATACTCTATTTTTTCTAAAGGCATCTAAAACTTTTTTACTATTAAAATAACAAACATTATCAATATTAGAAAATTGTTTAGTTAATTTACTTTCTACCTCATCTATAAACATTACTTACATCCTCCATCAACACGTATAATAGAACCATTTATATAACTAGCTTCATTAGTAGATAAAAAATACACAACATTAGCTATTTCCTCTGGCTTTGCAAATCTCTTTAATAATATTTTCTTTATTTCTTTAGTTTTATACTCGCTATCCATATCTTTATTCATATCGGTATCTACCCACCCAGAAGCTACAGCATTAACTCTAACATATGGACTATATTGTAAGGCAAAATTTTTAGTTAAACTAATTAACCCAGCCTTAGATGCATCATAATCCATACTTTCAGGATAATTAGTATCCATGGCATTAGTAGAACTAATATTTATAATACAGCCTGATTTATTTTCATACATATATTTACCAAAGTATTTGCTTATTAAAAATGGTCCAATTAAATTAACATCTAAAATACGTTTAAAGTTATCCACAGTTTTATCTTCCAATACACAATCAATTGCTATACCAGCATTATTAACTATAACATCAATACCACCAAAAGTTTTGATGCACTCGTCATACATTAATTTTACCGCTTGTTCATTAGCAATATCAGCTTTAACAAGTAAAACTCTTGCATTATATACATCTTCTATATTGTGTTTAACCTTATGTGCAACGTCATCATTATTAACATAGTTTAATACTAAATTATACCCCGCCTTAGCAAATTTTAACGCTGTAGCATAACCAATACCACGTGTACCACCTGTTATTAAAACTGTTTTCATGGAATTCACCTCACAACAATTATACTATAAAAAAAGCAAAAACCATTATTTTTTTGCTTTTGTTTTAGTTGATTTTACATTTTTATTATCTTTTAATAAATCTCTTATTTCTTCTAAAAGAACAACATCATCACTTTTAACTTTAGTAACTGCAGGTTTTTCTTCTTTCTTTAAACTTGTTAAACGATTAAAGAATCTAACAAATAAGAAAATACAGAAAGCTATGATTATAAAATCTATTATATTTTGAATAAATAATCCATATGAAATGGTAGCATTTTTAAATGTTAACGTTAAATTACTGAAATCAATGCCGCCTATAATAATTCCTATTAATGGCATGATGATATCATTTACTAATGATGTAACTATTTTACTAAAAGCTCCACCAACAACAACACCAACAGCAAGGTCTACAACACTGCCACGAGAAATAAACTTTTTAAATTCTTTCAAAAATACCACCTCTTTTTTTACAATTTTACTATTCTTAATTTTTTCTAAATCTTTCATAGTTCTTTTAACTCTCCTTCTAAAATTGAATATAGGTATATTGATACAGGTTTACTAGTAACTTTTTCAATATATTTTTTATATCCATTAAGTTGTTTAACATATGCGTCGTCAGTTATATTTTTTAACTTATAATCAACTATCTTAAACTCATCCTTATACTCAATCAACAAGTCTATTATACCATGATAATTAATATTGTCATCAGTATATGTAAATTCATGCTCCCTATATAGATTTATACTGTCATCAAGTATTTTTGTATCAATGAATTTTTGAACACAATTTTTTTCAAAATTAGATAATTCATTATAATTAATATTTTTAAAATCAATATTTTCAAAAATACTATGCATTCTCAAACCTAATTTTTTAACTTCATACGACTTAATGTCATCAAGTTTAGTTGACGATTTAGAGAAATGTTTATTCTCGACAACACTAAATGTGATATCAACGGGATTAACATCAAGTTTAGTTGGTACCTTCTCAATCAAACATCGATAATCTTTAGAGATACTCTTATTGTAATCATGTGTACAATTAACGCTATTGATATTAATAACATGACTATACAACTTATTTTGTAGAGAATTAACAATATCTAAAAAAGTATTATAAGTATTTTTTCTATATGAAGGAACATCATCATATATTTCATCTTCATCCGTTAATGAAGTAAGCAAAATCATTTTTTCTTTAGCACGCGTTAAAGCAACATAGAATAATCTAATCTTTTCGGATATTAATTCTTTTTTATACTCATCGCGATATAATTCTTTATAAATAGTTGAGCGAATACCATTATCAAATATTGGACTTATAATGCCTATGTTATTACTATAACAAAAACGATCTTTTAAGTCAGCATCATTAAACTTAGCAGATAGCCCCGGATAATAGCATATATTAAATTCTAATCCTTTTGATTTATGGATTGTCATTAATTTAACCGCATCAGGATTCTTAGCTTTTTCAAATTTAATGTCCATATCACTAGTTGATATATTATCTAAATAATTATAAAAATCATTTATCGTATACCCTAATTTTGACATATTATCAGCCAAATGTAATAGATTGTCCAAAACTAACATATGATTTTCTATATCTGATATTGTTAATAAACATTCATAAAAATTAAATTTATCAATTATTGTTTCTAATAATGCGTAACAATTTAAATTATTAATGTTTATACTATTAACAATTTCCATAAGTGGTGATTCATAGAAACTATTATTCACGAAATACGTAAATATATCATCATCTGACATATTAAATAGATAACTACGGGCAACACTCATAAAAGCATGTTTAAATTCTTCATTAAGTTCTTTATTAACAAACAGTCTAATAATATTCTTAATAATTCTAAAATCCATGCTTTCAGATATTACTTCATCATCATATATTGAAAGTGGGATATTATAGTAATCAAACACTTTTTGATATAAATTAAAATTTGTCTTTCGATCTATTAAAATAGCCATATCACTATATTTAACATCACGCAAAGTTTCTTTATCAAAAACCTTATAACATGATGATATTTTATTTTTTATATCCTCAGCGATAATAAATGCTTCATGCTCATCTTTAGTAAAACCTGAATCCTTATCATATGAATAATTATAAATATCCATGCCATATGAATCGCTGCTGCTAACATCGTTATATTTATTATTACCAAATATCATACGATGTGTTTCACGATAATTAGCTCCACCGAATCTATCATCCATAACATTATCAAAAATATCATTGATGCTATCAACCACTTCAGAGCGTGATCTAAAGTTTTTGTTTAAATCAATTTTAATACCACCATCTAAGGCACTATACTGACGATACTTTCCTTTAAATAATTCCGGATTAGCATTTCTAAATGAATAAATAGATTGTTTTATATCACCAACCATATAAACATTGTCATGTGCAATTTTAGATATAAATAATTCTTGTAAGTCATTAGTATCCTGATATTCATCAATCATAATCTCATGTAAACTATTCTTTATTTCGTTGCAAACATTTTCATCTTCAACAACCTTAATAGCCATTTTAGCTATATCAATAAATTCATATAAATCATGTTCATATTTAAACTTACTTAGACGTTTATCCATTTCCATTATCATATTTATGATAGCTGCAACATAAGATCTAGTCTTATTTATAGTGTCAATAATGCTATCAATACTATCATATGCACACATATCTTCTAAACTAGATAATTCCTTAGATAATTTTTCCTTATATTTCTTAGCAAGATCACTACTATTTTTAGGAAGTGTAGGCAATTTAACTATATTAGATTTAATCGTTTCATAACTACTTGATAGCAACAATTCTTCTAATGCGTCACTAAATTTTTGATAATCCTCTACATCTAATTCATCTTCCAAATAATTTAGATAAACTCTAATATTACCCAATTTTTCAAATAATAAGCTTTCATAAGCAGCTATTTTATCATTTACATATTCATCACTATAGTATTTATCCATATAGTTTTCCAAATAGCTCTGTTTATCATATATTAAATCAAGTTTTTTATTAATATCTAGAATATCTTCTTTGATAGCATCATCATCTTTACAGCAAAAATCATCAATTAGTTTAACAAAATCATCATTTTGATTTTTATAATTTTCTTCAAATATTTCATCTAAAATTCTATTTCTTTCTAATGTAATAATACTATCATCAGCTATAGAAACGTTACGACTAACGTTTAATAAGTAATGATATTTCTTAACAATAGCTAAGGCATAAGCATCAAATGTTGTTATATATGCTGTATCAACCTTGTCTAGTTGTTCATATAACCCAAACTTAGTTATAGCTTTTTTTATACGATCCTTCATCTCATTCGCTGCAGCTTTAGTAAAAGTTAATATTAATAATCTATTAATATCGATACCGCTTTTTAATTTTCTAATAACACGTTCTGTTAAAACAGTCGTCTTACCACTACCTGCTCCTGCCGAAACCAAGATATTTTTACCCATTTCATCAATAGCTTGTAATTGTTCTTTTGTCCAATCAGGCATTTTGATCACCACCTAAAAATTCTTTATAATCTTGTGCTTTATATTTAACAATATCGTCATATTTCATATGGCAAATATCCTTAAACTTGCAATACTCGCACCCTACTAATTCATTATCAATTTTCTTAGGATTGATATCAAAATTTAAATCTAAAATACCATCGATAGCTTCATCTATTTTTTTATCGACAATATCACATATCATATTCATTTGATTACTATCCAATACTTTAGCATGAGCCCCAAATCCTTTAGAAGTGGTCTTCATACCTTTAATCATAAAGCTATCATTATAACCACAATCAAATTCTTTCAAAACATCGGTATTACTATTACTATATCCTTCTAAGCGATATTCTTTACGCAATCTGTCAGTATAATCTTTATCTTTTTCATATGATAATTTGTTGTGAAGAATTTTTTGTAAGTAGAAACCTGCAACTTCTATATCTTTAAATTTAGAATTCTTAGCTAAATAAATATATATAGGTAATTGCATTGATAAACCATATACCATTTTATTTAATTCAATATCAGGATGACCAGTTTTATAATCAATTATAGCCAAAACTTTATCATTATATTTAAGTTTATCTATAACACCCATAAATGTCACTTTAATATTTCTATCCTTGTTTACGTAAACAGCCTGTTCATACATAGCATTATTCAAATTTGAATACTTGTTTTGCTCGTTAATGGTATCGATAGTAAAAAGTAAATCTTTTTTTAACTTATCAATAAAGAATTTTTCTTTATACGTAAAATCTTTTTTTCTAATATAATCGTTAAATTCTTTTTCAAAATCAAAATTATCATCGAATGCTTTAGACAAAATATAATGGAATAAGTTACCTATATAAGTCATGAAAGTTTCCTCATATTTATCAATTCTTAAAACATTACTTAAATAGTATCTAAATCCACATTTATAAAAGTTATCTAAACTAGAATATGATAATAAAACTTTATTATTTATATATTGTAGGTAATTAGCTTTACTAATTTTGTGATAGCAATTATCATATGTAGCATATGGTATATCATAGTTGGAATACAATAGTTTTAAATCATTATCTTGTATATTTCGTTTTAATAAATTATCGATTTTCTTACCTAACGATATTTTATTATAAAGGTGAGAATAATTATATGGTATAACCACATCCTTAATAACTTTCATTTTTAGTTGTTCTACTAATGGCGATGGCGCAAGCACAACATCAGTTTTAAGTTTATACGATAACGTCAAGTTACTATTGTTAGTTAATATGCTAATTAGTTTTCTTTTTTCATTAGCATTTTTTTGTAATGATGTAAATATACCATTTTTCTCTTTTAAAACATCATTTAAATAATCCTCATCACGATATACATAAGGTAATACATCTTGGTTAAAACCGAGTATAAAATAATAATCATCGCCTATTTCATCTAAGCTAACGCAATCGATAGCATTATCATACTCTATATCATCAAATGATACCATCTTTAATTCCTGTTCAATTAAATAGATAATGGTTTGATCTAATTCATGAAAACTATATTTGTTGCATATAGATACAACCTTATCGCGTATCTCCAAAGATAAATGCTCAAGAGCATCTTCTATACTGTTTCCTGCTTTTAAAGAAGCAATGAATGCTTGAACTCCACTGTTACCATATATGTTGTAGCCATTTTTTAAATTAACAGGGATATTATATATTTTACAAAAATGTCTTAAACAAACAGTATATTCATCTGTAATATTCACAAGTTTTATACGATTGATTGGATATTTTTTAAGCATATCAATAATAGAGGCACATACAAAATTAACTTCATCTTCAATACTATTAAATTCGTATACTTCGTGCTCAACATTTCCAATTTTACTATCAATTTTAACATATTCATAATTACAAATTTCTTTTTCAATATATGGGTCAATATCGATATCCGTAACTATTCTTTTGATACTTTCTTTAAATAGAGGCGTTTTAACAATTAAATCATTATCCAATAACTCTTGTTTTAATTTATCATCAAACAAAAAATTATCTAAATACGTTTTAGCCACATCATATTTATAGTGATATTTACTAACCAAATAGTACAATGCTCTTTCATCATATGTTCCAAAATAAGCATCGACAAACTCTTTTAAGCTCATTATTTTCACATTAATAAGTTTACCTGATAACTGTTTTAATATTTTAGATTTATTATTTGTAATTATTAAATCTCCATTTTTTAATTGTTCTAGCATATCGACACCTCAAATCATATAAAATCAGCCATATTAGTATACATAAATTATACCAAAAATATTTATGTATTATCAATATTAAACATTGTTTTCAAACACAAATATATCTTCAATAAAAAAATAATCGGCAGAATTTGTAGTGAACCCCATTTTGGAGACACTAGTAAAAAAATAAGTCAGGAATTATTTTCCTGACTTTTTTGACTTTAGTCTTTTTGTGTTATAAAATAATATCCATTCTTCTACAAGTTGAATATATTCTTGTAAAGATGTAAT
>JAEEYW010000043.1 GCA_016288305.1 Caryophanales bacterium | reverse complement strand
TAGCATTGCAATCTTCATAAACATCTTCCCTACCATCTAAAATAAAAGGATTAGTCCTATAAAAAGTATACTATATATCATATAAAAATTCAAGGCTAATTGAAGTTATTATTTCTAATATAACTGCTTTTTATATTAAATGTTCTTATTATGAATTAACAATGTATCTGAACTCATAAAATAATATATTTATTATTACAACAATGGAAAACCTTCATATGCATTAAATTATAAAACCCCAATTCAATATAAAATTAAATCAGGGTTTAAGTGTCATTTTTATAAGTCTTTTGTCAATAAAAAAGTGAAGATTTAATCTTCACTAAAATATGAATTTATTTTTGCAGTTGCTTCCTCTATGCTATCCATGTCTGGAACCATTACCCATCTTTCTGCTCCTGATGATGTATAAGTTTCTGCAAAAGCACCATATCCACTTACAGCTTGTCTTTCAATCTTCCATGATTTCATATCATTTATTTGATCTTTGACTAATAACTTAATATAATCAGCTGGTATATCAGTCCTATACAAGTCACTAAATGATTCCAATAACTTATCATATTTCGTTAGTATTGATTTATCAGTAATAACTTTATCAACTACCGCCATTAATACTTGTTGTTGATTTTGAATACGATGATTATCACCTGTTGCATAAGCATATCTTTCTCTTGCGTATGATAAAGCTTGACCACCATTGAAATGATTCATTCCCTTAACAACATTTGTTCTTATAGCACCGCCATCGCCACATAATGAGTAAAATTCAATATCTGATTCAATATCAATACCACCTATTAAATCCACAACATCAATAACCGTTTGAAAACCAACCTTAATTGTATAATCAATTTCGATACCAAATAAATCTTCTAAGGTATCTTTAATCATATTGATACCATATATACCAGAATGAGTCAATTTATCTTTAAGACCTGTTGTCCCATGTAGTTGAACATAATAATCTCTAGGTATACTTGTTAACAATATTTTATTATCAATTGGATCAAGAGTGACAATCATATTAACATCACTTCGAGTCGTTGTTGATATATAGCCACTTCTTGAATCACTTCCTGATATTAATATATTAACTGGTCTTAAGACACTAACTTCAGTTGCATCAGTATCAACTTCATTTTCTATATCATAACTATATATTGATTTAGTTACGGATGAAATATCACTATATTGGTCTTCCAATAGTTGGAAAAAGCCATCACTAATAATCATAGCATCAATTGTTTTATTTAATAAATCTTCATATAAAGTAGTTGGTACAGTATATTCAATGAGTTCAGAAAATAATTTATCTTTAACATTTTTTATATCGCTAGTACTACCTCTATATCCAATAGTCATACGGTCTATATCTTCCAAAGTATTATATTCATTGGCTTTTAATACTATAACATTATAACTAGTTACTTCAACTTTATTATTATCAAAAGAATTATTCAAAAATTCAGTGATTCTTGTAACATGTTTAATACCAAAACAGCATACAGAAACAATAATAATAGTCAATATATAACCTATTATGTTCAATATTGTATTTTTAAATATCAAAAATAAAAAGTTTATAATATTAATAATTGATATTATGATTATAAATAACTTATAGTATTTATCAGGTAAAACATCTAATTTACTAATTATTTCAACAAAATAAGCTGAAAAAACCAAAGCCAAAATAACTATTAATAAGTTTATAATTTTCTTCATTGCATACACCTCATATTAAAAAAGTGACAATATGTCACTATTTAGCGCCTTTTTTAAATAAGACTACAGCAAATGTTTTAAAGAATATTTTAATATCCATTTTAAAACCTCTATGTTCAGAGTAATACTTTTCTAATTGCAATCTTCTATTAAAAGATACATCAGAACGTCCAGATACTTGCCAATAACCAGTTAATCCTGGTTTAGTTAATAATACAGAATTGTAATATACACCCATATCTTCTTTTTCTCTTGGTAAATAAGGACGATTACCAATTAAAGTCATAGATCCAGATAAAATATTTAAAAGTTGAGGCAATTCATCGATTGATAAAGCTCTAAGTAATTTACCTACTTTAGTAATTCTTGGATCATTAGCTAATTTCTTGTTTTCTTGATATTCTTCAGCTAATTTTTTGTTTTTAGCTAACAATTTTTCCAATGTTTCATCAGCATTAGGAATCATTGTTCTAAATTTAATTAAATTGAATTCTTTACCTGCTCTACCCAATCTTTTTTGTGTGAAGAAGATTGAATGAAAATCACCAGATATCATGTATGCTATTTTAACAAATATAGTAATAGGAATTAAAAACACAACACCTATGATAGAACAAATAATATCAAACATTCTTTTTGTACCACGATACATAAAATCTTTAAATGATTTTTTACAATCAACAGTTTCTAATATATCGCCACTCAAAACTTGTGTATTTTCATTCATATTTCTCGCCTCAATTCATTTTTTTATTCAAATATAAGCCAAATACTAACATACAAGCAAAAACCATAGATATTAATATCCATTTACCTTTATATCCGTTATCAGCTTTAAACTCAGTTTTATCAACGGTAATAACTTCTTCTTGTTTAGCTTTAACTTTTATATTAATAACATATTCTTGTGTTACATCGCCATTTTTAGCTGTAATAACAACTTTGTTATCACTTTTTTTAGTAGTAACTTCCGTAGCTTTATCCTTAGCTACAGGAGTTAAATCCAATTTACTAATATCATCTACAGTAATGTTATATTCAAAAACATCTTTTTGTAAATTAATATTAACTATTTTAGAGTCAATTTTGTCCAATAAATTTTTGTCAACTTCTTTAACTTCTTGTTTTTCACCAATGGTTACATATAAAGATTGAGCATCAAAACTTACAACATCATCTGAAGCAGTATATCCCTTTGCTCCATAAACAGTAATACTTCCACTAGTCCCATCAGGATATCTCTTAACATTGATAACAACATATCCCAATAAGATTTTTCCACTTTGTGGTTCATCAAAATTTACTTTATAAGTACTACCATCAATAGCATAATAATCACTATTACTTGTGAAACTAGCTGTAACATCATAACTAGTATATACAACAGTAAGAACTGCTGAAGTGATGTCCTCATCACTATTAGCATATAATGCTACTTTCTCATAAGCACCTTTTTCTAAAGTTAAGCTACTAGAATCAACAGATAGAGCTTTAACATTAAAAGGTAACAATAGAATACTTAAAAATAATATAATTTTCTTCATATACACCATCGCCCATTACAATTATAAATGATTACATATTACAAATCAATAATAATAAATCAATTTTTACGTTTCTTTACTATAAATTAATTAAATCATCGCCGTTTTTAAGTATCTTTTGATAATACTCACTACCAGCTATTTTATTAAATTTCTTAACAATTTTAGCAAAATTATCTACAGTATACATCTTATTCGCATGATGTATATCTGTTCCTAGATAATCAACATATTCTTTTTTAAGTAAATACTTAAGTAACTTACTTGCATCCTTGCCATAAAAACCAAGTATACTAGCAAAATTACATTGAAATAAAAGCCCCTCTTCTTTTAACTCATCAACCAATTTATAGTTTTTTTGAAAATAACTATATCTTTCAGGATGAGCTAAAATAGGAATATAGCCTTGATATCTTATTTCATAAATAATATCAGTCAAATTATTAATACGACTATGAAATGGTAGTTCAAATAATAAATACTTACTGTTATTCAAAGTATAAATTAAACCATTTTTAATACCGGATACAATATGATCATTAACAAATATTTCATTACCTAAATATAAATTAATATCTATATTGTGTTCTAAAACTTCTCTTTTCAATATTTCTAATTCAATTAATTTAGTATCATTATCACTACAATATTCTGTACCCTCAATATAATGAGGAGTCATAATAACATTATCAAAACCGACACTTTTTAATCCTTTAAGTATTTCCAAACTTTCTTCTAC
>JAEEYW010000042.1 GCA_016288305.1 Caryophanales bacterium | reverse complement strand
ATAGCTACACCAATAGTAATTGATGTTATAAATGATTCAAAGGATTCAGTAGCTTATACTGAAACACAAAGAATTGTTGAAGCAGTTAATAATTATTGTCAAACAAGTGGTATGATTAATCAATTAGATGGATCTGATAACATTTGTAAAGATGGTATTACTAATGAGGAACTAGCTTTAATGGTAGATACTAAAGGTGCTTCTATAGTTAGTCTTGATTACAATAATGGCTTTGATTCATTGGTAATTCAAACAAATGGTAGAACCGTTGTTTATGATGGTAAAGATTATAATATAACTACTGGCGATACTAATGTTAAGTATACTGTAAGAAGAAATTTATCATCAACTTCATCAGCCTGGGAAAGAGTAGATAACAATGTAGGCAAAGTAGCTAATGCTGCAAAAGATGGTTCTTATGTAGTAAATGATTTTGATAATTTATATCCATGGAAAGATATCATAAGTTATAATTATGATACAGAAAATGATCAAATAACAGCTTATTATGGAGATAGCAATTTCAAATTCGATGGAAGTAATGGAGAAGTATTAACAAAAATACCAGAATTTTATTACAAAAGATGGCAAGAAAATGGATATGAATATCAATCAATATCTAAATATCCACTAGAAGGATATATAAAATCTGAAGAATTCTCAGTTGGAAGATATACATCTTCATACAGCGATAGTAAATTACATTCAAAAAGTGGCGTATTTCCTCAAGTAAGTAAAAATATAACATGGTTTAGGAATGAATCAAATAAACTAGGTAGTGACTTTGGACAAATGGATTATCATTATAATTTAATTCAAATGCTATACTTAGTAGAATATGCTGATTATAATTCTCAATCTAAACTAGGCAATGGTATAACACAATATCGTATGAGCAATGACGATAAAGCATTGGTCGCTGAGAATAATACAAGTAGAATTATAATAAATACGACATCAGCGGATAAATTTGTCGTAGGTCAGCCAATAAATATAGGAAATGGCTCTGTATGGAATAATTCTGTAGCAGCTAATAGAACTATAACGAAAAAAGAAAGTTATAGTGCGAATGGCGTAACTGGAACAGCCGTTTATTTTGATGGAGCAGCTGTTAATATATCAACAAATAGTGTTCTAGCAACAGCTGCCACTAAATCAGGTCAAACAGATAGTTTAGGTATGAAGTCAGGAACATTAAATAACGATGGCAAGCATAGTATGATATATCGTGGTATGGAAGATATATTCGGAAATATATACCAATTTGTCGATGGTATTAATGTTAAAGATTATATAGCATATGTATCAACAGATATGAAAAGTTATCAAGTCGACAAATTTGATGGAACATATCATGCTTTAGGGTATACTAATGCAACAACTAGTGGCTATGCTAAAACTTTAGGCTACGACAGTAATAATTCCTTATTTGCTTTTCCAACGGAAGTAGGAACTAATGTTGTAACAGATTATTATTATCAAAATTCAGGCAATAAAATAGCCCTTTTCGGCGGTTATTGGGATAGTCCTAGTGGTGCCGGTTTGTGGTCTTGGACTTTGAGTACTTCATCTAGTGATAGTCATGTCAACGTCGGGTCTCGTTTAATTAAATATTAAGATAACGTAAGTTATCTTTTTATTTATTTTTAAAATATTTTATAGTATAATTAATTTTAGGTGATATATGTGGAATTACTAGATAAATTAGGTATTAAAACAAGTAATGAAGATTTATATTTAACTGCTTTAACGCATACATCTTATGCTAATGAAAACAATTGTGAAAGTTATGAACGTTTAGAATATTTAGGGGATGCAGTATTAGAAGTTGTTATAAGTGAATATTTATATCAAAATACAACAGATAATGAAGGCGTTATGACAAAAAATAGAGCCAGATATGTATGCGAAGATGCAAACTATGCTTATTCATTAAAACTAGAATTAAATAAATATTTAAGATTAGGTGTTGGTGAAGAAGAAACCGGTGGAAGAAATAGAAAAGCTATTGTAGCTGATATTTTTGAAGCTTTAATAGGTGCTATATTTTTAGATCAAGGTTTTGAAAAAGCTAAAGATTTTATTTATGATATAGTTATAACAACGATTGAAAATAATGAAATTGTGTTTGATACAGATTATAAATCAATGCTACAAGAACTAATTCAAACAGATAAAAGATCATTAGAATATGTAGTAGTAGAAGAAACAGGTCCTGCGCATAATCCAACATTTAGAGTAGTAGTTAAAGTAGATGATATTATCTATGGTGAGGGCGTAGCTCACAGTAAAAAAGAAGCAGAACAAAGTGCAGCATGTGACGCATTGAAAAAAGCACGTCATTAAATCTTGCTAAAATGAATAAAATACTGTAAAATATATTGAGGTGATTACAAATGGGAAGAGCATATGAAGTAAGAAAAGCAAGTATTCAAAAAACAGGAGCAGCTAGAGGTAAAATCTATAGTATGTATGCTAAAGAAATTTATCAAGCGGCTAAAAACGGTGGAGTTGAAATGGAAAGTAACTCTGCTTTAAAAAGATTAGTTGAAAGAGCTAAAAAAGAACAAGTTCCAGCTGATATTATTAAAAGAGCTATTGATAAAGTAAATAGTGGTGTGGATGAAAGTTATATCAAAAATACATATGAAATGTTTGGACCTGCTGGTTCAACTTTAATTGTTGAATGTTTAACAGATAATGTTAATAGAAGCGTTAGTGACTTAAGAGCAGTTGTTAATAAATGTCATGTTAAAATGGGTAATATGGGTAGTGTATCATATAATTATGATAATTTATGTATCGTAAGTTTTAAAGGATTAGATAGTGAACAAACTTTAAATTTAATGATTGAAAACGATATTGATATTATTGACATTGAAGAGGATGAAGGAAATATAGTAATATATGCTGATCCATCTAATTTATTTAAAATTAAAGATGCTATAAGTAAAGCTTTACCAAAAGTTGAATTCGATATGGATGAAATTACAATGTTAGCTAAAGAAAAAATAACATTACAAGGTGAAGATTTAGAAATATTTAAAAGAATGTTAACCATGTTAGATGACGTTGAAGATGTATCTAATGTATATCATAATGTTGAAAATGTATAGAGTTAACTCTATACTTTTTTAGAAAGGAATATTTATGTTTGAAAGTTTAGGAGACAGATTATCTTCTGTTGTAAATAAAATTAAAGGCTATGGTAAAATAACGGAAGAAAATATAAGCGACATAACAAGAGAATTAAGACTTGCTTTACTAGAAGCTGATGTTAACTATCAAGTTGTTAAAGAATTTATTGCTAATGTTAAAGAAAAAGCCTTAGGTGAAGAGGTTAGTAACAGTTTAAAACCTAGTGAAGTATTTATTAAAATAGTTAAAGATGAATTAGTTACGTTATTAGGTGGTGAAGCTGCACCATTAAATACAAGTGGTAATCCAAGTATATTGATGTTAGTTGGTTTACAGGGAAGTGGTAAAACAACTACGATTGGTAAATTAAGTTTATTATTAAGAAAAAAATATAGTAAAAAACCATTATTAGTTGCATGTGATGTATATAGACCTGCTGCCATTGATCAATTAAAACAAATAGGTAAAGAGTTAAATATCGAAGTATATTCAGAAGGTATTAATAAACCACAAGAAATAGTAAAACATGCTATAGAATATGCTAAAAACAATCATTTTGATTATATTTTGATTGATACAGCTGGTAGACTTCATATTGACAATGACTTGATGGATGAGTTAAATGATATTAAAGAAATAGCTAATCCAAATGAAATACTGTTAGTAATTGATTCTATGACAGGACAAGATGCTATTAACGTTATTCAAGGATTTAATGAAAAATTAGAATTAACAGGAGCTATTTTAACTAAATTAGATGGTGATACTAAAGGTGGAGTTGCCTTATCAGTTAGACATTTAACTAATGTTCCAATTAAATTCGTTGGTGTATCTGAAAAAATGGATGGATTAGAAGAGTTCTATCCTGAAAGAATGGCAAGTAGAATTTTAGATATGGGTGATTTATTGTCTATGATTGAAAAAGCTGAAGATATCATGGATGATGAAGCTATAGAATCTGCTAAGAGAATGGAAAAAGGTAAATTTGATTTGGAAGATTTCTTAGTTCAATTCAAACAAATAAAGAAACTAGGACCTTTAGAAAATATAATAAAAATGTTACCAGGAGCTAAAAAAATGGGATTAAATAATGTTCAAATTGATCCTAAGGATATGGCTCATATTGAAGCTATTATCCTATCTATGACACCTTATGAAAGAAGACATCCAGAATGTTTAAAAGCATCTAGAAAGATAAGAATAGCTAAAGGATCTGCTAGAAGTGTTGAAGAAGTTAATAGATTATTAAAACAATTCGAACAAATGAAGGTATTAATGAAACAATTTAAATCAGGCAATTTAAAACTACCATTTTAGGAGGATATTATGGATTTAAATGAAAAAGTAATAGAATTAGAAAATAGGGTAAAAGCATTAGAATTACACAATAAAAGGGTATTAACATTTAAAATAATAACATCAGTTATTACGGTGATTTTTGTTATTATAGTTGCTTTAGTATATTTATATATTTTATCTAAAACATTTAATACTATAAAACTTGGTTAAAAGCATATACCGCTTTACGTTTATAACATATTATAAACTAGGTAAAGGAGGTATTTATGTTTGGAAAAAGATGTAATAGGCAAGAGCCTATTATCGAACCTATGATAAATAATTGTGTGGAAAAGGATTATACGGTAGAAGTTCAACATATATGTCCTATAAATACACATACTATTAATCGTGTTCATTATGTACATACATATACGCCACAATATACATGTACAGAAGAAACACAAGTTATTAATGAGGATTGTGGAAGTTGCTGCAACTTTAGATAAAAGTAGATATCTACTTTTTTCTTTTGCTTAAATATTCTTCTAAACTAAGTTTATTTTGATATATGTATGTAGCTATTTCACCAACATATCGATAGTGCCAAGGTTCAAATTTAAAACCTGTAATATTTTCTTTTCCTTTAGGATATCTTAGAATAAAGCCGTATTTATGGGCATTATCTTTTAACCATTCATATTCTTTGGTTTCTATAAACTTATTATAGTCATTATTACTTCCTTCTATATCAACAGCTAAACCTGTTTGATGTTCGGAGTGACCTGCTTTAGCAGAACAGGAAAGCGCATAATCTAAGCCTTTTTCTTTGACATAATATGCGAATAGTTTTTTTTGATAATCATAATCACGATAGGCGGAAGCAATGGTAATTATGTATCCTTGTTCGAAAGCATCTTTACGCATTTCTTCAAATTTTTCTTTAGCTGCTTTTCGTAAATATTTTTGTTCAACCATTTCTAAATCATTTGGTATATAAGATGATGGTAGTTTATTATTTTTATTTACTAGTACTAAATAATCGTTAGGATTAGAAACAAATTTGATATTTTTATAAAACATGTTTTTATTATCTTGTCTAAGACATACAAGAATAAATAAGATGAGATAAATTGCTTTATGCATGATAACCACCTAAAACATTATATGTGCAAGAAAAGTTTTTTGTGATATAATTAAAAAGGTGGTTTTATGTTGAAAAAACATTTAAAAAACAAAGATATATTCATAATATTAGTTGCAGCTACCATAATGTTGTTAGTTTTCTTTTTAAGAGGTTATACTGTAGGACATGATTCTAAATTTCATATAGGTAATATCATTGAATTAACTAACCAATTAAAAAATAATATTTTCTTCCCAAGTAGGGTTTATGGAACGATGGCAAATAATTTTGGTTACGGTACAGGAATATTTTATCCAATGTTGCCACATCTTTTTGCAGCTTATATTAATTTATGTATAAATAATCCTTTAATAAGTATTAAAATCGTTTATTATATTAGCTTAGTCTTATCAGGAATAACGATGTATAAGTTATCTTTAAGAATTTCAAAAAATAATAAAGTAGCTTTGCTTTCTTCGATAATGTATATGGCTTTCCCATATCATCTATCTAATATTTATGTAAGAGATGCTTTAGCTGAAAATTATTTATTTGTTTTTTTACCTATGATATTATCAGGTATATATGAGTTATTTAAAGGTGATAAAAGGAAATTCTATTTATTATTTACTATTGGTTATATTGGCGGTGTATTGTCACATTTAACTATGATGATATATTTTACGATATTTGTTTTAATCTTCTTAGCAATGAGATTTAAAGATACAATAAAAAATATTAAATATTTTATTGTGGCCAGTGTTTTTATACTTTTAATTATTTCACCATTTGTTGTTCCAATGATTGAAAATAAAGTGTTAGGTGAATATCGTGTTTTCCAAGATTCAGTTATGGTTCAAGGAACATGGGGAAATGGTATAACACCATATAAGTATTTAAACTATGATGCAGGCAGTGGGGATAAAATCAAGTATTATATTGATATTGTATGTTTAGTTTTATTAGTTTTATCTATGGCTAATTATTCAAAATATCGTAATAAGATATATGATTATATAATTATGTTTGGGGCTATGAGTTTGATTATGGCGACAATTATCTTCCCATGGGATTATTTACCTATAAGCCTTAGAATGTTCCAATATCCATGGCGTTTTGAAACATTTGCAGCTTTGTTTATATGTTTATTAGCGCCATTATATGCACAAAGTTTTAAATCACAAAATACCCATTATATTTTAATAATTTTAATGCTTTGTTTCTCATACAGTACAACAAATTGGAATAATTATACTTTTATTGAATTGGAAGATGAAAGTATATATGAAGTAGCTATGGGATGGCAACAGGAATACTTGCCAGTTAAAGTGTATGAGAATATAGATTATTATAACAATAGAAATCATGATATTATAGTTAAAGATAAAAAAGCTAAAGTGGAGGTTAATATAGATGAGGTTCCTAGGATGGATTTTACCTTATTTGATGACGCTAAAATAGAATTCCCACGATTATATTATTATGGTTACACTTTAAAAGATGTAAATGGTAATAAATATGAAATATACGAAAATGAAAATGGTTTTATTGAAGCTGATTTAAAAGCTGGTATATATTCTTTAGATTATACCGGTACAACTTTAGACAACATATGTAAGTGTTTAAGTATACTAGGATTAATATGTTTTAGCGTATTTGTTTTAAAGAAAGAAGTGATTAAATGATTAGTATTATTATTCCATGTTATAACGAGGAAGAAGCTATACCTTTATTTTATAAAGAAATAAATAAAACTATCAAAGAAATGAAGGTTCCTTTTGAGCTTATTTTCGTTAATGATGGTTCTAAAGATAGAACTTTAGAAATACTTAGAGGTTTAGCTAAGAAAGATAAAAAAGTTAGATATATTTCTTTTTCTAGAAACTTTGGTAAAGAAGCTGGTATTTTAGCTGGCTTTGAAGCTGCTAAAGGTGATTATGTAGCTATGATGGATGTTGATTTACAAGATCCTCCATATCTATTAAAAGAAATGTATGAGACTTTACAAGATGAAAATGTTGATTGTGTAGCCACACGTAGTGTTTCAAGAAATGGTTATTCTTTCTTTAGAAAAATATTTACTAAATGGTACTATAAAATTATTAATACTATAAGTAAAACACCAATAGTTGATGGTGCTAGAGATTTCAGATTGATGAAAAGAAAAATGGTTGATGCTATTTTATCTTTAAAGGAATATAATCGTTATTCTAAAGGTATATTTTCATGGGTAGGTTTTAATACAAAATGGATTACTTTTGAAAATACGGAAAGAGTAGCAGGAACAACAAAATGGAATTTTTGGAAGTTATTCGCATATTCTATGGAAAGTATTATTGGTTTCTCAACTATGCCATTATTAGTATCTTCTGTAGTTGGTGTATTATTTTGTTTGATATCATTTATCATGATTATTGTTATTATAACTAAGACATTAACGATTGGAGATCCTGTAGCAGGATGGCCTAGTTTGGTATGTATCATTTTCTTTGTAAGTGGTGTACAATTGTTCTGTTTAGGTATTATTGGTCAATATTTAGCTAAGACATATTTAGAAGTTAAAAATAGACCTGTATATATTATTAAGGAGACAGAAAATGATCTTTAATTTATATAAAAAATATGAGGAAATAATAAAATATTTAATATTTGGTGTTTTAACAACTATCATATCTATCTTAACTTATGCTTTATTTACAAGGTTATGTCATATTGATATTTATATAAGTAACATTTTATCTTGGATTTTAGCGGTTACATTTGCTTTTGTAACTAACAAAATATTCGTTTTTAAATCTCATAGTAAAAATGTTATCAAGGAAGGTATTAAGTTTTATTTAGCTAGAGTAGCTTCATTATTATGTGAATTAGTTATGATGTTTATTTTAGTAAATTTGATACATTTAGATGATATGGTAAGTAAAATAATAGTTCAAATTATTGTTATTATTTTAAATTACATATTAAGTAAAATATTTGTTTTCATGAAAAATTAGCTGTTGTTTATAGACAGCTTTTTTGTTATAATAAAATAGGTGAGAGTATGAAAAAGAGAAGATTAAAGAAAAGCGTAAAAAGATTAATAACTATTGTTATTTTAATATGTACTATTGTATGGGGTTATAACGTATTAAATAATAAGCCACAATCTGTTTTAGAACCACAACCTGAAAATGAACCAGAGGTTAAACAACCTGAACAAGTTGTATTTCTAAACAAAGTTATTAACGAGGATAGAATCACACCTAGTCAATTAAAAATAATAACAGATTTTTTAGATGTATATTATAGATCAGCTAAGGAATTAAAAGAGTATGATATGACAAAATTTTTTGATGATGATGAAGAAGCTTTAATCAATAAAGCGGCTGTATCATTGTTAATTGATATTAGAAAATCAAAGCCTAATGATTTAAGAATGAAAGAAGCTAAATATGATATAATAGTTAATGAAGTATCTGAAGAAGATGATGAGGTAAAGATTCAAGTATTAGAAACAAGTTATATAAAGTTTAATTTTATGGATGATATTGAAACTAAAGAGTATAATTTAAAAAATAATTTTACGTTAGTTAAAGTAAATGGTAAATATAAGATTAAACATTATGATAAAGTAAAAGATTTCTTTATTATGATAACTGACCGATATGATAATGGTGGTCAAGAAGAATTAGATGAGATAAAAGAATATTATTTATCTTTAATTGATACTAAAAATAATAAAGAGAGAATTAATTATCAAAAGTATTTAGCTAATCCTAAATATAGTGGCGTGAAATGCGACCATAAATATGATCGAGATAAAGCTTCATCATATGCTTCAAAATGGGTTAACAAAAGAAATCCAGAGTGGTCTAGTTTAGATTCAAATTGCCAAAACTTTGCTTCACAAGTTATATATGCAGGTGGTATAGCTATGGATTATACAGGTTCTGCTGATGACCAATTACAATGGAAATGGTATAGTGCTACATATAATGAAAGTCAACAAGAAAAAGGATATGTATATACATGGACTTATGTTCCTTACTTTTATACATATGCTAAGGATAATACAGGTGCAGGATTATGTGCTGAAGTAGATGTTAACATGTATTATGCTGAACCAGGTGATGTTATTCATGTTGGTACTTCTGGCCCAACAAGACATGCTATGGTTGTTGTTGATAATTATAAAAAAGATGGTAAAGTAGTTGATATATTAGTTAATTCAAATACGATTGATTTAGAGAATTATCCTGTTTCAGCATATGTTTATCCATATGCAAGTTTAATTAAAATTAATGGATGGAATGATTAAAAAAGGGAATCTAATTTTAGATTCCCTTTAACATTCACTTTTATATTCACAATAGTAAGCATAGTATTCTTCATATGTTAAACCGCTCTTATATACTTTAGTAGCTAGGTCAACACCTAAATATCTATAATGCCATGATTCGTATGCATATCCTGTTAAGAACTCTTTTCCTTTAGGATATCTTAGGATAAAACCATATTTATAAGCATTATTTTGTAACCATCTAAATTCATCTGTTTTTTCAAATTCGTTATCCATACTATCATATGTAACAATATCTAAAGCTAAACCTGTTTGATGTTCTGAAAAACCTGGTTTAGAAGCATAATCATCATTTGAACTATCATATATTTCTTGTTGATCTTCAAATGTTCTATAAGAAGAATTGATAATTAAATTTAATCCCTCATCTTTGGCATCTTCCCACATTTTAATGAATTGTGTATATACCTCATCTTTAATAGAATGACCATCATAAGCATACCAGTTCTTTATAGGAACGATATCATCTGGCGCGTATGTTGCTGGCAAATAATGAAATTTATTAACAAGCATTGATAATGAATCAGTATTTTCAACTTCTTTAGTATTTTTATACCAATCTTTATCAGCGCCTACATTGATAATACTTATTACTTCATCAACGTTATCGTTGTTTTTACAGAATTCTAAATATTTTTGTAAATGATCTTTGATGAAATATTTATTGCTTAATAATTTAGGTAGATATTTATTATATTCACTACCAAGAACATTTTTGATTTCTTCACCATTAAGATTATCTAAAAGAATTGTTATCTCTTGATCAGTATATCCTTTTTTTTGTAAATCTTTGATTGTTGTATCTTTATTTTGAATTAATTTAATAACAACAATAACCGCTATAATAGCGATAACAAGTATAATTATTCTTTTAATTTCTTCCTTCATATCATCACCAAAATCATTATATCACATATTTAAAATTTTATATATATTATCACTCTAATCGACAAAATATTCATATTTAAATTTAGGTATCATATTTTTAAATAGGTGATATGTTTGAAAAAATTGTTGTGTTTATTTGTAACATTTTATTTGGCTATGCCTTTTGTTAATGCTTTTTCTTTAGCTGATGAAGCATCGAGTGTTATCGTTTTGGAACCAACTACAGGTGAAATTATATATGAAAGAAATTCTCATGAAAGAAGACATCCTGCTAGTATGACGAAGATAATGACGATGTTATTAGTAGTTGAAGCAATCGAAAAAGATTTAATTAAGTGGGATGATATAGTTACAGTATCTGCTAACGCTGCTAGTATGGGTGGTAGTCAAATTTTATTGGAAACGAATGAACAAATGAGTGTTTATGATTTATTTAAAGGCTTAGCTGTAGCTTCAGGTAATGATGCAGCTGTCGCATTAGCTGAAAAGGTAGCTGGTAGTGAAGAATTATTTGTTAATATGATGAATGAAAAAGCTAAAAAATTAGGATTAAAAGATACTAATTTTAAAAATCCTCATGGTTTAGATGAAGCTAATCATTATTCTAGTGCTTACGATATGGCTATCATGGCTAAAGAGTTAGTTAAACATGAAAAGGTTTTAGAATTCACATCGATATATGAAGATTATTTGCGTAAGGATACCGATAGGGTATTTTGGTTAGTTAATACTAATAAATTGGTTAGATTTTATAAAGGTGTGGATGGACTTAAAACAGGATACACATCTGAAGCTGGATATTGTATGACAGCTACAGCTAAAATAGATGATATGCGTATTATAACTGTTGTTATGGGTGAACCTGATAGTAAGACAAGAAATGCTGAAGTGAGTAGTATTTTTGATTATGTTTATGCACAATATGGTTTAAATAAAATTATTGATACTAACAGTGTAGTAAAGAATGTTAAAGTATATAAAGGAAAACAAGAGAATATTGATATTGTTCCTTTAGAAAATGTTAACAATTTATATAAAAAAGCTGAAGGCGTTAAAGAGGTAAATTATGATATTGAATTACATGATATGGTAGCTCCTCTTAAAAAAGGGGATGTGGTTGGTAAAATAGTTTTTAATGATGGACATACGATTAATTTAACTGTCAAAGAGGACGTTAAAAAAGCTAATATATTTGAATTATATTTCAGATATTTAAAAAGATATTTAACTTAAAATAAATATCTTTTTTCTTTTAAATTAATGCTTTTGTGTGGTATAATATTTATATGTTAAAAAGAAGTAGGAAAATAATATGAAGAAAAGCGGATTTATAGAAGGAACATTAATATCAACTTTGGCTATTGTTATTACAAAAATATTAGGAATGTTGTATGTAATTCCTTTTTATGCTATCGTTGGTGTTCAAGGTGGAGCATTATATGCATATGCCTACAACATATATGTTATATTTTTAGATATATCATCAGCTAGTGTACCATCGGCTATGTCCAAAATAGTTAAAGAGTACCAAACTTTAGGCAAAGAAGATGCTAAAGTTAGAGCTTATAAGATAGGAAGATCGATTATATTCTTCTTATCCACAGTATTTTTTATTGTTTTGATGGTTTTTGCTGGTAACATAGCTACTTTAATCTTAGGTGATTTATCAGGTGGTAATAGTATTGAAGATGTAGCTTTTGTTATTAGATGTGTATCACTTGCTATTTTGATTGTTCCTTTTTTAAGTGTAACAAAAGGATATTTACAAGGTCATAATATTTTTGGAGCTTCTAGTGCATCACAGGTTATTGAACAAGTTGTAAGAATACTAATTATGATTGTTGGTAGTTATATAGGTGTTAAAATATTTAATATAGCTTTAAGGTATTCTATAGGCATAGCAGTATCAGGAGCTTTCTTTGGTGGCTTAGCTGCTATATTATATATTTACATTAAAATTAAAAAGAGTAAGGATATATCTTTTACGTCTCATGCTAAAGATGAAGATATTACCAATAAAGATATTTCATTGAAATTATTAAAATATGCAATACCATATATCATTATCAATATTGCTGCATCACTTTATAATTTTATTGATATGGTATTTATATCAAGAACGATGGAGTACTTAAAATATAATGCTGAAACAGTTGAATTTGTTACTTCAGCTGTTACAACTTGGTCTGGTAAGATTGGTATGATTATTACATCTATAGCTATGGGGTTAACACTTAGTTTGATTCCTAATATTGTTGAAGCTTTCACTTTAAAAAAATGGGATGTTGTTGAGGATAAATTAAATAAATCAATGCAGATTATTCTTACTATTTCAACACCTATGGTTATCGGTCTTGTCTTTTTATCTAAACCAATATGGAATGTATTCTATGGCGGTGAACAATTAGATTTAGGGGCTTCTATTTTAGCTTTTTATACAGCTTTATGTTTATTATATAATTTTTATTTGGTTACAACATCGACATTACAAAGTTTAAATAAGTTTAAATTAGTTATTGGAACGACTGTTTTAGGATATGTGATTAATGCTTCTTTGGATATACCACTTATGTTATTATGTCATAACTTAAATTATGATCCATATATAGGTGCTTGTGTAGCAAGTGCTTTAGGATATTCCGTTAGCATATTAATTACTTTAATAAAATTACATAAAGACTATGGTATAAAATATGGTAAAGCTATGAATTGCTTTTTAAAAACAATAATTCCTAATGTTTTAATGATAATTGTAATTTATTTAATTGGTTCAATTATCAAATATAATGTATATGATAGAATACAATGTATTTTATATATAACAGTTATTAGTTTAATAGGTGGTTTAGTATATTTTATAGCTTTACATAAAACAAAAGTTTTAGAAGATTTATTTGGTAATGATTATATGAATAGAATACTTGTTAAATTACATTTAAAAAAATAAGAGGTGACTTATGTTTAGATATTTTATAGCTAATATTTTAGGTAAAGCAAGTGCTTTAGCTTTGAAAATAATGAAAAGAAGAATACCATATTATCCTGGATATATTGCTTTAAAAATATGCCCAGATTATTTAAAATATGTTAAAAAACCTAAGACTATTATTGCAGTAACAGGTACGAATGGTAAATCAACTTTATGTGGTATTTTAAATGATTATTTCACATCACAAGGTTTATATGTTATCAACAATAAAGGTTTTAATATTGAAACAGGTATAGCTGCTATGTTTTTGAGTCAAAAAAGAAGAGCTGATGTAGCTATTATTGAAATTGATGAACAAACAACAGATAAATTATTTAAATATATTACGCCAACATATTACATATGTACTAATTTGTTTAGAGATTCTATGAAGAATAATAGTAATATAGATTATAATTTGAGTTTAATTAAAAATTCTATCCCACAGCATACTAAGTTAGTTTTAAATGCTGATGATTTATATACGGTAGCTTTAGGTGAGAAAAAAGATAATATTTATTTTGGTATAAGTTCCAAATATGATCATGGTTACGCTAGCCATATATTTTCTGATTTAGTATATTGTCCAAAATGTGGTTCTAAATTGCATGTTAAAGATACTAAATACTTCCATATAGGTAATGTTGAATGTTTAAACTGTGGTTATACTAATCCTACAAGAGATTATGATGCTACTATTTCTTTAGAAGAAAAGTTATTATATGTATCACATAATGGGAAAAAGTATCAATTTCCTTTAGCTGCTACAAGTATATTTAATATTTATAATTATTTAGCGGCTATTTCAGTTATTTTAGAATTAGGATACAGTGAAGATAGTATTAGTAAATTTTTATCTAGTGCTCATCTAATCCAAACACGATATCGTGAAAGTAAAGTTGGTAATTTACCTATCATTGTGTATATGGCTAAAGGTCAAAATCCTGTAGCTTGTTCATCTGTTTTTAATGATGTAACTTTACATGATGGTAAGAAATGTCTTTTGTTAATGTTAGATGATGTAATGGATAGAAGAGATTCTACCGAAACTATTTCATGGTATTATGATACGGATTTTGAATTATTCAATAATAAAGATATCGAAAGAATTATTATCAGTGGTGCTAGAAGTAAAGATGTATACGTAAGAATGTTACTAGCAGGTGTTGATAAGGAAAAAATATCGGTATTGGATAAAGAAGAGGATATGGCTTCAGTTATTCCATATAAAGATGTAGATAAGATATTTGTATTACATGATATAACTTTATATGATCATTCATGTATGGTTGTTGATAAAATTAAAGAAATGGGTGAGAAGTTATGGTAATTGAAATATTATATCCTGAAGTATGTAATTTATATGGTGATAGCGGAAATATATTAGTTATTGAGAAAAATTTATCTTCTCACAATATTATTAAAACAACTTTATTAGATGAGCCTTATTTTGTAAAACATAAAGTAGACTTTGTATATTTAGGTTCTATGACACCTAGTATTGAAAAAAAAGTTATGGAAAAATTATTACCTTATAAAGATATCATTAAGAAAATGATTGATGATGGTGTTATGTTTTTATTTACAGGTAATGCTTTAGAAATTATGGGTAAAAGTGTTACATTTGATGATGGTACTACAACTTTAGGTTTAGGTATATTTGATATCACATCTAAGGTAGATGAGAATAATCGCTATCATAGCTTATTTTTAGGAACATATGATGGCTTAGATAAAGATATTGTTGGATATAAATGTCAAAGTAGCGTATCTTCTATTGGCAATGATAGTTTATTTAAAGTTACTAAAGAACTTAATAATGCTTCATGTGAAGGTATTCATGTTAATAATTTCTATGGTACTAATTTATTAGGACCTATCTTAGTTTTGAATCCTTTTTTTACAAAACAATTATTTGCTAAATTGGGTTATGATGGTAAGTTGTTTGCTGAAGATGAAATGATTGATGCTTATAACAAGCGTTATAATGAATTAAGTAATGAGAATATTAAACTATAAAACTGTTGTTAATTCAGCAGTTTTATAATATAATTAAAGGTAGGAGCTGTTGAATATGGAAATATATGTACCTGATATTTATCAAAAAAGTATACAAACAATTAATTATGATTCTTTATATGCTAGAGGTATAAGATGTTTATTGATTGATTTAGATAATACTATCGCACCTATTACAATGAAAGAACCTAATAAAAAGATTATTGATTTATTTAATGATTTAAAAAACAAAGGTTTTAAAATTGTTATTTTTTCTAATAGTACTAAGGCACGTGTAAAAAGTTTTAAGGAAGCTTTAGGTGTTGATGGTGTACATAGTGCTTTGAAACCATTTAAAGGAAAATATAAAAAAGTTATGAGTTTATATGAGTTTCAAGAACCACAAATTGCATGTATCGGTGATCAATTAATAACAGATATCAAAGGCGGTAATCGTATGGGCTTAACAACTATTTTAGTTAATCCAGTTGGTGTTAAAGAACGTTTTACGACAAAAATTAATCGTTATTTTGAAAAAAGAATTTTAAGAAAATTAAGAGATAAAGATTTATTTGCTAAAGGAAAGTATTATGAATAAATGTATTGGTTGTGGTGCTTTAATAGAAGATAAAACATTGTGTGAAAGATGTTTTAGAATTAAAAATTATAATGAATATAAAGTTGTTGTTAAGGATAATAATGATTTTATACCTATTTTAGAGAATATTAATAAGACTAATGATTTGGTTTTATTAGTGGTTGATTTATTAAATATTAAAAATTTAAGTGAAATAACAAAATATATTCATAATGATATATTGTTAGTATTAACTAAAAGGGATTTATTACCTGATTTTTATGAGGATAAAATACTTAATTATGATTATGGCGTTAAATGTGTTGATAAGATAATTATAAGTAGTAATAAGAATTATCAATTTGATTCATTAATTGATATGATTAGAAAATATAAGAAATCTAATAATGTCTATGTTGTTGGTTATACTAATTCTGGTAAATCAACAATGATTAATAAACTAATTTATAATTATTCTTCTAATACCTCTTCAATAACAACAAGTCCACTTCCTAATACAACTTTAAATACAATTGAGGTTAATTTGGATGATGATTTAACTTTATTTGATACACCAGGATTACTTGATATTGGTGATATAACAAATTATGTTAGTGGTGCTGAATTAAAGAGAATTATTCCAAATAAGAAAATTAAACCAATTACATATCAAATTAAAGGTAAACAAACTATTATTGTTGATAAGTATTTAAGAATAGAAGCAAGTGATATAAACTTAACGTTATATTTATCTAATAGTTTAAAAATAGATAGGTACTATAAAGATAATAATATAAATAAAGATTTAGGAAAACATACAATTAAAGTTAATAACAATGATATAGTTATTAAAGGTTTAGGCTTTATCAAAGCAAATGGTAAAGGTACTTTAAATATTTATACATTAGATAATGTCGATGTATTTACAAGGAATAGCTTAATATAGAAGTTGAATTTATTTCAACTTTTTTTTGTTACTTAAAAAGGAAATTGCATATTTTTGTCGTATATAGTTAGTAGGAGGTGAAAATATGCTGGATGTTATAGATAACGAAATCAAAAATATAATAATAATTATGGAGGCGTTCGCAAATTACCGTATGTATTCACAGAACAGGGGGTGGCTATGCTTTCTTCGGTTCTTCATACTGAGGTGGCATTAGAAACTTCAATATCTATTATGCACGCTTTACTTGAAGTTTCAATTTGAAACTTCAAGCTTAAATTAATACTTTTTTTGTTTAATAGAAGGAATTTGATATATTTTTGTCGTATATAGTTAGTAGGAGGTGAAATTATGATGGATGTTATAGATAACGATATCAAAAATAAAATATATGAAATAAGAGGTAAACAAGTAATGTTGGATAGTGATTTAGCTAAGTTATATCATTGTAAAAATGGAACTAAGGATATTAATAAAGCTGTTAAGAGAAATATTGATAGATTTCCTAATGATTTTTATTTTCAATTGACATCTGCTGAGTATCAAAACTTGAGGTTCCAATTTGGAACCTCAAGATTAAGTAACTATGGTGGTAGACGCTATATGCCATATGTATTTACAGAACAGGGGGTAGCTATGCTTTCAGCAGTAATTGATACCGAAATAGCTGAAGAAGTATCAATATCTATAATGCGAGCATTTGTAGTTATGCGACATTACATAGGTAATAGCGAATATAGATTATCAAATGTAGAAACTAAAGTTTTAGAACTGGATAATGATGTAAAACTATTACAAGAATCATTCAATAAATTTGAAGAAAAGAAAAAAATAAATGAAATATATTTTGAAGGGCAAATATATGATGCGAGAAGTAAAATATTAGAAATATGTAGTGAAGCTAAAAGTAAATTAATAATTATCGATAGTTATGCCGATTATAATGTATTAGATATAATTAAAAGATTAAATATAGAAGTTATATTAATAACAACAGATAAATTATTAACTAAAGAAGATATTAATAAATATAATAAACAGTATCATAATCTTAAAGTAGTATATAATAATACCTTTCATGATAGGTATTTTATATTAGATGATACATTAGTATATCATTGTGGGACAAGTATCAATAGAATAGGGTATAAAACTTTTAGTGTTAATTTAATTAGTGATATAGATGTGATTAATGTGCTTGTTAAGTGTATTAGTGAGATTTCGGATTTTTAATTTAGTTAGTAGGAGGTAAAAATATGCAAGAAGTGGTTGATATAGATATAAAGAATAAAATATATAAAATAAGAGGTAAACAAGTAATGCTGGATTCTGATTTAGCTAGACTTTATCATTGTAAAATGGAACCAAATCTATTAATCTAGCTGTTAGAAGAAATATTAACAGATTTCCTTCAGATTTTTATTTTCAGTTAACAGAAGAAGAAAGCAAAATTATTTGGTTTCAAATTGAAACCAAAAAAAGATTTATTGAAAAACGTGGTGGAAAATACAATAGACCTCACGTATTTACTGAACAGGGTGTTGCTATGCTTTCTTCGGCTCTTCGTAAAAATGGTTCGAAAGAGATTAATCAAGCTGTTAGGAGAAATGCTTTAAGATTTCCTAATGACTTTTATTTTGAAATAACTAAACAAGAATATGCAGCTTTAAGGTCACAAATTGTGACCTTAGAGAATGGACGTGGACGGTATACTAAATATCTACCTTTTTTTGTCGTATATAGTTAGTAGGAGGTGAGAATATGCTTGATGTTATAGATAACGATATCAAAAATAAAATATATGAAATAAGAGGTAAACAAGTAATGCTGGATTCAGATTTAGCTAACCTATATCATGTTGAGACTAAAAGAATAAATGAAGCGGTAAAAAATAACTACAAAAAATTTCCTGAGAGATTTTGTTGGAAACTAACTGATTATGAGAGCAAATGTTTTTTGGTCGAAAATTTCGACCAAAAAATTGAAACACGCGGAGGAAAGTATAAAAACCCAAGAGTGTTTACAGAACAAGGCGTAGCTATGCTTGCTACAATTTTGAAAAGTGATTATGCTATACAAACTTCAATTCAAATAATGGATGCTTTTGTAGCCATGCGACATTATATAGATAATAATGTATATCGTTTATCAAATGTTGAAGCAAAAATGTTAGAACATGATAATCGTATACAATTGATAGAAGCTGCTCTTGATAAATTTGAAGAGAAGAAAAAAATAAATGAAATATATTTTGAAGGCCAAATATATGATGCTAGAAGTAAAATATTAGAAATATGTAGTGAAGCTAAAAGTAATTTAATAATTATTGATAGCTATGCCGATTATAATGTATTAGATATTATTAAAAGATTAGATATAGAAGTTATATTGATAACAACAGATAAATTACTAACTAAAGAAGATATTAATAAATATAATAAACAGTATCATAATCTTAAAGTTATATATAATAATACCTTTCATGATAGGTATTTTATATTAGATGATACTTTAATATATCATTGTGGGACAAGTATCAATAGAATAGGGTATAAAACTTTTAGTATCACACTAATTAATGATATAGATGTCTGTAATTTATTAATAAGCAAAATAGATACTTTAATTGACAAATAAATGTTTGGTATGTTAGAATTAATTAGGTGATATCATGGTTGCAAGTGTTTTAGTAGAGGTTAGAAAAATAGATAAAGAATTTACTTATCATGTACCTACATCTTTAGAATCTAGTATTCAAAAAGGTATAAGATGTATGGTGCCTTTTGGAAGTCAAACTTTAGAAGGCTTTATTGTTGATATACAGGATAGTATAACTTGTGACTATGAACTAAAAGATATCATTTCTTTAGTTGATGTTAATCCGGTATTGAATAGTGAAATGTTAGATTTGGGTAAATATATTTCCAAAAAAACTTTATGTACTTTAACGTCAGCTTATCAAAATATGCTTCCTACAGCTTTAAAAGCTAAAAAGGTAAATAAAGTTAATATAAAAAAAGCTTTATTCATTAGATTGGTTAAAGATTATGAACCAAATGAAAAGGAAAAAGTATTAATTGATAAATTAAGAATAAATGATTTATCTTTAAAAGAGGCAAGTAGTATATCAACTTATATAGTTAATAAATTAATTAAGAATGGTATTATAGAAAAATATGAAAAAGAAGTATATCGTTTAACAGATGATATTGTATTCAAAGATGATACTAAAGTATTAACTGATGAACAAAATAATGTTATCAATAGTGTTAGTTTTAATACATTTAAGCCTTATTTACTACATGGTGTAACAGGATCTGGTAAGACAGAAGTATATATGCAGTTAATTAAGAAAGCTTTGGATTTAAATAAACAGTGTATTGTTTTGGTTCCAGAAATCAGTTTGACGCCGCAACTTGTATCTACGTTTAAAAGAAGATTTGGTTCTTCTATTGCTATTTTACATAGTCGTTTAAGTGACGGTGAAAAATATGATGAATGGCGTAAGGTTGAAAGAAAAGAAGTAAGTATTGTAATAGGAGCTAGGAGTGCTATCTTCGCACCTTTTACTGATTTAGGTTTAATTGTAATTGATGAGGAACATTCGTCAACTTATAAGCAGGAAAACAATCCTTTATATCATGCTATAGATATTGCTTTATATCGTGGTAAAACATATAACTGTCCTGTTGTTTTAGGTAGCGCGACACCTACTATTGAAAGTTATACAAGAGCTAAAAATGGCGTTTATGAGTTGTTAGAAATGAAAAAAAGAGTTAATAATAATCTTCCTTTAGTTACATTAGTTGATATGAAAAATGAAATAAAGAAGCACAATTTTGTTTTTTCAAGTATTTTAAAAGAACGTTTAAATGAATGTTTAAATAAAGGTGAACAAGCTATTATTTTACTTAATAGGAGAGGTTATACAACTATTAGTACATGTGGTAATTGTGGCTTTACACATAAATGTCCAAATTGTGACATTCCTTTGACATATCATCTTAAATCTAAAAAAATGCGTTGTCATTATTGTAATTATGAAACTAATAAATTATATAAATGTCCAGAGTGTGGTAGTGATAGAATTAATGAACGTGGTATGGGTACAGAGAAGTTGGAAGAATTAATCAAGGCTGAATTTAATAAAGCCAAAGTTATTCGTATGGACGTTGATACGACTTCTACTAAGCAAGCTCATGCTAAGATAATTAAAGAATTTGAAGATGGTAATTATAATGTTTTAGTTGGTACGCAAATGATAGCTAAAGGGCTTGATTTTCCTTTAGTTACTTTAGTAGGTGTTATAAATGCTGATGCAGGGTTAAATATACCAGATTTTAGAAGTGCTGAAAGGACTTATCATTTAATAAGCCAAGTAGCTGGAAGAGCAGGAAGAAGTAGTTTATCTGGTGAAGTTATAATTCAAGGATTTAATATGGATCATTATAGTTTTTTAAGAGCTAAAAATCATGATTATGTTGGTTTTTATAATGATGAGATGCGTATTCGAAAAACTTTAAAATATCCACCATTTTATAATTTGTGCTTAATTAAAATTAGTGGTTTAGATGCTAATAAATGTGAGGAAGAGAGTTCTAAAATATATGCTTATTTAAAAGATAATATTGATGATATTATTTTAGGCCCTTCAGCTTCTTTGATGCCTAAATTAAATAATAATTATTATTATCAAATTATAATTAAATATAAAGATACAAAAAAAATATATCCATATTTAAAATATATTAGTGATAAGTATATAAATAGTAATATTAAAGTTGTTATTGATTTTAACCTAAATAAAATATAATTTTACATAATTTCTAGTTATGTGATAAAATAATATATAGGTGATGATATGAATTTAGAAGATATAAATGTTTCAAAAGAATTACAAATTGTTTTTATGGGAACACCTGATTTTGCGGTTCCAGTATTACAAGGTTTAATTGATAATTATAAGGTACGTGCTGTCGTAACACAACCTGATAGACCTGGTAATCATGGACAATTAACAGAATCTCCTATTAAAAAACTAGCTAAAGAGAATACTATGTTAGTTATTCAACCTGAAAAAATTAGAGAAGACTATCAAGAAATAATCGATTTACATCCAGATTTAATTATTACTTGTGCATATGGTCAAATTATACCTAAGGCTTTACTTGATTGTCCTCGTTTAGGATGCATCAATGTTCATGCTTCTTTACTACCTAAGTTAAGAGGTGGGGCGCCTATTCATAAAGCTATTATCGACGGATATAAGAAAACAGGTGTAACTATCATGTACATGAATCCTAAGATGGATGAAGGAGATATTATTTCACAAAAAGAAATTGATATTCTAGATACTGATACAGCTTCTAGTTTACATGATAAGTTGAGTGCTTTAGGTACGGAATTATTATTAGAAACTTTACCAAGTATAATTGATGGTACAAATAGCCGTACACCTCAAGATCATAGTCAAGCTACATATGCTTTTACCATTAAAAGAGAAGATGAAAAGATTAATTTTAATGATACAAGTAAGCAAGTATATAATCAAATAAGAGGTTTAAATTCTTTCCCAGGGGCTTATTGTTTATTTGAAAATAAAATATTAAAAGTATGGGATAGTTATATAACAGATAATTATCCTACCGGCTTTAATGGTCAAATAACAGCTATTTATAATGATGGTATTGGTGTTAAAGTAAGTAATGGTGAAGTTGTTTTTAAAACAATTCAATTGGAAGGAAAGAAAAGAATGAATGCTAGAGACTTTGTTAATGGTCTTCAAGGCAAAAATATAGTAGGAACGATATTGCGATGAAAGCACTTGAAGTTTTAAAGACACTATGGGGTAATGAAAGAACACGTGCTATAGTTGTCTTACTATTATATATCGTGTTCTTTACTTTTGTATTATTGCTTATAAATCAACCTAAGAAAACAATTTATCGAACTAAGTTTGATTATTTATTAGAATATAAATCTTCTAACGAAAAATATACTGTTTCAAGATTACGTGATTTATTGTTAGCTTCAGAGTTGGAAAGTACTAACTATGTTGAGAAAAGTGATACATATATTGTTGATACTGATAAGTATAATGCTATAATGGATGAGACCTTCGAAGGTACAGTTCGTATAAAAGTTTATAAAGATAATAGTAAAGTTGTTATATATGTTGATTCAGAAATAGCAATTGATTTAAGGAGGTAGTTGTATGGATTTAATAGTAGTTATATTAGTTGTTTTAGCAGCTATTGTTATGATATTTAAGAAGATAGATGGCTTTGTTTACTATATATGTTTGGTTGATATATTTTTAAGAATATTGGATTTTATAGCTAACAATTTACCTGTTAGTTTCATATCTAATTTTATTAATACATATTTTCCTGATAATTTTGATAGCATAATTAGATCATATACTTCTGGTATCTTTACCGTTGTATTGATATGGTTATTATTAATTGTGTATATCATATTTGATTATTATTTAGTAAGAGCATTTTGGAAAAAATAAATACATGTAAAATGTATTTTTTTATTGTGGACAAACAAAAATATGTTTGGTATAATTAAATAGAAGGTGTTAGAATGTATAATTATATAAAAGGAATAGTAACAGATATTGAAAGCAATTATATTACATTGGATAATAATGGTGTAGGGTATTTAATATATACTTCCTCTCCATATTCATTTAATATTGATGAAGAATATAAAGTATATGTTTATCAAAATGTTAAAGAAGATGAAATATCTTTATATGGTTTTAAAACTAAGGAAGAAAAAGATTTGTTTTTAAAACTTATTGAAGTAAAGGGATTAGGATGTAAAATGGCTTTACCAATGTTAGCTTTAGGTACTACAGGTGGTATCGTTGATGCTATCGAAAGAGAAAATATTTTATATCTTAAAAAATTTCCTAAAATAGGTGATAAGGTTGCTAGACAAATTATACTAGATTTAAAGGGCAAACTTGTTTCTACACCTGTATCTACTGTTGAAAATACAGAATTAATAGAGGCTTTAAAAGGTTTAGGTTATAAGGCTAATGATGTAGCTAAAATAGTAAAGCAAGTTAAAGATGATACTTTAGAAAATCAAATAAAAGAGGCTTTGAAATTATTATTAAAATAGGAGGTATAATATGGAACGTATTGTTGATGGTCAAGAATTAACAGAAGATAGTTTTGAAAAATCAATTAGACCTATTAGTATTAATGAATACATTGGTCAAAGTGAAGTTAAAGAAAACATTGAAGTTTATATTAAAGCTGCTTTAATGCGTGAAGAACCTTTAGATCACGTTTTATTATATGGTCCTCCAGGATTAGGTAAAACTACTTTAGCGCATATTATAGCTAATGAGATGGGGTCTAATATTAAAGTTGTATCGGGACCAGCTATTGAAAAAACAGGTGATTTAGCTGCTGTTTTATCTAGTTTGGAACCTGGAGATGTATTGTTTATTGACGAAATCCATAGAATACCAAGATTTATTGAGGAAACTTTATATTCAGCTATGGAGGATTTTACTTTAACAATTGTTGTAGGTACAGATTCTTCTAGTCGTAATATTAAGATTGATTTACCTCCTTTTACTTTAGTAGGAGCAACAACAAGAACAGGTGATTTAACTAGCCCATTACGTGATCGCTTTGGTATTATAGCTAAATTAAATTATTATACAGAAGATGAATTGAAAGCTATTATTGAAAGAACTAGTAGAGTTTTAGATTGTCCTATTGATCCTGAAGCTGCTATAGAACTAGCGCGTAGAAGTAGAGGTACACCAAGAATAGCTAATAGATTATTTAAAAGAGTTAGGGATTATGCTTTAGTAAAAGGTGACGGTATTATTACTAAAGAGATAGCCGATATGGCTTTAAATAAATTAAAAGTTGATGCGTTAGGTTTAGATGAAACGGATTATAATTTACTTAAGGCGATAATTGAAAAATTTAATGGTGGTCCTGTAGGTATTGAGGCTATTGCTTCTTCTATCGGTGAGGAACAAACTACGATTGAAGATGTATATGAACCTTATTTGTTACAAAATGGTTTTTTAAAACGTACTTCAAGGGGAAGAATTGTAACAGAAAAAGCTTACGAACATCTTAAAATACCATACCAAGGAAAATTAGGTGAATAAAATGAAAACAAGTGATTTTGATTATGAGTTACCAGAAAGATTGATAGCTCAAACACCTTTGGATAAAAGAGATAATTCAAGGATGTTGGTACTTGATAAACAAACTGGTGATATTGAACATAAACATTTTTCTGATATTATTGATTATTTAGAAAAAGATGATGTTTTAGTTATTAATGATACTAAAGTAATACCAGCTAGATTATATGGTGTTAAAGAGGAAACTAAAGCATTAATTGAAATATTGATGTTAAAAGAAACTAAGGATAATTGTTGGGAATGTTTAGTAAAACCAGCAAAAAGAATTAGTGTTGGAACAATAGTTGATTTTGGCGAAGGTAAATTAAAAGCTGAATGTATTGATGTCCAAGATGAAGGTATAAGAGTATTTAAATTTATATATGATGGTATATTTTATGAAATACTTGATGAATTAGGAACAATGCCTTTACCTCCATATATTCATGAACAATTAAGTGATAAGGATAGATATCAAACGGTATATGCTAAAAATATCGGTTCAGCGGCAGCTCCTACAGCTGGGTTACATTTTACTAAAGAATTATTGGAAAAAGCTAAAGCTAAAGGTGTTATTATAGCGCCTGTAACGTTACACGTTGGTCTTGGAACATTTAGACCTGTTAATGTTGAAGATGTTACAAATCATAAAATGCATAGTGAATATTATATGATGAGTAAACAAACAGCTGAAATTTTAAATAATCATAAGAAAAGAATTATTGCTGTTGGTACAACTTCGACACGTACTTTAGAAACGATAATGAGTTTATATGGAACATTTAAAGAGTGTAGTGGATGGACAGATATTTTTATTTATCCTGGTTATGAATTTAAAGCTATCGATGCTTTGATTACTAATTTCCATTTACCTAAATCTACTTTAATGATGTTGGTAAGTGCTTTTGCAAGTAAAGAATTTATTTTTAAGGCTTATAACGAAGCTATTAAAAATGAATATAGATTTTTTAGTTTTGGGGATAGCATGTTTATAAAATAGTTTGACACTATATTATTTAATATATATAATGAAGATGGTGATGATATGAAGGGTTTTTCTTTAGTAGAAATGGTAGCAGTTATTATTGTATTAAGCGTTATAAGTTTAATTACATTTCCTATTATCAATAGTAGTATTAAAAAAAGTAAAGAAGTAGCTTACGAAAAACAAGTTGATATTATTTTAGCGTCAGCTAAGAAATGGTCTGTTGAAAATGTTGATTTACTACCTGTTAATGATACTGGTAAAGTTTATGTTAGTATCGATGATTTAGTTAATGGTGGTTTTATTAAAAATGACGAAATTATAAATCCTATTAACAACATGAAAATGGATGGTTGTGTGCTTATAAAATTTACATCTACATACAATCAACATACCTACGAATATACAACATGTAGCTAGTTTGTATAAAGATGTAAAAAAATTCCATAATAGTATTGACTATGTTTTAAAAAAAATGTATACTAAATATAGTTACAAAGTAGGGTGGTGATAATATATGAAAAAAGGTTTTACATTAGTTGAATTATTAGCTGTAATTATCATTTTAGCTGTTATCGCTTTAATTGCTACACCAATCGTAGTAGATGTAATCGATGATGCTAAAGATTCAGTAGCATACACTGAAACACAAAGAATCGTTGAAGGTATTACAAACTACTGCCAAGCTATGGAAATGAAAAAACAAATGGGTACATTTGGTGGTGAAGATGTTGACTGTGCTGCTGCTCAAGGTGTTAAAACAACAAACGTTTCAAAAATGGTTGATTTGAAAAAAGCTGAAGTTACTGCTGTAAGTTATACAGGTGGTAAAGTTGCTTCTATTACTGTTAAAAGTAATGGTAGAACAATTACTTTCAATGGATCAACTTATTCAAAAGCTTCAAATTAATGAAGATTCTAAAAGTATTATTGAAAATAATACTTTTTTTTTATATAATATTATTGGTGATTGTGCATGCAAGATAATATTCGCAACTTTTCAATTATAGCTCATATCGATCATGGTAAGAGTACTTTGGCTGATCGTATATTGGAATTAACTGGAGCTATAACAGAAAGAGAAAAACAAGATCAATTGTTGGATAATATGGATATTGAACGTGAACGTGGTATTACAATTAAATTAAATGCTGTTGAATTAAATTATAAGAATCATCTTTTGCATTTAATTGATACACCAGGTCACGTCGATTTTAATTATGAAGTTTCAAGAAGTTTAGCGGCTTGTGAAGGCGCTGTTTTAGTCGTTGATGCTGCTCAAGGTATCGAAGCTCAAACTTTAGCTAATCTTTATTTAGCGTTGGATAATAATTTGACGATTATTCCTGTAATTAATAAAATAGATTTACCTAATGCGGATATCGAAAAAGTTACTAAGGAATTAGAAGATAACCTAGGTTTCGATAGGAACGAGATTATTTTAACTTCAGCTAAAAATGGTATTGGTATCGATAAACTAGTTGATGCTATTATTGAAAAAATACCTTCCCCACAAGGTGATGTCAATAAACCATTGCAAGCTTTGATTTTTGATAGCTTTTATGATCCATATCGTGGTGTGGTAGCTTTAGTTAGAGTTGTTAATGGAAAAATTAAAATAGGTGATAAAATTCGTTTAATGTCAACAGGTAAAGTTGAAGAGGTTATTGAACTAGGTATTAATACACCTAAGGAAGTTAAAAAAGATGTGTTATTACCTGGACAAGTTGGTTATTTGTGTGCATCTATAAAAAACATATCAGATATACAAGTTGGTGATACCATAACTTTGGATAGTAATCCAGCTGACAGTAAATTATCAGGATATAAAGAGATGAAACCAATGGTTTTTTCAGGAATATATCCTATTGAAACATCACGATATCCTGATTTAAGGGATGCTTTAGAAAAATTAAAATTAAATGATGCTTCGCTACAGTTTACACCCGAAACATCTAAGGCCTTAGGTTTTGGATTTAGGTGTGGTTTCTTAGGATTATTACATATGGAAATAATTAAAGAAAGAATTGAAAGAGAATTTGGTATTAATTTAATTGTTACTTCACCATCTGTTATATATGAAGTAACATTAACTGATGGTAGTATAATAAATATTGATAGTCCTAGTAAAATGCCTGATAAGGTAAGAATCGCGGATATTAAAGAGCCTTATATTCGTACATCTATTTTCGTGCCTTCAGAATATATAGGACCTATTATGGAACTATGTCAAAATAAGCGCGGCAATTATGTTTCAATGGAATATATTGATAAAACAAGAGTAAATATTCATTATGAAATACCATTATCTGAGATTGTATATGATTTCTTTGATAGATTGAAAAGTATTTCTAAAGGATATGCATCATTTGATTATGAATTGATAGGATATAAATCTAGTGATTTAGTTAAAATGGATATTTTATTAAATGGTGAAGCTATCGATGCTTTATCTGTTATCGTACATAAAGATTTTGCTTATGCAAGAGGTAAAAATATTGTTGAAATATTAAGAAAATTAATACCAAGGCAACAATTTGAAGTTCCTGTTCAAGCAAGTATTGGCAACAAGGTTATTGCAAGAGAAACAATCAAAGCTGTTAGAAAAGATGTTCTAGCAAAATGTTATGGTGGAGATGTTTCAAGAAAAAGAAAACTATTGGAAAAACAAAAAGAAGGTAAAAAACGAATGAAGATGGTTGGTAGAGTAGAGATACCAGAAGAAGCCTTCTTATCAGTATTAAAAGTAGACGAGGAATAGAGGTATATTATGGAATACGGCTATGCTTTAATAACACCTAAGGGAAGTAACATGTATATGGATATTATTAAACAATTGGTTAAAGAAGGATACGAAAATAATTTAACAAGCTTAATTAATGTTTGTAATATTGATCTTTCAGATGTTCAGTTTTTCTTAGAAAAAACAGGTAATAAAGTTTTATGTGAACAAATGCGAAGAACAATGTCTACAAATTCGATTATTCCTATTTTGGTACGAGGAAATAACGCTTGTCAAAGACTTAAAAGAATAGCTTCTAAATTTAACAGTTACAATAGTAATTTTAGAACTTCTAAGGCGAATAGATATATGGATAACATATATGTTTCTTATAACGCTAATGAAGCTTTGGAAGATTTTTGTGAATATATGCATGTTGATGATTTTGCTAAAATCGAAGATAGATTATTTGATAAAAATGCCATTGGCGTTTATAGTTGTGACTTTTGTGCTTTAAAGGAAGAAGTTAAACGTATAAAATTAAGTAATGCTAGTGGTGAATAATATGGATTTATATAAATATGAAAAAGAATTGTATAAAGAAGGTATAGAATTTATAGGAGGCGTAGATGAAGTTGGAAGAGGTCCTTTGGTTGGACCTGTTGTAACAGCATGTGTTGTCCTACCTAAAGATTTTGTCTTAGAAGGGTTAACGGATTCTAAACAATTGAGTGAGAAAAAACGAAATTTATTTTACGACTATATCATTAATCATTGTTTAGCTTATGGTATTGGTATTGTTGATGCGGATGTTATTGATGAAATAAATATATATGAAGCTACTAAAAAAGCTATGATTATGGCTATTGATGAGGTTAGTAAAAAGATTAATTTACAGCATGTTTTAATAGATGCTATGCCACTTGATATTTTAATACCAACAACTAGTATTATCAAAGGTGATGCGAAAAGTATAAGTATTGCAGCTGCTTCTGTTGTAGCTAAAGTTACGCGTGATAGAATGATGTATGAGCTTGATAAAAAATATCCACAGTATGGTTTTTCTAAACATAAGGGATATCCAACCAAAGCACATGTTGAAGCTATCAATAAATATGGTTTAATAGAAGGTTATCGTAAGACATATGGACCTGTTAGGGATGTTTTAGAAAAAGGTTAAAGATTTCTTTGACCTTTTTTATAAATTTTGATATTATAAATAAGGTGGTTATTATGTTATATAGTTCTATTGATAATAATAAAATTAAAGATTTAAAGAAGTTACAAACAAAAAAATATCGTGATAAAAAGAATATGTTTTTAGTAGAAGGTAGACATTTAGTTTTAGAAGCATATAAAACAGGATATTTAGAAGAATTATTATTAGAAGAGAATGAATTATTACCATTAGATGTTATGACTAGTTATATGACAAATAACGTATCTAATTATTTGTCAGAACTTTCTACATCAACAAATATAATTGGTGTATGCAATAAAAAAGAAGGTCAGTTACAAGGAAATAGAATTGTTTATTTGGATTGCATACAAGATCCAGGTAATTTAGGTACTATTATAAGAAGTTGTGTAGCTTTTAATGTTGATACATTAATTTTAAGTCCAGATTGTGTGGATATATATAATTCTAAAGTTATTAGGGCAACACAAGGTTTAGTTTTTCATATGAATATTATTGTAAAGGAAGCTCATGAAGTATTACCAAATCTTAAAGATAATGGTTATAAAATATACGGAACTAATGTAACACATGGAAAAAGTTTAAAAAATGTTGCAAAAGCCGAAAAATTTGTTATAATAATGGGCAATGAGGGAAACGGCATGGGCGAGATATGTTCCGAGCTATGTGATGAACTCATTTACATTGATATGAACGAAAAATGTGAAAGCTTAAATGTTGGGGTTGCTACTAGTATTATTTTATATGAAATGAGTAGGTGATTTTATGGTTTATTTAGGTGAAATAGTTAATACACATGGTATTAAAGGTGAATTAAGAATTCTATCTGATTTTAAATTTAAGGATGAAGCTTTTAAAGTAGGAAATAAACTATATATCGGTAAGAGAAAACAAGAAGTTGTTATTAATTCTTATCGTCGCCATAAAACATTTGATATGGTAACATTTGTGGGTTTTGAAAGTATCAATGATGCTATCGCTTTTAAAGGCGATGATGTCTATATGGAAAGATCTGATTTACATATAGATGGTTACGTAGATGAAGATATTATAGGACTTACAGCATATGATAAAGATGAAGTTGTAGGTATAGTTGAAGATGTTATAAAACATAAACAAGAATTGTTGATTATACGAAATGGTGAAAAGAATTATATGATTCCTTTTGTGGATGAATTGGTCACAGTTGATTTAAACAATAAAAGAGTTAATATTAACGCTATTGAGGGATTATTAAATGACAATTGATATATTAACTTTATTTCCTGGTATGTTCACAGGATTTGTATCTGAGTCAATAATTAAAAGAGCTATTGATGGCGGCAAAGTAAAAATTAATGTTCATGACATAAGATCTTATTCTAAAGATCCACATAAAAAAGTTGATGACTATGGCTTTGGTGGTGGAGCGGGTATGGTCTTGATGCCACAACCTATATTCGATGCCGTAGCTGATTTGAAAAAGGAAGACTCATTAGTTATTCTTATGACCCCACAAGGTGAAGTCTATAACCAAAAAAAAGCCTTTGCTTTAACAGAATATAAACATATAATTATAATATGTGGACATTATGAAGGTTTTGATGAAAGAATTCGTACTTTAGCAGATATGGAACTTTCTATTGGTGATTTTATCTTAACTGGCGGTGAAATAGCTTCAATGGCTATATGTGATAGCGTTATAAGATTGTTAGATGGCGTTATTACTAAAGAATCATATATGAATGAATCTTTTAATGATAATTTGTTGGATTACCCCGTATATACACATCCAGCTGATTACAAAGGATTAAAAGTACCTGAAGTTTTACTTTCGGGTCACCATAAGAATATTGAAACATGGAGATTAGAACAAAGAATAAAAAGGACAAAGGAACGCAGACCTGATTTATTTAAGGAGTGATTTGTTTGAAACAGTATTTGATTTCTAAAAAAAGTTTTAATGGTGATGTAGTATATCTTAATATTGATGACAATATGGGATATAAAGTAAATCCTAAAAAGGGTCTTTTATATGATGGTATAAAAGTTAATGAAATTATATTTATTAAAAGGGATTTAATAAATAAGATTATTCAAAAGAAAATTAGAAATAGATTAGATAAATATATTAATTATTTAATTGACGATGATGATGATTCTGATTCACGAAGAGCTCTTGGTGATTTACAACGTTACAAAGTTTTTATACAAAGAAAGTATGTCAAATTTTTAGATGGTAAATATGTTACTTTGTTGAATAACAAATTAGATATTCTAGAACGTAATTTTAAAACTAAAGCAATTAACAGTATTATGGTTAATGAGAGATTATCAAATACTTATGAAGAAATCTCTAAGACAGGTAAAAGTAGATAGAATTGTGAAAAAGTAAAGCAGTTTATTTACTTTTTTTTTGTATTAATATATAATTATTTATAGAGTAAAGTAGGGTGATGATATGAAGAAGTTATGGTATATGCTAATTATATTTGCAAGCTGTATAGGAATTAATAGCGTAAATGCTTTAAATTGCTTATATCATCAAGAAGGTTTTGATATTGATTTAGAGGTGGTTTTTTCTGGAAATTCATCCGTTGCCCAAATAAGAGGCGTAAAAATTAATGATAACTCAATATTAGAAGATATAACTAATGAGAATGATTATGCGACTACTTTTGATTTTAAAGTGGTGGCTGATCCTAACTTTCGCCTTCAACATTTATGGAACTATAATCCATGGTTTCAATCGTCAGTTACGATGGAAGATGTAATAATAATGCCCCGTGATACTAAATTTACAATTTCTAAAACAGGTAGTAAGAATGTTAAAATTGAATCTAATAGTTGCCCGACAGATGTTGTCTTATATCTTTATCGGGAAAATACAACTAATTATACAGCATCCTTTGAACCTATAGAAAGAACGAATCAATCTTATTTACCATTAACACTTGTTGAAGAATTAAAGTGTGATTATTCTGTTGAACCATTAGGCTTAAATTTTACTATTAATTTTGGACGTTATAATACAGGTAAAGCTAATATTATATCAGCTACATCTGATCAAAGTATAATGGCTATAAATGGAACGTTAATGGTTTCAGGCGATAGATATATTTTTACAACTAAAAAAGTTGTTACTTTCCCTGAAAAATATATGTCTTATAATGATACATATACTTTAAACAAAGGTGTTAATATAGGGCTTGTTAAAACAAGTGATGGTACATTTAATCTATCATCAGGTAAATGTCCTAATGTAGGTTTAAAATTTATACAAAAAGAGTTGGGATATATAACAGTATCACCTGAACCTGTACCAGTGAATGGTGAATATATCAGAACTAAGAATATGGAAAATCCTGATTCAGGATGGGGAAATGGCTTAAGTTGTAAATATATAAATAATAATTCGGGATATAGCCAATATAATAATAATCCATTGAAATGTTCAAATAAAAGTTCTATTAATACTGTTGTTGATTCATTCATTAGAAATGTATCAGGCATTGTAACAACTGCTGATCATGATGATGTATATGATTACTATGTAAGTAATTGTTGTACTAATTTAGCTACGGATATATGTGATAGTGTTAGTATTGTTAATAAATGTGAGAATTATAATGACTCTCCAGCAGATTATTTTGACAAAGGCGCTCTATATGATGAAGATGAATATATTAACAAATGTATAGTGAATAATTCAAAATATAAAGATAATACTTTATCTGATGCGACGGGTAATTATTGTAGCGTATATTGTTATGAAAGCATTCAAACATATGGCTTTTATAATGCGGGCAGTACGCCAGTAGTTGCTGGAAGGTATATTGATTTTTCGAGATATTATAATAATGCCTTGGGATTTGTTGAGGGTTCTAGAACTTGTTATACAGTAGTAAATCAAAGCAGAATTAAAAGCAATATAGAAGATCGTAATAGGGCTATTGTTGATGCTTATTTGAATTATCTATTGGAAGAAGCTAAAGCAACAAGAATTGCTTCGACTACGGGATATGGTGAATATAGTAATGAAAGTTGGATTCATTGTCCTTGTAAGTATTCAGCTTCAACTAGTAAGGAATATTCATTTTCTTGCTGTACTAGTGCAGGATATAACGACTACGGTAAAACATGTGAAATCAAGGAAATTGCTACGAGGGTGCCTAAAGTTGTTAAAGATGAAGAAACGGGCAAGGATAAAACTGTTATGGGAGATTGGAAATTTGATTCTAGAACCGATGGATGTAAAGATTATACAAGTAACAGATATGATTTGGTGTGTGGTACTCCAACAGTGAATGAGACTACTAATGTAAAGACGACAACTACAACATGTAAAGTGCTTGAGGCAACGTGTAACAAAAGTGAAACAAGTTCTTACGAATGGTACGATTATGGTACTGTTAACGTTTCAGTAAATGATAATGGTACATATAGAAATGCATCATGGAGTTATAGCAGGTGCGCTAATAAATCTGCACCTACAGCTGATGCTTCCTCTGCGTATAGTAACTATCAAACAATTAAAAGAAATGCTGAAAACTTTATATCTGAGACTTTATACGCTTGTTATAATTTAAATTCCAATAACCTTTATACTTTGTCACCAAATTTAAGTATTTCTTATTATGATGGAAATAAATACTCATATGCTGGTACTTTAAAAGGAAATGAGATGGGTAAATCAACGCCATCTGAAGTTACCTATGATGATGGTGAAAGTTATAATTACGAAACGTTGAAATTGAATGATTGTGGTAGTGGTAAATGTACAAAAACAGGAGCTTCTTTTCCATTACATAAGTCTTCAAAAGTAAGTAAAACGGTAAAGCTATATTATACCCTTGATAGTGATGATAATAGTTATAAATTAATAAAAAAAGGTAATGGTGTAGCTTTAAAATCAAGTTATGAAAGCAATACTATTCCAATGAATATGAGTTATTTACCAATATCTTTTAATGCTAATAGCAACAATTATTTGAAGATAAATTATAGTCAACTAGGCCATAGAAGTAGTACTAGTAGCGTAACACAAGTTGATAAGTATTTATCTGATATTTACAACAATTATGGTGAGTGGTCATGTAAGTTTAATTTAGATTATGAATTGGTTACGGATAGTGGTTTAAATGTTATTTTTAGAACTATTGATTTGAAAAATCCATTTCCAGGACAATCAGATAATCAAAGAGCGTCTGGTGCTAACTGGTGTGATTATTATGGTAATGGCACATGCGGTCTTCTAAGCGGTATTGTAGAAAGCGTAATTACTAGTAAGCAAGATATATATGAAAGAGAACCAATGTATTCATTTACATTAACGCCAACCATTATAACGCAAATACGAGGTTATAACAAGAATAATAGTTATGATGATTTTAATTTAAGTTGTGATGCTAATGGTGAAAGATGTATGAGTAATTTCTTACATACACTTATTGGTGATAATACAGGTGATGTTGGTGATACAAAAGCTAGTGGTACGTGTGTTGCTTCAAGTATTGAAGAAGGCAGAAAAAAATATTATACTTGTCAACCAAAATAAGAGTTTATTGCTCTTATTTTTTTGTCTAATTTTGTCGAAAATGTGCTATAATTAAAATATGAGGAGTAGGTTAAAATGATAAAGAAATTATTATATGTTACTTTAGCTTTTTGTATATTGCTTGCTAATATGTATGTTCCTGATGTTTTAGCTGCTACTGATGATAGAACATTTGGACAAATTAAGCAGGAGCTAGCTGATTTTAAGCAACAATACGAGGATAATAAACTACAACAAGAGTTAACGGCTGAGGAAAGAGAAACAACTAAGGAAAATATTCGAATAACAGAAGATAATATCATGGAAACACAAAATGATATAGCGGAGTTATATAAAGAAATAGATATCTTAAATGATAATATTGCCGCTAAGGAACAAGAAATTAAGGATATTTTAGCTTTCTATCAAATTTCTAATGGTGAATCGGCGTATTTAGAGTATGCTTTTGGAGCTAAAACATTTACTGATTTTATTTACCGTGCTGCTATATCTGAGCAATTAACTGCATATAATAATGATTTAGTAGAGAAGTATAAAAAAGATGTAGAAGCTAGTAAAAAGAAAACGGAAGAATTATTAGTTAAAGTAAGAGAATTAGAAGTTAAACAAAATGAGTTAAATGCTTATTTAGTTAAATTAGGTAATGACTTACAAGACTTATATGATGACTCATTAAGTATTGAGTCACAAATACAATTATCAGAGGATTTGATATCAACATTTGAGGAAATGGGATGTAAAGATAACGAGACTCTTGATGAATGTGCTAAAAACAAGATACCTCAAGATAATGGCTTCTTAAGACCACTTGAAGCTGGATATATTACAGGCTGGTCTGGTTATAGAGGTGATATTGGTATTTCTGGAACAGGAGCTGTTCACCATGGACTTGATATGTCAGCTGATGGAGCGACTTCTAGCGATATACCACTTTATTCTATAGCTAATGGTGTTGTTATTGCTGTATATGATACTTGTGGAGATGGCGGTAGAAAAGTATATATTCAACACAATGTTAATGGTACTTTATATATAAGTTCTTATTGGCATTTAAGGCGTATAGATGTTGAAAAAGGTGATGTTGTTACTAAGTATACACAAATTGGTTTACTTGGTGGTAATGTATACGAAAGAGGATGTAGTATACCTGATACATTGACAAGTGGAGCTCATTTACATTTGGAGATGAGTACTGCTAATTTCGATATTAATAATTTCTGGTCATATCGTTCAGGATGGTTAAATCCAGAAAAGTTTATTAATGTACCAAGTGTTAAGTATCAAGATTGGTATAATAGAACTACAAGATACTAAGAAACTAGGATCTTTGTCAAATAGTGTCAGTGATTTATGTTACCAACACTATTTATTATAGAACTCTTAATTAGGTTGAATTTCAACCTTTTTTTGTAGAAAAAAACTAATCTAGCCGATTAGTTGTTCAATTTTATTTTCATCAAGATTAACTATTTTTGATATTGTTGCATTATCCATATTTAAACTAATTAAGTTATTAATAACGGATAACGTTGCTTCTTCTTTGCCAACATCAATACCTTGCTTATAATAATATAATAATTCATTAACCTCCTTATCTGTTAATTTAGCTTTCTTTTGCATAAAACTTTGCATATAATCTCTCCTTTCATTTTGATTATAAAACATTAAAAAAATTAATACAAATGATAGAAATTGCAAATTAGTAAGATAAAAAAAACAAATTTTATAAATTGATATAATAAAATAAAAAAACTGTATAGACAATTTTTTTCAAATCTATACAGTTTTATTAAATTTGTAAATTTTTAATTTTTTTCAATTTTTTGACCTTGATATATATCATTTTTAGCCATGTACTTATCAATATCATTTAAAACACAGAATTTTTTAAGTAACCAGGTAGGCGCTATTAGTTCTTTAGCGTCAGGGTCACCTGATAATCTGTGTATAACAATTTCTTCACGAAGGTATTGTAATTGTTCACATACTATTTCGACGAATTCATCTTTAGATATAATATCGAATGGTTTTTCTTTATATATTTCTCCTAGTTTGGTATGCTCAAGCACATGTAACATATGTATTTTAATACCTTGAATATCAAGGTTATTTAAGTATTTAACTGTATCTATCATCATGTCTTTAGTCTCATAAGGTAGACCATTAATAATATGTACAACGACATTGATATTTCTTTCTCTTAGTTTACTAACCATATCGGTAAAACATTTTAGATCATGGCCGCGATTAATAAATTTAGATGTTTGCTCATGTATGGTTTGTAAACCTAATTCGATAGTTAAGTAAGTTCTTTTATTTAATTCTTCTAAATAATCTAAACATTCATCAGATATGCAATCAGGACGAGTAGCAATAGAAATACCAATAACATCTTTAATATTTAATACTGTTTCATATTTTTCTTTTAAGATGTTTAAAGGCGCATAGGTATTTGTTCTAGCTTGAAAATAGGCTATATATTTTCCTTCAGGCCATTTTTTGTTCATGATGGATTTGACATTATTAAATTGTGTAACTAAATCATCTTTTATATTACCAGCAAAGTCTCCACTACCTAATTTACTACAATATATGCATCCACCATTACTTAAGTGGGGACAAGAAAAACCTGCATTTAAACTTATTTTCATTATCTTGCACCCAAATTTATTTTTATAGTAATAATCGAGTGTGTGATATCTTTTATTATTGTTTGAATACTTGAACATAATAATCACCAAAATGATTATATCATGTATTATTAAAATATTGTGAAATTTTATAAAATTACTTTATCACTTTTAAGATTTTTGCTATAATTATAAAGGAGGTTAAGAAAGATGAAAAAATATGGTTTGTTAAAAGCTTTGGCTATAGCATTATTCGCTATTGTGCTATTTAGCTGGTGTATTCCTGCTGGTACATATTCTAATGGTGGTGTATCAACATTAGATGCAACAACACCTATTGGTATTGTTGATATCATTAGATTACCATTCATGACAATGGCAACTTTCGTTCAATTTTTCTTATTATTCTTAGTTATTGGTGGTTTTTATGGCGTTTTAAATAAAACTACTGTATATTCTAAGTTGGTTGATAAAGTTGCTAAAACAGATAAGAAGAAATTCTTAATATGTACAGTTATAGTTATGGCAGTATTAGCTTCAATGGCTGGTAATGTTTATACTTTCTTTGTTGTATGTCCATTTTTAATTGCTGTATTGCTTAAGATGGGATATAACAAGTTCACAGCTGTAGCAGCTACAGTTGGTAGTATATTAGTTGGACAAATAGGTACAACTATTGGTTTTAATATTTGGGGATTATTAAGTTATGTATTTAACTTAAAAATGACTTCTGTTATTTGGGCAAGAATTATTTTCTTAGCAGTTTCTGTAGCATTATATGTTATAACATTAAATAAATATATTGCTTCAAATCCTGCTAAAAAAGGCAAGAAAACAATTGAAGAAAGAATTCCTTTATATGAGGATGCAACATCTAAAAAGAGTTTTATGCCTTTAGTTGTTATTTCTTGTATTGCTATCGTTTTAGTACTAGTTGGTACATATGATTGGAATTTTTCTTTCAAGGCAACATTATTCGATAGTATGCATGATGCTATAACAGGTTTTGAAATAGGCGGTTATTATCTTATCCAAAATTTATTTGGTAGTGTATCAGCAATTGGTGCTTTCACTAATTATGATGTAATGATCGTATTAATTATTGCTGCTCTTATTATTGGATGGATTTATAATGTTAAACTAAATGATATGTTGTCTGGATTCATCGATGGATGTAAAGAAATGATTGTTCCAGCATTATATGCTGTTTTATCATTTGCTATCTTTACAGCTGTAGTTGTTTTGAATTCTAACAAAGGTGTTGAAGGTAGTTTTTCTGTAACAATGATCGGTGCGATTATGTCTAAAGCAGAAAGATTTAATGCTATATCAGTAGTATTAAGCTCAGCTATCATGAGTTTTACGCATACTGATTTCTATACTTTATTAACAACTGCTGCTCCAATACTTGGAAGTTATACAGCTAAAACTAGCGCTGTTGCTTTCGGATTACAAGCAATATATGGACTTGTTATGTTAATAGCACCAACAAGTACATTGTTGTTAGTTGGCTTAAGCTATCTAGATGTTGAATACAAGGACTGGGTTAAATACATTTGGAAATATTTACTAATTATTCTTGCTGTAGTTATTGCTATAGTATTTATATTAGCAGCTTAAAAGATGTTTCTAACATCTTTTAAATTTGCCTTAAAAGGTCATTTATGATATAATTAAGTTGTCTAAGATAATGCGGTTAAAGCCTGTAATAAAAAAACCGACTGATTAACGTAATAGGGAATCTAATTTGTTAATGGTGTTGAAAACTTATTTTAATATAAGGATCCTAAAGTTAACAATGTGATACCCACCTGGTAGAAAACTAGGTTTTTATCGTTAATGGGCTCGCTATCTTGGACTTTTTTTGTATATTTACTTGAAAATATGAATAAATAATAGTAAAATGTTAAAAGGAGCTGATTAGAATGTTATGGAATTTATTATATTTATTAATTGGTGTCGTAGTAGGTGCTGTAGCTGGCTTCTTAGTAGCTAGACATCTTATGCAAAAACAATTAAAAGAGCATCCACCAATAAATGAACAAATGATTAAAGCAATGATGACGCAAATGGGTAGAACACCTAGTCAAAAACAAGTTAATCAAATGATGAAGTCAATGAATAAATTCATGTAAAAAGTATAATATATACTTTTTTTATGTTATAATAAGGAAGAGGTGTTTATATGACTAACAAAGAATATGCTGATTTTTTATTACCTGGTAATGATAAAACAATTGAAGATTATGAAAAAATGTATCCAGAAAGAAATTTGCCTGAAGGTGCTATTGTAACAAGATATGCGCCAAGTCCAACAGGTTTTGTTCACATGGGAGCTTTATTTGCGGCTTTTATTGAAAGTAAAATGGCAAGACAAACTAATGGTGTATTTTATTTAAGAATTGAAGATACAGATCAAAAAAGAGAAGTAGAGAATGGTGTTAATGGTATCATTACTGACCTTAAAAACTATGGCGTTACTATTGATGAAGGTATGACATCAGAGTCAGAATGGATTGGTAATTATGGACCATATATTCAAAGTAAAAGAAAAGAAATATATCAGACATTTGCTAAATACTTGATTGAAAATGATTTAGCTTATCCATGTTTTTGTTCTGAGGAAGATTTAGATAATATTAGAAAAGAGCAAGAAACAGTTAAGGATAGAATTGGTTACTATGGTAAATGGGCAAGAGATAGATACTTATCAAGAGAAGAAGTTATTAGTAAAATTGAAAAAGGTGAAAGTTATGTTATAAGATTAAAATCACCTGGTAAATTTGAAAATAAAGTTGTATATGATGATTTAGTAAAAGGTAAATTAGAGTTACCTGAAAATGATATGGATATCGTTATTATTAAAGGTGATGGCCTACCAACATATCACTTCGCACATTTAGTAGATGATCACTTAATGCGTACAACACATATTATAAGAGGTGATGAATGGTTACCTTCTGTTCCTATTCATTTACAATTATTCAAAGTATTTGGATTTAAAACTCCTAAATATGCTCATATAGCTCCATTATTAAAAGAAGATAATGGTATTAGAAGAAAATTAAGTAAGAGAAAAGATCCTGAAGCTGCTATTTCATATTATCATGAAAAAGGTATTCCTTTAGAGGCTGTATTATTGTATTTATGTACTGTAGCTAACTCTAATTTTGAAATGTGGTATTTACAAAACAAAGATAAAACAGTAGATGATTTTAAACTAGAATTTAAAAAGATTAGTTCATCAGGTTCTTTATTCGATGTTGAAAAACTACTTAATATTTCTAAAAACTATATTAGTTTATTAACAGCTGAAGAAGTATATAATAAATCATTAGAATATAGTGAAAGATATGATTCTGAATTACATGATTTATTAGTTAAATACAAAGATTATAGTATCAATGTATTTAATATCGAAAGAAATCAAAAGAAACCTCGTAAAGATTTGGCTATGTTCTCAGATGTTAAAAAAGAAAATTGGTATATGTATGATGAATTATTTACTAATTTGGAATATAACTGGGATACTATAACTGATATGAATGAAATTAAAAATATTTTAAATACATATGTTGAAAAATATTTTGATGAAAATGACGATAAAGAAACATGGTTTAATAAGATGAAGGATTTAGCTTCTTCTTTAGGCTATGCTAGAGAAGTTAAAGATTATAAAGAAAATCCAGATAATTATAAAGGTCATGTTGGTGATATAAGTATGGTTCTAAGAGTTGCTTTAACAACAAAAACAATGACACCAGATTTATATGAAATCATGAAATTATTAGGTAAGGAAAGAATTAAAGATAGAATTTCTAAACTTTAATTCTTTTTTTTATCTAAAAGTATTTACTTTTTATCAATTATTATGTATAATTTATTATGTCATTGAAATTGCAGGTGTAGTACAATGGTTCGTATGCGGCCTTTCCAAGGCTGAGATGGGAGTTCGATTCTCCTCACTTGCTCCATTTGAAATAAACATCGAACTTATATAGTTCGATTTTTTCTTTATAAAATAACTATTTTTAATATTTAAAAATTTCGGTGAACGAAAAGTGAACGAAAAGTGAACGAAAGCGTTGATAATATTTTTATAAACGTATATAATAATATTGGGTGATAAAAATGAAATTCGTAGAAAATGAGTGCTGTGAATTAAAAAGTATTTTAACAAAAGATATCAAAAAAGAAATAATTGCATTTGCAAACACTAATGGTGGTAAAATTTACATTGGTATAGATGATGATAGCAATATAATAGGAATAGACAATATTGATAATAATTTACAAGCAATAACCGGAATGGTAAATGAAGGTATAAAGCCATCATTAATAGAATATACACAAATCAAAATTGAACAATATAACAATCTAGATGTTATTGTTATAGAAATTCAAAGTGGTCCAAACAAACCATATTATTTAGCCGATAAAGGTTTAAAACCAAGTGGTGTATATTTAAGACATGGTTCTTCTTCTATTCAGGCATCTGACGAAATTATAAGAAAAATGATATTTGAACATGCTACATTAAGATTTGAAGAAATGATTTCTAAGAATCAAAATTTAACTTTTGAATATTTAGAAAAAAAATTCAAGGCCAATCATTTATCATTTGATGAAAATAAATATAAATTATTAAATATTATTAATGAAGAAAATAAATATACTAATTTAGGATTATTATTATCTGATCAATGTTCTTATACAATAAAATGTGCAATATTTAATGGAACAAATAAAATAGAATTTCGCGATAGAAAAGAATTTACTGGATCAGTTTTAAAACAAGTTGATGACATTTTTGAATATTTTGAATTATTCAATAAAACTAGTGGAAAAATTGTTGGACTTAAAAGAATAGATACACGCGATTATCCTGAATACTCATTAAGAGAAGCATTATTGAATGCCATAATACATAGAAGTTATTATTTTGATAGTAGCATAATTGTAACACTTTATGATGATAAATTTGAAATACTTTCTATGGGAGGATTGATTGATGGAATAACTATGAAAGAAATATTTAAAGGTGTTTCTTCATCTAGAAATCCAAATTTAGCAAATATATTTTATAGATTTGGATATGTTGAATCATTTGGAACAGGTATTGGAAGAATAATGGATAGTTATGCAGAATATGCTAAAAAACCAATTTTTGATGCTACAGAAAATACTTTCTCTATTACACTTCCAAATATGAACTATGAGGAAGTATCAAATAACTCAAATAATATTTCTCCAAGTTTATCACAAGAAGATATAATTGTTAATTATTTAAAAGAATATAATAAAATAAATAGAAACGAAGCAGAAAAATTATTAAACGTTTCTAAAACAAGAGCATATCAAATTATTGCTGAAATGTTAGAAAAAAATATAATTAAAAAAGAAGATACTGGTAAAAATACACATTATATGCTAAAATGACATTGGATTAGTTGTTAGTATTTCACTATGTAAGGAGTTTCAAATAGCCTGTGCTATCGCTCCGTTTGAAATGAACGTCGAACTTATATAGTTCGATTTTTTTGATATCAAAAAGTGCATTGCTATATACTGATTCACAAGTTATATCAGTTTTTGACAAAATACAACTTTTTTTGATATAAAATGCACTGTTTTTTTAAAAAATAGTGCATTTTATATTGACTAAAGTATTTTTATATCATATGATGTGGACAGTTCATAGGTCTTATATGGAACCATTTAAACCTGCAAAACTTCCTATAGAATATAATATTGACAAAGACTTACTTAAATTAATCTCTGAAGCTAACGAAAAATATGGCGAATATAAATCTCTAATTAATACATTAGAATTTGATTCAAGATACTTTTTAGATTCAATATTATTAAGTGAAAGTTTAAAATCAACCCAAATTGAAGGCACACAAATTTCACAAGATGAATTATTTTATCTTAAATACCTTCCCCAAACAGATGATAATAAAGAAATACAAAACCTAAAAGATTCTATTGAATATGCTACTAAATATCTTAATGATAATCATAAAATAGATTTGAAATTAATTAATAATATGCATAAAATTTTATTAAATAGTGTTAGAGGTAGTGAAAAAGAACCTGGTAAAATTAGAACTACTCAAAATTGGATAGGTGGGAAAGGTTCTACGTTGGAGACAGCAATTTTTATTCCTCCTATTCCAGAAGATATTCCTTTTTATCTTTCTAATTTATTAGAATATATGAATGATGCGTTTATCGATCCAATTTTTGTCAATCTTGCTATTTCGCATTCTCAATTTGAAACAATACACGCCTATCGTGATGGTAATGGCCGATTAGGTAGAACACTTATTCCAATTCAATTATCATTATTAAGCAATAGTGAACCAATATTATTTTTATCAGAAGTAATTGAAATATACAAACCTAGTTATCATAAATTTTTAAATGAGAGTCGAAAAGGAAATATGCTTGGATATATTAAATTCTTTTTGCAATGTGTAATTGAACAATGCAATAATTATATTATAAAAATTAATTCCATAAAAAATATTTATAAAAAAGATATGGAAAAAATCAAACAAATAAATGGTAATTCTGTTTATAGAATAATGCCAGTAATCATGAAGCAAATAATATTCACAAAAAAGGAAGTTGAAGAACAGTCTGGTGTTTCAAGAAATGTAGTTTCTAATATTATTGATCAACTTGTTGAATTAAAAATAATTGAACCAGACATGACATATGCAAAAAAAGCATTT
>JAEEYW010000041.1 GCA_016288305.1 Caryophanales bacterium | reverse complement strand
TATTTGTTAAACAGGTAGTTAATATGATTATTTTAATATTAGTTCCTTTGTTTGGTCTAAAACATAGTGTAAAAACTTCTATTTTAGATATGGCTTTCCTTGAAATAGTATGTATTGCGTCAGAAGGAATATATGGTACTATTTGTTTAATGGTTAGTAAAAATTCTAATATTAATGTGTGGAGTGATGCATTAAATGCGATTATTGTTGCAAATGTAGTTATAAGTATTTTGATGATTTTACTTAGTAGATTTATCTTATTTAGATTTATATATAGAAAAATGGAAGAATTTACTGATTATTTATCTAAAAATAAGATAGTTTCTACTATTATATTTTTCTTTATAATCGCGAATCTTGTTTTCTATACTTTTTATTATCAATATTATTCAAATAAAACTGTTTTATATTTAATAGTTGTATCTATATTCTTTCTTTATAGTGTTATATTATTTGTGTTATTACATACTTCAAATAACTACGAGAAGATGAAAAGTAAGTATTCTTTATCACTAGAGAATATAAATGGATATGAACATATGCTAAACCAATATAGAATATCTAATCATGAAAATAAAAATCAGTTGTTATTGATTAGAAATATGGCTAAAAATAAAAAGATTATTAAATATATTGATGAATTGATTGATAATAAAGATAAGGATGATAAAGATATTTATAATATAGTTAAGCATATACCTTCTTCTGGTATACGTGCGGTTGTATATTCTAAAGTACTTATTATGACAGAAAAGAAAATATCATATAGTGTAAGTGTTGGTAGAGGTGTTTCATATAGAGATTTTTCTTTTATGAGTGATACTTTGCTTCTTGATATATGTAATATATTAAATGTATTTTTGGATAATGCGATTGATGCAGCAAATGATTCTAGTAAGAAACAAATTTTATTTGAAATAAGTAAAGAAAAAGATGAAATTGAAATAGCAATTTCTAATTTATATACAGGTGATATAGATATTAATCAGATATATAATCCTGGTTATACTACGAAAGGGAGTCAGCATGGTTATGGTCTTGTGGTTGTTAAAAAGATTATAGATGATTCGCGAAAACTTAGTAACAAAACAGAAATTAATAAGAATGTATTTACACAGTACTTATATATTAATACAAAATAAAAAATGTAGTTAAACTACATTTTTATTTGATTAAATTTTTTGGGCATTTTGGTTCGTCAATATACCATATGATACATGCATTAGCGCCAGCTACACCAAATATTTTACCAATGAATCCTAAGATTCCCGCAAACATTTTTATCCCTCCTCCCTTAGGTATTCTTTATAATTATTATAAGGTTGTCCAAATAGTTTATATGTGAACGGACTTATAATAATGCATTGTAATAGGAGACTAAGTAGTAATGCATTAGATACTACTTGGTCTTTAATATATATACATAAGAATGAATATGTTATGCTTAATATACATGATAAACATTTATATATCATTCTTCTTTTTGGTGATATTATTGGTCTTTTTTCTGTGTCTGCTGGACTATAATATGTTATATATAATATGGATATTAATGTTACTATAATTTTTATATCCGTGTTTAAGTTTAATATTGTAGTGAGGTAGGGAGTGACATTAAAGATTATTATTGAACTTACCCAGCAATGCCAACTTTTCTTCGCGTGTACCCCAAAAGAAGGCATTCTGATTATATTATAGAGTATTGTGAATATTAGATACGGAATGAATATTTTTAATATAATAGCTATAGATGTTATAACTATTGTTTTGGTTAATTGTAAGTATAGATTTGATATTCCATATCCAATAGTGTCTTTTTCTAGATCTGTATATTCTTTGTGAGCATATATGTAGTTCAATGTTTTACTGATGACATAATCTTTCATGCCCGCCCTCCTATAGTAAGTTTATAAGCAAACAAATTATAGGAAAATAGCCTTTGTTTCTAAGGCTTTATTAGTTGCATTAAAAAGGTAAAAATTCACACAAAGTTAACTAAAAAATCGTTTAATACAACTAAATGGACTTTTAGCGCAAAAGGTATAGATATTTCATATCAGTATGCTAAAATTGATATTGTCGGGCCGGTCCGAATGAGTGTGGTTTATGTTTTAGAATAAGAAGGGAGTTATAGGAAATGTTAAAAGGTAAAGTCAAATGGTTTAATAACGACAAAGGCTACGGTTTCATTGAATATGAAAATAGTGGCGATATCTTCGTTCATTATTCTTCAATTTTATCTCAAGGATATAGAACTTTAGTGGAAGGCCAATATGTTGAATTTGAATTGGTGCAAACTGATAAAGGTTTACAAGCTAAGAATGTCGTTGAAATAAAAGCCGCTTTGGTTTAGCGCGTTAAACGGTAATTGTTAAATAGCTATAGCAATTACTTTTTTGTTTCTTTAAAATGTGCTATAATATAATTAGGAGGTCGATATTATGAAATTCAATATCCATGGCAGTAAAGTAAAAGTTACGCCATCAATCAAGAGTTACATAGAAGAAAAGATCGGAAAACTTGATAAGTATTTTGAAGATCCTGAATCTATAGCAGCTAATGTAGTTGTAAGAGTTAGGGGTGTGGATCAAATTGTTGAAGTAACAATTCCTGTTAAGAAAGCCATTTTAAGAAATGAGGAAGCTAACAGTGATTTATATGCAGCAATTGATTTAGTTAGTGATAAACTAGAAAGACAAATCAGAAAGAATAAAACAAGAATGAAGAAAAAGGCAAAAACTATTGATTTTGGTTTTGCTGATTTCGATATTGCGAAGGATGAAACTGATACTAATAAGATAGTAAAAAGAAAAAGTATTGATAATAAACCAATGAGTGAAGAGGAAGCTATACTTCAAATGAACTTATTAGGTCATGAATTCTTCGTATTTGAAAACATTGATAGTCATACTACTTCAGTGTTATATAGAAGAAAAGACGGAAATTACGGATTAATTGATATTAAATAAGGCTTTTATAGCCTTTTTTCTTTTAATTCATTATAATTTATGGTACAATATTAAAGACGATGAAAGGATGACATAATATGGGATTTTTTAAGAAATTAGTTGATCATGAATATAAAGAATTAGAGAGATTTAAAAAGATTGCTGATAAGATTGATGCATTAGATGAAACTATGTCAAAATTATCAGATGATGAACTTAAAGCTAAGACTCCAGAATTCAGAAAGAGATTAGCTTCAGGTGAAACTTTAGATGATATATTAGTAGAAGCATATGCGACTGTAAGAGAAGTTGCTTGGAGAACAATTGGTGAAAAACCTTATTATTCTCAATTATTAGGTGGTATTGCAATTCATTATGGTAATATTGCCGAATTAAAAACTGGTGAAGGTAAAACATTAGTTACAACTTTACCTGCGTATTTAAATGCATTATCAGGTTTAGGCGTACATGTTATCACAGTTAATGATTACTTAACTGCTCGTAATGCTGAATGGATGGGTAAGATTTATGAATTCTTAGGTGTTACTGTAGGTGTTAATGGTAGAGAATTAAGCGTTAAAGAAAAACAAGATGCTTATAATTGTGATATTTTATATACTACAAATAATGAAGTTGGTTTTGATTACTTAAGAGATAATATGGTAGTTAAAGCAGAAGATAGAGTACAAAGAGGACTTAACTTCGCGATTATCGATGAAATCGACTCAGCATTAATAGATGAAGCTAGAACACCATTAATTATTTCTGGTGGATTTATGCAATCAGCTAATTTATATTTACAAACTGATACATTTGTTAAAAGTTTAAAAGAAAATAATGGTTATATATATGATGAAAAAACTAAATCTGTATCATTAGATGATACTGGTACTGCAAAAGCTGAAAAAGCATTTGGTGTTGATAATTTATTTGATATTGGAAACGCTACTTTAGTACATTTTATTAATCAAGCTTTAAAGGCTAATTATGGTATGAAAAAAGATTTTGATTATGTAGTAGAAGATGGCCAAGTAATTATTGTAGACCCATTTACTGGACGTTTAATGCATGGTAGACAATATTCTGATGGAATGCATCAAGCTATTGAAGCTAAGGAAAGAGTACAAATTAATGAAGAAACTAAGACATTAGCGACTATCACATTCCAAAACTTCTTCAGAATGTATAAGAAATTATCTGGTATGACAGGTACTGCTAAAACAGAAGAAGAAGAATTTAG
>JAEEYW010000040.1 GCA_016288305.1 Caryophanales bacterium | reverse complement strand
GGTATATATGGAAGATGGGAAAATGATTAATATATTATATGAAGATAACCATTTATTAGTGGTTGAAAAGCCTATTAATGTTCCTGTTTGTGAAGATGAAAGCAAGGATGAAGATTTATTAAATATATTAAAAAAATATATAAAAGATAAGTATAATAAACCAGGTAATGTTTATTTAGGATTAGTACATAGACTTGATAGACCTGTAGGTGGTGTTATGGTGTTTGCTAAAACATCTAAAGCAGCGTCTAGATTAAGTGATCAAGTACGTACACATGAATTTAAAAAAACTTATCATGCTGTTGTATATGGTAAATTAGATAATGGTACATTTAAGGATTATTTATTGAAAGATAGCAAAACAAATATAACTAAAGTTGATAAAAATGGTAAAGAAGCTATTTTAGATTATGTTTGTGAAGATTATAAAGATAATATGTCTTTAGTTAAAATTAATCTAAAAACAGGACGTTCACATCAAATAAGAGTGCAGTTTTCTTATCATAATCATCCTTTATATGGTGATCAAAAATATAATAAGAATGCTAAAGCAGGAGAACAAATTGCATTATTCGCAAGTGAACTTTCGATTAAACATCCTGTAACAAATGAAGTGATGACTCTTGAACTACCTATACCAAATAGATATCCTTGGAATATATATAAATAAAAAGAAAGATGGTGAGAATATGGGCGCTGGACTAAACGAGGTAACATATGAGCAAGTTTTAAAGATAAAATTAGATCAAGTGGAAAAAGAACTTAATAGTGTTTTTCTTGATCCACAGCAACGAACTGAAAAGTATATTGAAATGGCTAGATTGCAACAAGAATTAGAAGAACTAAAAAATGCAAAAAATGATAAGACGGAAGATGGAAAACAAATTAGATAATATCTAATTTTTTTCATATACTCTAATAGGTGAATTTATGAAAAAGTATGTAACTATATTTTTTTTAGTTTTTTTATTTGGTATAGGTATAATAAAGGCTAATGTATTGCCTTTGCAAGGTAAAATAATTTATTTGGACCCCGGTCATGGTGGTAAGGATCCAGGCGCTATATACAAGGATATTCATGAAGCAGATATCAATTTAAAAATATGTTTAAAACTAAAGGAAGTATTGGAAAGTAAAGGCGCTAAAGTTTATATGACAAGATATGGTGACTATGATTTAGCGACCAATAATGCTACTTTAAGAAAAAGAAGTGATTTATATAATAGAGTTGTGATGATCAATAATTCGATAGCGGATATGTATGTATCTGTGCATTTGAATTCTGATCCCAATCCTAAATGGAATGGAGCGCAAATATTTTATAACAATATAAATAAAGAAAATAAAGAAATAGCTGAAATACTACAAAGTTATCTAAATAAAGATAGAAAAGCTAAAACGATCGATAATTCATATATGTATAAGCGCATTAAAGTTAAAGGTGTTTTGATCGAAGCAGGGTTTATTTCCAATGAAAATGATAGAAAAAAACTTATGGATGATAAGTATATAGAAACACTGGCAAGCGATATAACAGATGCAATTATCGAATATTGTAAAGTTCAGTAAAATGAGGATGATTATTCTTGAAAAAAAACTATAAAAATGATATATTATTATAGGTATATAGAAGGATGAAGATAGTTATGAATAAAAACGTTTTAAGTTCTAACATACAAATAATTATAACGCATATGCAACAAACTATTGAAGTTTTAACTTCTATGTGCGCTAAAGATAAGGCATTTTCAAAAGAATATATAGGTAACTATGCTGCTATATTGGATGCGAAAATTAAAGATGATGATAATTACCGTGACTTTACTGGTGAATTAGGATTATGTGATGTTAATTTACAAATAGTTCAAAATGATAAAGAACGCATCAAAAGTTTGATTGGTAGCTATAGGAATAATGTTAACTCTTTAAACGATGGAAAAGATTACAACAACGCTTTGATAAGTGTTCTTAAAAGAAAAAATAAAGTGATACAAAATAGTGCTGACTTATCAGATGATGTTCAAGCTAAAGATGTATTAGACCGTAATAATGAGCGTATTGAGGCCCTTATAAAAGAAAATAAAGATACAGATAATGAGATAAAAGCTGAATTAGAAAAGATTGAAAGATGTAATAAGGATTTAGCGGATGCTGATCAAAAAGAAGAATACTATCGTCTAGCTAAAGAAGGTAGTAGAGATTTTGAAATCAATGAAGATGAAAGAAATACGGATAAGATAAAATTAAATACTTTATATCGTTTAATTGATACTTTAAATATAACTTCTTCATATGAGGAAATAATTACAAAACTAAGAGAATTAAATGATTACTTATTAACGAGAGAAGCAACATCTAAGGTTTTTGATGATAAGTTAGCAACTATTAAGGAAATGACAAGTAAGGCTAATAATATATTAGTTGAGTTTGTTAAATGTATAGATGTTAAAGAATGCGAAAAAGAAAAGAATAATATTATAGCAAGAAGTAGTCAAACTGAAGTTATGACTGAGGAAGAAATTAATTTACGTAATCAAGAAGTTGCGGATTTAAAAAGACAGTTACAGTTATATAAAAGTATTATTGACATGTATACACAGATGATTCGTGATCTTGATATATGTGCTTCTGGATCAAAATGGAGAATGTCAAAATTAGAATACGATATTACTGATACTCAAAATGATATTGTTGATTTAAAGGTAATACGTCCTTTCCGTGATATTGATTATGCTTCTAAAACAATAAGAAAATATAATAAGGAAATTTCTAATAATACTAGATATATCCGTAGCAATTATAGTAGTATTGCTATTAACGAAGAAGCTAAGACATTAATTAAAAAACTTAAGAAAGATGCGGAAAATACTAAAGAAGATATCCAAAGACAAATTGAAGATAAGAAGAGTAATAATGATATTGTTGATAAATTTGTTTTAGATATGGCTAAAGAAGAAATTAAAATTATTAATTTTGTTGTTGAATTATATAATTATGTTACAACGGTAATTAGTAATGATTATTGTGCGATGATGGACAATATTGCTGTTGAAAATGATAGACAGTTTATTGGTGTTATTGATATTAGGGATTACCATGATTTACCTTGCTTATATGAAAAAGAATTTATTGATGGTGTCAAGATGAGTATTGATAGCGAAATCGATAATGGAAGTATTGAACGTATTAATAAATTATATATTGATTCATTAAATACACAAGGAATAGTAGTTACAAAGAGTGGTAAACCTTTAACTAATAATGTTAATAATGTAAATGGTAAAATTAAGAATTTTGATGGTGATATAAATGGAAAATAGAATTCATAAAGTATTAAAACTTGAAACAGGAAGTAAATATGTTATTTTAAAACAAGCTGTATATAAAGGTGATAATTATTATATAGCTTCAAAATTAGATGAGTATGAATTACCTATGTCTAGTGATGTTAAATTTTTCCATGAAGTTGTCGTTGATAATAAAGTTAATATTGAAGTGTTAACGGATTCTAATTTTATTAAATATTTATATTCATATATGCAATTTTAAACAACCTTTATGGTTGCTTCTTAAATTTAAAAAAAATTAATCAGAATGATTAATTTTTTTCTTACCTCAAATTTGAATGAATATATGTGTTAAGAGTGGTATTGGTATCGGGATACCCTAATCTTTGTTGCATTGTTTTAATTTCTATGCTGTTATTATTGTAAATACGTAACACTATATATTACCTATGGATATCTGCTTGACAATATAGCACGAATATGATACTATTTACCTGAAAATATATGTACGTTGCCGGGATGTTTGAATTGTATAAGTAATGCTGCTATCGTTCTGATTACTAAATTCATTAGCATTTTAATAAGAAGTGGGGGTGGGACTGATTTGCTGTTGCCATGCGATTATTTTATAGGCAATTATTATTACTAAAAATCAAACTCAATAAATAATCAAATTGTGAAAATTAGGAGGGATAAATGAAGAAATTTGTTACATTTGTTTTTTTGTGTGGAACTTTGCTGGCTATGGCTGTTATAGTACATGCTCAAAGCACAATCAAGCAAATATCAAGAATTGAAAAAATAAAAGTTTTTTTAAATTCTACTTCGGTTGAAATTATGGATAAATATACTGAAGAGGGTATTTCAGTTTATAAGGTATATGATATTTTAAATGATAAGTATTATAAATTAGCAGTAGATAAAGATGAAACTATTAATTTATATAATATTGTTAAGCGAGGCGAATCGAATAAATTAGATGATAGCCTAAAAAAACGTATGGATGCTGCTAACACAGATGATAAAATGGAAATCATTGTTGAGCTGGCGTTTGATTATACTGAGTTGTCTAATGAATTATATAGACAAGAACAAAAATATTATAGCAATCAAAAGATTAGTGTTGCTACTGAGACAGAAAAAAAATCTCAATTGAAAAATCTGAAAAGAGAATATATAAAAAATAAAATGGTAGCTTATAATAAGTTGGATAAAGATTATAAGACAATAGCCATATCTGAATATTCGCCATTTATCTTTTTGAGGGCGACAAAAACGGAAATCGAAGAATTAAAAAATAATGATAAGGTATTTAAGATTGGATTAGCACATATAGAACCAATTACAGAATATTACAGTGCATCGGATGATTTTAATGATAGCTTTGATAGTAGCGGTGGAATTAATAGTAATGTTACTGTTAATCAAAATTCGACTTATGTGACTAGAACTAACATAGTTAAATCAGCAGGAGTTACAGGCACGGGTATCAAGATTGGCCAAATTGAAACGCGTGTCCCTAATACTAGCAATCCATATTTAGTAGGGCATAGTATTACTAAAAAGGATGATTGTTCGCTAGTTGATAGCCATGCCACAGAAGTAGCAGGTATTATGGTTGGTAGTACTGGTGTTGCTCCTAATGCTAGCTTATATTCGGCATGTTTATTTAGAAATTATAATGATACAGATAGCAATGTTGTTAGTAATTTTGTTAGTGGCATAAATTGGCTAATAAGTAAAAATGTTGACATAATTAATATGAGCGCCAGAACTGAGCTAAATGTTTATGAATATGACACTACTGCACGTTGGTTGGATGCAATTATTTATATGAATGACGTGGTTTTTGTGGGCGCATCTGGCAATGAAGTTTATGCGAACACAATATCTTCACCTAATACAGCTTTTAATGTTCTTACAATTGGCAGTATTGATTATACGGGAACTAGTTTTGCTCAAGCTGCAATTGAAGCATATAAGAGTGATTTTAGTAGTTACACAACTGAAGCTGTTTCTGGAGCGGGGGCTAAAATTGTAAATAAACCTGAAATAGTTGTTCCTGGGGAAGATATAAATTATACAGGTGTTTATGGTGGAGGAGTTGACGGAACTAGTTTTTCGGCACCTCTTGTTAGCGGTGCAGCTGCTTTACTTATGCAAAATAATGCAGCAGCAAGAAATGATTTTACTCTTGTAAAAGCAGTTTTATCTGCTACTGCGAGACCTATAGATGGTTATTATAATAATTATAGTGTATCAGATCCAAATTGGGGTAAGATTTATTATAATTATCACGAAAAAGTTGGCTTAGGTATTCTTGATACAAAAGCTGCTTATGATTTATTAAGTTGGGGGCAATATAGAACTTCAACTGTAGCTGTTGGTACTTCAAATAGCTATATTTATAATAACACTTTAGGAAATGGAATGGATGTAAGGGTTGCTATAGCTTGGTCTAAGCCCAATACAGCTACAAGTATTAATAATATTAGTTATGGCAGTGACCAAATGGCAGACTTGGATTTACAAATTATAGGTCCAAATGGTGAAAAAATCGTTAAATCTATATCTACTTATGATAATATTGAGTGGATACGCTTTACAACAAATAATGGATATGGTCAATACAAATTTAAAGTTATAAATTGGGATGCGTATGGTAATACCATTCCTACTAAATTTTCTATGGCTTGGTGGTGATAATTATGTTTGTTTCAAGAAAAATCTTATTAGCAATTGTGCTAATAATTATAACGGGTTGTAGTTACTATTCAATTAATAATCAAAAAGATAAATTAGAATTGATATGTATAGGAATGAATGCGGCTTTAGATTGCTTTCATGAAAATGAAGAATATAAATACTGTTTTTCATATCAAGGAAATTATTTGAAAATTAATGATGAGAGAATATCTTTTTCAAAAGCTATAGAAGAAAAAAAGGTAACTATTGATGATATAATAAATTTATCAAAAAATGAAGATAAATGTTCATTATATAAGATTAATAAAAATACTAATGAATATGAAGATATATATTAAATGTCTTTATTCTTTATAAATGGTATAAAAAAATAATCGGTTAATTACCGATTATTTTCTAAATTTATTGAAAAAGAAACAACCTTTATGGTTGTTTTTATCACATAATTATCATAAAATTATCATTTAATTTTGACTTTCTTTATGCTATAATTTATATAGGATGTGATAGTAATGCAGAAGACATTTAAAAACTTGGATGAGCAATTAGAAATATTAAAGGCTAAGGGTTTAACTATCAATGATTATGATAAGGCTAAAGCTATTTTATTTAGAGAGAATTATTTCTTTTTAAATGGATATAGACATTTACTTATTGATCCTGGCGCTAATAAATTTATTGAAGGTTCTACTTTTGAAGAATTATATGCTATTTTTGTATTTGATAGAAAGGTAAGAAATATTTTATTTAAGAACATTTTAATTGTTGAAAATAATATCAAATCTATTATTAGTTATCAATTATCTAAAAAATATGGTTATAAAGAAAAGGATTATTTGAATCCTAAACATTTTAGACAAGATAGTTTTAGATTAAGTCAGGTTAATGATATTATAAATAAAATGAAAAGACAAATTAGATTGAATGGTAAACAACATACTGCAACATTGCATTATATCAGTAATTACGGATATATTCCAATGTGGGTTTCTGTTAAGGTTTTATCTTTTGGTATCATATCTGAATTATATGCTATATTAAAGGATGATGACCAAACTGAGATTGCTAATGTATATGGTGTAAGTTCTACTGATTTAAGTATTTATTTAGCGTTGCTTTCTAATTATCGTAATTTATGTGCTCATGAGGATATTTTATATGATCATCGCACACAACGTTCAATTCCAAACAACAGATTTCATAAGTTTTTAAATATTGAAAGTAGTGATGGCGAATATATTTATGGTAAGAATGATTTATTTGCTATTATCATTATTTTAAGACAAATGTTGAGTGAAGTTGAGTTTGCGGATTTGATTAATGAAATAAGTTATGAGATGGATATCTTAGATAGTAAGATTGATTCAGTTGATACAAAAATAATTTTAAATAAAATTCATTTTCCAGATAACTGGAGAAATATTGCAGATATTAAATAAAGGTGATATATATGAAAAACAAATTAGGTTATGTTTTGGCTATAGTGATTTCTTTATTTGTAGGTATGTGTTCCACAATATTACTTGTGTACTATATTCCTGCTAAGGAACAACCTGTAGTTGTTAAAACAGTATATGAACAATCTGTTATTAGTGAAACAGACACAATAGCTCCTGCTGTGGAAATGGTATATGATGGTGTTGTTACAGTGTCTAATTATACACGTGCTTTATCTGGTATAGGAACAGGTTTTGTTTATAAGACAGATGATAATTATGGTTATATTTTAACTAACAATCATGTTGTTAAAGGTGCTAAAACAATTAAAGTTACAAATACACAGAATAGTACAGTTGAAGCCACTTTACTTGGTAGTGATGAATATGCTGACTTAGCTGTTTTACGTGTTGATAAATCTTTTGTTTTAAAGGTTACGACATTAGGTAACAGTACTGATTTACGTATTGGTGATACAGTATTTACGGTTGGTACTCCTGTTTCATCTTCATATGCTAATTCAGTAACGAAGGGTATTGTTTCTGGTGTTAATAGAACAGTCACAGTTACTTTAAATGATAATACCGAATTTATGATGGAAGTACTTCAAACTAATGCTGCTATTAATCCTGGTAATAGTGGTGGACCTTTAGTTAATATGAAAGGTGAAGTTGTTGGCATTAATAGTTTAAAATTAGTTGATGATCAAATTGAAGGTATGGGGTTTGCTATTCCTATTGAAATGGCTACTTCCGTTTTAGATAGATTAGAGAATGGCCAAAAGATAGAAAGACCTTTATTAGGGGTTAATTTAATTGATGCTAATAACAATTATGCTTTATATAGATATCAAATTTATCTAAGTAAAAGTTATGAATACGGTGTTGTAGTTGCTGGAATTGATAAGCAATCTGCTGCTTACAAGGCTGGATTACAAACTAATGATGTTATTCTTAAAATTAATGATATAGCTATTCAAAATACTGTTCACTTTAAATATGTTTTATATAAATATAGTCTTGGTGATACTATTAGTATTACATATGAACGTGATGGTAATGTTAAAACGATTAATGTTACACTAAACGATAGTATTTAAACTATCGTTTTTTTATGGTATAATAAGGTTATGGGGGATGTAGTATGAATTTTTTTTATCGCATACTTTTGTTTTTGCAAACTAAAATAGATGCACCACAACCATATGGTATGTTTCATATATTTTGGATAGTCTTTACTTTATTTATGGTCATTTTCTTATATGGCAAGAAGGGTGAGAAAAACTTAAAAAAAGTATTAGCTATATATGGTATTATAGCTTTAATACTTGAAGTGCTTAAACAGTTAGCGTGGTCTTTTGATTATAATGATGGTAATATTATATGGAAATATACTTGGTATGCAGCGCCTTTTCAATTGTGTACAACACCAATGTATGTTTCATTAATATGCTTATTTTTGAATGATGGTAAGGTACGCAAGGCGTTACTTTCATATGTTGCTTATGTAACAATATTGGGTTCTATAATGACTATTTTGATGCCTGATAGTTGTTTTGTAAGGGATATATTGGTAGATATACATACTATGTGGTTACATTGTGGTAGTATGGTTGTTTCTTTGTATTTGATTATGAATAATTTTGTTGATACAAAGATTAGATCATATGCGTCTGCTATTGTTGTATTTATATTTTTTGCTGATATAGCTAATATTCTTAATATTGTGGTATATAATTCTGGTGTACTTGGTGATGCAACATTTAATATGTTTTTCATAAGTCCTTATTTTATTAGTTCTTTACCTGTATTTGATTATATTCAATCACATACACCTTATATTTTATATTTAATTATATATATTGCTATTATGTCATTAGGTGCATTTGTACCTTATGGTATAGCTAGATTAATAAAAAAACGAACTTGCTAGTTCGTTTTTAATTCGTCTTCTAGAGCCTCTTTAGATGCTTTATAGAATAGTGGTAGTAGTTTATTACATGTTTCATTATCTGTTATTTGTACCATTTCATCTTCTTCAATATAGCAGAATTTTATGTTTTGATTATTGTTCATATCTACTAATAAAAAGTATTGTTTGTAATCTAAGTCGGCTTTACTTGCAACTATGTAATCATTATTATCATCTAAGGTTACTACATCCTTAATATTTATCATAATTATTTTGTAATGAAAATCATTACCCTCCCAGCATATTTATACCTTAAATATTTCTAAATAGCAATATCTATATTTATATTTTTACATATTTTGACACAAAAAAGGTGATTATCTTTTGATTTCACCTTTGATGTAACTTATTTCATTTTTATATTCATTTAATTCAGATATATTTTTCTTAGCGCATACAAAGCTGTGGATAGTCTTTACGATAGGAAGTACTGTTAAGATGCCTGTTGTTATATTGGTTTGTAGACCGGATAAAACATAATATGATACTGGTATACTAGTACAAGCTACAGTAAAAATAATATCTTGAATTATATTCCTTTTACATTTGTTTATTTCTTCATTATATTTTTGAACGCGTAATATTTTGTATTTATTCTTTGTCATGTTATTTCTCCTTTTGAGCCTATATATTATATCATGTTTTAGGTGTTAGTTAAATGGAAATTGACAAAATTAATTAAATTGTGTACAATTAAATTGTAATAAATTGAAAAAGGATGGTTATTATGAATATATATGATTATAAAGTTAAGAATATGAATGGTGAGGATATAAGTTTAGATAAGTATAAGGGTAAAGTGTTACTAATTGTTAATACAGCTACAGGTTGTGGATTCACACCACAATATGAAGGACTAGAAAGTTTATATGAAAAATATAATAGTAAGGGATTTGAAATATTAGATTTTCCATGTAATCAATTTGCTGGCCAGGCTCCTGGTAGTGATTCGGAAATACATGAATTTTGTACTTTGAAGTATCATACTACTTTTGAACAATTTTCTAAGGTTGATGTTAATGGTAAAAATGCGGATCCATTGTTTGTTTATTTGAAGAATCAAAAGCATGGTTTAATCAAAGCTATTAAATGGAATTTTACGAAGTTTTTAGTTGATAAGAATGGTAATGTAGTTGCTAGATATGAACCAACTGTTACACCTTCTAAAATTGAAGATACTATTAAAAGATTATTGGAGGATTAATTATGTACGATATTATAATTGTTGGAGCTGGTCCTGCTGGAATGACAGCTGCTATATATGGTTTAAGGGCTAATAAAAGAGTTTTAATTTTGGAGGCTAAAGCATATGGTGGTCAGATAGTTAATGCTAGTAAGGTTGAAAACTATCCTGGTATTGAAAGTATTTCTGGTTTTGATTTTGCGACTAATCTATACAATCAAGTTATCAAATTAGGCGGAGAAATTAAATATGAAACTGTTGTTAAAGTAGATGAACATTCTGTTATAACTACAAGCAATACATATGAAACTAAGGCTATTATTTTAGCTGTTGGCGTAAAAAATAGGAAGCTTAATTTAGATAGGGAAATTGAGTTGACTGGTAAGGGTGTATCATATTGCGCTACATGTGATGGAAACTTCTACAAAGGTAAAGATGTTGCTGTTATTGGTGGTGGTAATACAGCTTTAGAGGACGCTATATATTTAGCTGATTTGGCTAATCATGTATATTTAATACATAGAGGTGATAGCTTTAGAGCTGATCAAAAATATCAAGATGAATTATCTTCTAAATCTAATATTGAATGCATTATGAATGCTAATGTTAGTAAATTAAATGGTGAAAATGTTTTAGAAAGTATTGATTTGGATAATGGTAAAAATATTGAAGTCAGTGGTTTATTTATAGCTATTGGTCAACAACCTAATAATGCTATTTTTAGTAACGTTGCTGATATTGATGAAAATGGTTATATAATATCTAAAGATGGTGTTCATACTAATAAAGAACATGTTTATGTTGCGGGTGATGCTCGTAAAAAAGAATTGAGACAATTGGTAACAGCTGAAAGTGATGGCGCTATAGCGGCTGTTATGGCGATTAAGGAGAGTTAAGTATGGTTAGGGAAATTATGGAAAATGAATTTGACAATGTTGTAAGTACGGGTAAGGTGCTAGTTGATTGCTATGCTCCATGGTGTGGCCCATGTAAGATGTTAGCGCCTATTATCGATGAATTATCTAAGGAAATTGTTACTTATAAGTTTTATAAACTAAATGTTGATGAGGCTGAGAGTATAGCTATACGATATGGTATTATGTCAATACCTACGTTATTAATATTTGAAGATGGTGCTTTAAAACAAAGCGTATTAGGTTTTAAATCTAGGGAAGAATTAAAAGAAATATTAGGAGCATAGTTATGAAAGATTGTTTGAAGTTAGAAAATCAATTATGTTTTCCTTTATATGCAGCTTCTAGAGAAGTTATTCGTAAATATAAGCCATTTTTAGATGAGATAAACTTAACGTATACACAATATATCGCTATGATGGTTTTATGGGATATGAAGGAAATTAATGTAAAAGAATTAGGTAATAAATTATATTTAGATTCAGGTACTTTAACGCCTCTTTTAAAAACGTTAGAGTCTAAGGGTTATATATCAAGGTCTAGATCAAGTAGTGATGAGAGAAACTTAATGATTTGTTTAACTAGTGAAGGCTCAAAATTAAGTGAAAAAGCATCTTTAATACCTGCTAAAATTGGTAAGTGTATTTGTTTAAGTGATGAAGAGGCTATGACTTTATATAATATTTTATATAAGATATTAGGAAATGGTGAATAATAAAAGGTAGGGTAGCTGTTATAATAGGTGTTATCCTACCTATTGATGGTGGATATACTTGTGTTTAGAAAATGAGAATATTCTCATTTTTTTGTTGCAAATATTGATATTAGTGTTATAATAATTAACAATTTATAGGGGTGATAGTATGGAAAGCAGTAGAGATAATTATAATAAACTAGTTAGTCAAGATAGAAAACTTATGGAGCATATTAAAGAATTAGAGGAAAACGAAGAAGTTAAACAATATAAGGAATTGTTGAAAAAACATGAGGATTTACTTAAAAGTATAAAATATGCCTATAATGGTGTATTAAAAGAAAAATATATTAATTGTAATCATGTATGGGCTGTTTTAGATGAAAAGCATTTAAAAAAAGAGGGTAATTCATAAAATTATTGTATATGCGTTAAATGTGGACTTGATGATAGTGTTGTTTATAAGAAAGCAAAATGTGATAATGCGATAGTGTTAAGTGATACGGAAAAATTAATGTATGAGGTTTTGAAATATGGTGAACACAAAAAAGGTATTTATATTAATGTGTCTTCTAATCGTGATTTGATTAAGGCTATATATGATTATCTTAAAGTTTCATGTCCTAATATGAACGATGAAGAATTGCGTAGACGTTTTCAAAATGAAATTGATAATTTAGCGCATATAAAAGGTAATTCTACAGAAGAACGAGCTGCTGCTAAAAGATTAAATATAAATGTTAGTTTATTAAGAAAATAAGGCCAAGTTTTACTTGGCTTTTTATTGACTTGATATCTCCTTTATGCTATTATATTAATCGTTTTGCGGGGGTATTAATATGGATAAATTAGATGCTTGGAAAAAGCAAATTGATTCTTTAGAAAAAATGAGATTTTGTGAAGCTAAAAAATTATATGAAAAAGCTATAGAAACGGATAATTTAGAATTAAGGGAAAACTATATCAATAGAATTGTTATGGGTACTTTATATGTATGTTATGATTATGTTGTGGATAGTGGTTTTGATATTATTTCATCAGGAGCTTTTGATATTGATGATATCATGAATTCTACTTTTGCTGTATGGAATGATAAAATACGAAAAGGATATCTACTTAAGGTACCTGGTTTTGCCAATATTGTTCAAAGCTATGATTTCGCACGTTCATTACGCCGCAATGTGTGTGGCCATAGATTACATTGTATACCTACAGGTGTAAATGCAGATTATTTTGCGGATATACTAGCTAAATATATAGTGCTTAAAGAAAAAAATATGAGTTGTAGTGTTTATGATGTTATAAATAATGATTTAAGAAGTAAAAAATATAATACTGATATTGTAGCTTCATTAATTGAAGGAATCTATAGCATGGTATTTGATGCTTGTATAGAAAAAAAGAAATGTTTTGATTTAACAACATTAAGAGATACAGTAAAAATGTTTTTAGAGATGACTTTGTTTGAATATAAAACTGTTGATTATCAATCCGATGATAATATGGAAGATAGAATTATTTATGATATGGAAATGAAGAATTTCAGCCTTGATGAGTTATTTAATAATTTATCACAGAAACAACGTGATATTATATATTCTTTATATGGTTTTGATGGTAAAGTTAAAACACTTTCTGAAGTTGGTGAAGTATTTGATATGACGGCTGAAGGTGTTCGCCTTGCTGAAGAACGAGCTTTAAATAAAATGTTTAAGCATTGTTTACGTGATCAAAAATACAAGGATATGAATGAATTAAACTATAGATTATAATAGGATTATATAATTAAAGGAGCTGTTAATATGTTAGAAATTGATAATAAACATTTAGGTAAGAAAAGAGATGTATCAACTAATAAAGATGAAATGTATATGTTAGTAGCTTTAGCTTGTGCTTCTAATAGTGTAGATCCATCAACACAAGTTGGAGCTTGCTATGTTAGCTCTGAAGGTAAAATTTTAGCTACAGGTTGTAATCAAGTACCTTTTGGTTGGAACGAAGATGAATTTCCTTGGAACACAGATCCACAATATGGAGTTCAGAATGTTAAATATACATTTATTGATCATGCTGAAAGAGCTAGTTTACATAATAGTGCAGCGTCTATTAGTGATTTTAAAAATGCTACTTTATATGTTACTTTATTTCCTTGCAAAGAGTGCGCTATGTCACTTATTAATTTAGGCGTTAAAAAAGTTGTTTATTTAAATTATAGAGAATGTTCTGAATTTGATTTAACTAAAATTTTATTAAAAAGATGTGGTATAGAATATGTAGATTTTAAAACTATTAGTAATCTTTGTAATGTAGAATTTAATATGCAAGCTGATGAAAAACATAATATTATGATTAAAAAATAACAGTTAATGTTGGTTAATATACTATATAAAAATAGTATATTTTTATTTTTTTTAAAAATTTTTTAAAAAGGTATTGACAAAATAATTTGTTTTTAATAAAATGTTAATAACAGATGCAGAAAACATCTGAAAATTAATAAATTTTGTTATTAACAAAATGATAATAACAAAAAAGGAGGAAAATATGAAATACAAAGATATTGAAGAATTACTTGTTGTCATTGATATGGTTAACGGATTTGTTAAAGAGGGTTTACTTGCTGCACCAAGTATTCAAAGAATCATACCAAGAATACAAAACTTATTAGAACAAAATGAAAAGAATAAAAAAGCTTTAAATGTTATAGTTAGGGACACACATACAAAGGACTCTATCGAATTTAAAACTTTTGGTGAGCATTGTTTGGATGGAACTTCTGAAACTTTACTAGTCGATGAATTAAAACCTTATGCTAAAAAAGCTGTGGATTTTACCAAGAACAGTACTAATTTTATGTTAGCAAGTGGTGTTATACCATTCTTAAATAAATGCTATAAATTGAAAAGGATTTCTTTTGTGGGATGTTTATCCGAAGTGTGCGTAAAAAATGCAGCTATTACCGCTAGAAATTATTTTGATGAAACTAATAGAGATGTTTTAGTTGGTGTATATGCTGATGCGATAGATACATATGATGCACCTGGTCATAATTGTGATGAGGTAACAGAAAGAGCTTTGGCTGATATGGAAGCAAATGGCGTAAAAGTATATAGAAGGAAGTGGTAATATGATAAATAAAACATTAATGACTGATTATTATGAATTAACAATGGCTAAAACTTATTTTGATGAAGGAGATAAAGATAAAGTAATGTATTTTGATATCTTCTTTAGAAAAAATCCCATGGATGGAGGCTATACTATTTCTTCTGGTATTGATGAAATTATTGATTATGTAAATAATCTTAAATTTAGTGATGATGATTTAGATTATTTAAGAAGCACAGGAGATTTTAATGAGGAATTTTTAGAGTATTTAAGAAACTTTAAGTTTACAGGTAGTATTTATGCTATTCCTGATGGAACACCTGTATTTCCAAATGAACCAGTAATTACAGTTAAGGCTAAGGCTATTGAAGCTCAAATTTTAGAGACAGCCTTACTTGCATGTTTCAATCATGCTTCTTTAGTTACAACAGCTGCCAAAAGGATTACCGATGAAGCTATCATAGATGGTAAAAGAATACCTGTCATGGAATTTGGAGCACGAAGAGCGCGTGGTATTGATTCAGCTATTGAAGCAAGTAAATATGGTGTTATGGGTGGATGTGTTGCTACAAGTAATACATATGCTGGTAAGAAATATGGTATCCCTGTATCAGGAACTATGGCTCATTCACTTGTAACTAATTCAGAAAATGAATATGAAGCTTTCTTAAAATACGCTAAAGCAAATCCTAATAATTGTATTTTCTTAGTTGATACTTATGATACTTTAAGAAGTGGGGTTAAAGCAGCTATTAAAGTAGCTAAAGATTACTTAGTTCCTAATGGTTATAAATTTAAAGGTATAAGAATTGATTCTGGTGATTTAGCTTATCTATCTAAAGAAGCTAGAAAACTATTAGATGAAGCTGGCTTTACTGATACTAAAATCTGTTTATCTAATGGACTTAATGAATATACCATTCGTGATTTAGTTAAGGAAGGCGCTAAGTTTGATTCTTTAGGTGTGGGCGATAATATCGCCGCTAGTAAAGAAAGACTTGGAGGCGTATACAAATTAGTGGCTATAGAAGAAAATGGTAAGTTAATACCTAAAATTAAAGTTAGTGAAGATAGCCTTAAAACTATTAATCCTGGATATAAGAAAGTATATCGCTTCTATGATAAGAAAACCGGTTATGCTTTAGGTGATGTTATAGCGCTTAGTGATGAAATTATTCCAAATAATAAATTTACTTTAGTTAGTCCAACAGAAGAATGGAAACAAACGACGATAACTGATTATGAGGTAAGAGAGTTACAAGTTCCTATTTATATCGATGGAAAACAGGTTTATAATAATAAGAGTATTTCTGAAAGAAAAGAATACATGAATAAGGAAATGGAAACATTATATCCTGAAGTAAGAAGAATAAATAATCCACATATTTATTATGTTGATTTAACTAAAAAATTGTTAGAGTTAAAAAAAGAATTAATTAAACAAGCAAAAGGTCAGGTAGAAGAAAATGGATATCAAAAAGTTAAAAGTTTTTAATAAAATGATTGAAGAATATAAACCTTGCAAATTTGAAAAGACAGATTCTTCATTTATTACTACTCAAGCTTATCAAGTGACATTGAATAACGGATTAAAACTAAAAAGAGAAAAAATTATAAAAGGGAATAAGGATGGATCGGCTGTAATTATTGTTCCTTATATTAATAATAATGTTCTTTTAGTTATTGAGCCTAGAGTATTTACTAAATTGGGTGTTGGGGTAGGTTTTCCTGCAGGATATATAGAAAAAGGCGAGGATCCCTATGAAGCAGCTTTGAGAGAGCTTAAAGAAGAAACTGGTTTAGTGCCTTCTTCACTAACTTTAGTTGATTCATTCTATCAGGATGAAGGATGCTCTGGTGCTTATAATCATATATTTCTTGCGCATGATTGTAAAAAAGCATATGAACAAGATCTAGATAGCGATGAGTATATTAAATATATGGAATTCACATTCGATGAAGTTTTAGAATTAGAAAAAGAAGGGTATATTAGTGGAGCTAATTCTAAGTTAGCTTTAACTCATGCTAAGGTATATAAAAATGAAATATAAAATTGGTATGTATGGTGGCAAATTTATGCCTTTTCATAAAGGACATAAATATTGCGTTGATGTAGCCTGTTTGGAATGTGAAAAAGTATATGTGATATTATTCTATGGTGGATCTGATGAAATGGAAATATTAAAAAATAATGCTTCTAATTATTTATCAGTAGAAACAAGAAAAGAGAAAGTAAGACAACTTACAGCTAATTATCCTAATGCAATTCCTATATTTATCGATGTAACTAATTGTCGATTGGAAAACGGTAAGGAAGATTGGGATGCTGAAACACCTTTGGTTAGAGAGGTTGTAGGTAATAGATTAGATGCTGTATATTCTAGTGAGGAAAGTTATGGAGAGTATTTTGCAAGGGCTTATCCAGAAGCTATACATAGATTAGTAGATGTCAAAAGAAAACATTATCCTATAAGCGGGACAATGATAAGGAATATGGAAAGAAAAGAGGAAAGAGAAAAATGGATGGTTTAAAGAACTTAAAAAATAGTTTTAAAGAATTAAAATGGTATGAAATAATAATGATTATAATAATGGTATTTATAGCTGGTATTGCTGTGTATAACGCATTTGTTAACCCAGCTAGTACTAGTAACCCATTATGGTTAACAATAGTTAATTTTATAAGTGCTATATGTGGTATTATATGTATCTTCTTTTGTGCTAAAGCTAATGTATCAAATTTTATCTTTGGTTTAGTTAATACTATTGTATATGCTATATATTTATTGTATTATAAGATATATGGAACATTTTGTTTAGAGGTATTATTCTATTTACCTATGAATATAGCATCATGGATTAATTGGGCTAGACATAGAGATAAAAAAATACCCGAAAAAACTTTAGCAAAACAATTAACAATGAAACAACGTATATTAAGTATTGGTTTAGTTGCTATTACAACATTTGTAACATATGAAATACTTGTAAGTGTTGGTGGTACAGTTGCTTTTCTAGATGCTTTAACTGTAGCTATTGGTTTAGTTGCTACTGTTTTAGAATTATATCGATATGCTGAACAATATGTATGGTGGATAATTACAGATATAATTGCTGTTATAATGTATATCGTACATTTCGATACAGTTTATTTAACAAAAAAATCAATTTATTTAATAATGGCAATTATTGGTTTAAGAAATTGGGTTAAGTTGAATAAAGAAAGGAATAAGACTAATGAATGATTTTGATGCTAAAAAAGTAAAAGAAGAATTGGTTAAATGGTTAAAAGAATGGTTTGAAGAAAATGGTAAAGGTTGTAAAGCTGTTATTGGTATATCTGGTGGTAAAGATTCAACTGTAACAGCAGCCTTATGTGTTGAAGTTTTAGGTAAAGAAAATGTATTTGGTGTATTAATGCCTAATGGTGTTCAAAATGATATTAGTGATTCTATTAGAGTGTGCCAACATCTTGGTATTGATAATATTACAATTAATATCAAAGATGTCGTTGAGAAAGAAATAGCGTTATTAAAAGAAAGTTTAGGTTGTGAATTAAGTGAACAAACTTTGATTAATTTACCACCTAGAATTCGTATGGCTACTTTATATGCTGTTAGTCAGACTATCAATGGCCGCGTTATAAATACATGTAATTTATCTGAAGATTGGGTAGGTTATTCCACACGTTATGGTGATTCTGCTGGTGATGTAGCGCCTTTAGCTAATTTGACTGTTGCTGAGGTAAAGTTGTTAGGCATGGAATTAGGTTTACCTAAAGATTTAGTTTATAAAACGCCTAGTGATGGTTTATGTGGTAAAACAGATGAAGATAATTTAGGTTTTACATATGCTACTTTGGATAAATATTTACGTACTGGCATTTGTGAAGATAAAGATATTAAAAATTTGATTGATCATAAACATAAAATTAATGAATTTAAGATGAAATTAATGCCATCTTATAAATATGGTGAAGTAAAAAGTAAGTAGGGATAATATGAAATTAGGAGTATACATAGGTAGTTTTAATCCTGTACATAAAGGGCATATTGATTTAGTAAATTATTTACTTAAAGAAAATTATGTTGATAAGGTTTTAATTGTGCCAACTATTGGATATTGGGATAAACGTAACTTAGTTGATATAAAACATCGTATTAATATGCTGAAATTTTTTGAGAACGACAGTATTGTTGTTGATGATAAAAATAATAATTATGAATTTACTTGTGATTTGATGTGTAGTTTGAAAAAAGATTATATTGATGATTTATATCTTATTATGGGTGCTGATAATATTGTTAATTTTCATAAATGGAAAAATTATCAAGAGTTATTAAAATATAATATCATTGTCGTAAATAGGGATAATATCAATATTGATGAGTATATTAAAGATTATCATACTTCTAATTTTATTGTATGTAGAGATTATAAATTTTTAAATATATCATCTACAATGATTAGAAACGATTTAGATAGTAAATATTTGGATCCAAGAGTGTTTAAATATATCAAAGATAATAATTTATATTAGGAGGTATATATGTTAGGAGCAATAATAGGAGATATCGCAGGTTCTTACTATGAAGTACTTGAAATCAAAAATCATAGAACTTATGAAGAAAGAATCAAAATTTTAAATAAAGATATACCACTATTTACTAGTGATTCTTCATATACTGATGATACAGTTTTAACTTGTGCTATATATGATGCTATTGTAAATGGCAATTTTAAATATGAGGAATATTTAAAAAAGTATGGTTTAGCTGAAATAAATTTGGGTGAAGATAAATATGGTAGAAGTAGATTTGGTAAGGGCTTTGTATCTTGGCTTTTAGGTGAAAAAGAGGGTAATAGCTATGGTAATGGATGTGCAATGCGTATAAGTCCTGTTGGATTTTTATTTGATAACTTAGAAGATGTTATCAAAGAAAGTAAAAAAGCAACTATTCCATCACATAATCATGAAGATGCTATTAAAGCTAGTGAAGCTGTAGCTTCAGCTATTTTCAAATTACGTCATGGTGAGTCTAAAGAAGATGTCATAAAATATATTAAAGATAATTATTATGATTTAAGTTACGATTTAGAGGATTTACAAAGGAATAATAAATTTTCAAGTAAGGCATCGATTACTATACCACAAGCTATATATGTATTTATGGTTGCTAATGATTTTGAAGATACAATTAGAAAGGCTATTTCTATTGGAGGGGATACAGATACTATTGCTGCTATTGCTGGTAGTATAGCAGAAAGTTATTATGGTATTCCTGAAGAATTAAAAAATGAAGTTAAAAAATATTTAACGAAAGAGCAAATAGATTTGATATATAGTGATAAACGATATGGTGGTGTCAAATGCAAGACATTGTCAGCCGATTAAGAAAATTACATTTAAGAATATCTACTATGGAATCATGTACAGGTGGAGCTATTGCTAATGCTATTACAAGTATCGAAGGCGCTTCTGATGTATTAGAGTTTTCAGCCGTAACATATTGCAATGCTTTTAAAATTAAATTGGGCGTGAATGAAGAAACAATTAATAAGTATTCTGTGTATAGTATGGAAGTGGCACGTGAAATGGCATACAATATAAAAAAATATGCTGGTAGTGATATTGGTATAGGTATAACAGGTAAACTAAAAAGAAAAGATAAAAATAATCCTCAAGGTGAAGATAATAAAGTATATGTTTCTATCTATTATAATGGAATATATAATGATTTAGAAATAACGGTTACAAAAGATACAAGAAGTGAAAATAAAGAGTATATTTTAAATAAAATCCTTGATAAATTAATTAGTTTTTTATAAAATATTAATAAGAGGTGTTTATATGAAATATAACTCTGAAGAAGAATTCTTAAAAAATTATGATTCATCTATGTTTGATAAATTATCTATGACATCGGATATATGTTTAATAAGTGTATCAGATATAGAAAAAAAGGATTATCGAAGAAATAATGGTAAGATTATGTCTATCCTTTTAGTAAAAAGAGATGATTATCCTTATAAAGATAGATGGTGCCTACCAGGAGGATTTTTAAATCCTAAATCTGAAACTTTAGAAGAATGTGCTAAACGTGTTTTAAAGACTGAGACTAATCTTTCCGATATCTATTTAGAACAATTATATACATTCGATGCTATAAATAGAGATCCGCGTCTTAGAGTTGTATCTTGTTCTTTTGTGGCTTTGATTGATAAAAATCTTTTAGGGCAACCTATTAATGCTAATGCATCTTGGTTTGATGTTACAATGTTTGAAGAAGGTAATAATGTAACATTAGTACTTGATAATGGCAAAGAAACTTTAAAAATAGAAGTTGAAAAACATTTAAAAGAAAAAACAACGGATAGATATGCCTTTGTTTCTAAAACTAATACTTTAGCTTTTGATCATGATATTGTCATTTTATCTGGTATGGAAAGGATCAGAAATAAAACTAATTATACGGATGTTGTATTTAATGTTATGCCTCCTTATTTTACTTTAGGTGAGCTTCAACAAGTATATGAGGTAATACTCGGCAAGAAATTATTAGATCCTGCTTTTAGAAGAATTATAGCGGATAAGGTTGTAAAAACGGATAAGATAAGAAGTGATGGCGGACATCGCCCATCTGCTTTATTTAAGTATAAGAACGAATAGTTCTTTTTTTGTGATATAATTGTTTTAGGTGATATGTATGTTAATTAAATCAAGTGCTATAGATAGGTTTTTGCGTGATAATCCTGAATTGTCAGAAAGAAGATTTGGTCTTCCTTTAGTGGGCAATAGGCTTGATATGGAAAAGTTTAATCCTACTGTAGAGAAAATTGCTGATGCTATTAACTTCTATGGTTATGAAGTTAGAGATGAAAATATAACGACTGTCAAAGATATTGATTTGGGTAGTGGTAATCCTTTACGTTATAAGCCCTTTCCTTTATGTATAGATAAGATGAAAGAATGGCTAGGTAGCGATTATTTATATTCTTATCCATATACAGAGGGTGCTGATTCTATCAGAAAAGAATTACTTGATTATGTAGAAAGCATAGGTTTTAATAATGATCGACCTTACCCATATAATGATGTTGATGATAAAGGATTATCTGTTCACAATATAACATTTATGCCTTCTACATCCATGATATTTAATATTATTATTAATATTATATCTAGACCAGGTGATGTATTATTAGTAACAGGACCAAATTATGGTTTATTTACGATTAGAGCTGAAAGATGTGGTGCGGAAGTAGATATTCTTCCTTTAGAAAAAGAAGATAATTTCTTAGTTAATCCTGATAAGTTAGCTGCTAAAATAGATGAAATTAATGAATCTTTACAAAAGGTATATAACAGAAGAAAAGGATATGTTCCTAGAGTAGTAGCTTTTTTAAATGCTAATCCTAATAATCCAACTGGTAAAGTTATGGGTGAAAAAGATGTTGCGTTATTGACTAAAATAGGTGAAGTATGTAATAAAAGAGGTGTATTCATTATTGATGATATGGTTTATAGAGATATTACTTTCGATGAAAATAATATCGCTAAACCTATTGCCACTATTCCTGGTATGTTTAGAAATACTATTTCTTTATTTGGCTTATCTAAGGCATATGGACTTGCCTCACTAAGAGCTGGTTTTGTTGTAGCAGATGAACTTATTATTAGAGAAGTCATAAATAGAATATTCCAAGAAATAGATTCAAGTCCTTCCATAACAGGATATGCTTTAGCTGGAGGATTCAATGCTTCTAAAGAAAGAAGTATTGTATATCAAGAATATTTTACTAATTTAAGAAATGAATATAAATATCGCTTAAATTTATTAAAAGCTTTAGTAGATGGTATTGATACAGTTGATACCGATAAAGATAAAATTATTAGTGATGTAAATAATGTACTTAAAGAAAATGCATCCATAGCTTTAAAAGGATTACCTTATGTAACTTTCCCTACTAATTTAGAAACTGAATCAGGGTTCTTTGCTATTTTAGATTTTACTAAAATTAAAGGAATGAAATACAAAGGTAGAATTATTAGTACAGAAAGAGATTTACTTAAGTTCTTTTATAAGATGGGAAGAATTAGATTTTTAGTAGGTCAATCAATATCTTGGCCATATGAAGATGAATTGGTTGGAAGAGTTAATTTTGCTTTAGATAAAGAATTAATTATTAATGCTCTATATAAGATGGGTAGGGCTTTAGAATTATTAACGGATAAAGAAGATTATATTATTAGATTTAATAAGCTTGAAGACCAAGAACAAATGGCAAGAATTAAAATTGATGGATATCGTGATACATATGAAGGTATTATTGCTTCGACATATTTAAAAGGCATGGATGTTAAAGAACAAACAGAAAGATATTGTAGAAGTTTTGATGAATATAAAGATAAAGTATTAGTTGCTGTAAAAGGTAATGAAGTATTAGGCTATTCTTGTTTAGATCCTAAGGATGATTCATTTAAATATGATTCTGAATTAGTTAGTTTATATATTAAAAAAGAGTATCAACATAAAGGTATAGGTAAAGCTTTATTTTTAGAAACGGCTAAAGAATTATTTTCTTTGGGTAAAAGAAATATGATTGTTTGGTGCCTAAAAGATAATATAAATGCCATTAAATTTTATGAAAGTTTAGGCGGTATTAAATCTGAAACTAAAATGGCTAAGATTGGTGATGAAACATATGAAGAATATGGTTTCTACTTTGACTTAGAAGAAATAGATAAAGATGGAAGCTATTAGTATCCAGTTTTTACTGGATACTTTTTGTGCCATGAAGGTTTATGGTATGCAAAGAATACTAATATATAAATTAGTATTTTAATTTTGTAATTGACATTTGTACTGATATGACATAAAATAAAGGTACATAAGTCAAAGGAGAATGTATATGGAAAAGATGACTATAAAAGAGTTTAAAGATCAAAGCAATATTGAGATAATACAGGAGTTAATGAAAGCTAATAATGGATATATTACATCCAAACAATTAACTGAATTGGGTATTCATAGAATGTATCTTAATATTATGGTAGATAGAAATATTATAGAAAAACTTGATAATGGAATATATCTTGATGTTAATAAATTTCCAGATTCTTATTATGTACTTAATTTGAATTTACCAGGTATTATATATTCGCATATGACTGCATTATATTTTCATGGATTATCAATTAAAGCTCCTGATAGTAAATATGATGTAACTGTTAAGAAAAATTATAATAGTATTAAATTGAAAAATCATAAGGTGTTTTATGTTTCTGATGATATATATGAACTAGGATTAACGGAAGTTAAAACACCATTTGGTAATGTTGTTAGAGTATATGATATTGAAAGATGCATATGTGATATTATAAGGTCTAAAAATAGAATGGATAGAGAACATGTTAAATATAGCTTGAGAGAATATATTAAGAGAAAGGATAAAGATTTAGTTAAACTTTCTAAGTACGCAGATAAAATGGGTATAAAAAAAGAAGTGATGGATTTATTGGAGTGGTTATATGAATAAGATAATAGTTAACAAAATTAAATGTAAAAAATGTGGAGATATAATTGAATCAACTTATAGGCATGATTTTAAGTTTTGTAAATGTGGGGCAGTTGCAGTTGATGGTGGGAAAGATTATTTAAAACGACTAGGTAATGAAGAAGATTATGAAGAATTATCAGAGGTAGAAAAGGGGGATAAAAAAGATGAATGATAAATATGTATTTGAAACTGAAAGTGCTAGAGAAATGGAAATAGTGGCTTCTAGACATAAAATGCTATCAGTTTTAGATGATATAAAGAACTGGCATCGAGAATTGTATAAAGGGTATGATAATAATGTAAGGATCCTATGTAATGGCAAATTATGTACTCACGCTGAGTTCGAAGATGCAATAGATGAATTTAATAATTTGAAAGATTAAGGATGTGAAATCATATGTATAGGTATAATAGGAACCATGTTGAAAGACTTGATGAAATCAGAACGCTTAAGGAATTAATAGCAAATAGGCAATATTATCAAGAAAATAGTGAAAACGGATTATCAATTTTAATAAATGGAACATGGGGTTCTGGCAAAACAAGATTTGCAAAGGATATATGCGACGATGAGGAACTTAAAGAGAAGTATAATGTCATTACGTATGACGCTTTTGAATACGACTTTTACGATAATCCATATATTCCGTTTTTTTCGTATTTGAATGATAAACTAAATACTGATATTGATATTGATAGACTTGCCAATGTCGCATGTAATCAAATTGGGAAACAAATATTCAGATATATGTATACTGCCCTTGATGCAATAATTAAACTGAAATTTGGAGATAAATTTGATAAGCTTAAAGAAGTATGTGATGGCATAAATAATGAACTTAATAATAATAATGTAGCGTATGAAGAATTCAAAAAAATTAATGAATTGCGAGAAAAAATAAAAGAACAACTTACCACTAAAGCATCTGAAAAAAGCTTGATTTTGATAATAGATGAACTTGATAGATGCAAGCCTACATTTGCTATTGGCACGCTTGAAATTATGAAGTATTTTTTAGATATTAATAATTTAATCATAATATTGTTGTTGGATGAGAAACAATTACAAGAATCTGTTAAGACGATATATGGTCAAGGGATGAATAGTGATGTTTACTTCAGCAAATTTTTCGACTACAAAATGAATTTAAATAGGATTACATTTAGCCAAATACTGGATTGTTCGTCAGTTAATAAAATACCTGATATTATACCTTCAGTTGATTATATTTTCAAAACATTGGATGTATCAATTCGCGATGGCCATAAAATATTTACTGAATTTTTACAAAAATACGAAAGATATTGTAATGCTACGCCATGGACAAAAAGTCAAAGTGTGTTCGTGTTATTTATGTTAACTTTAAAAAATATTGATTTGATGTTTTTTAATAGCATTATTGATGGCAACTTCGATAATTTCAGACAAGCAATATTGCAAAACGGTGACATTGATAGAAAAAAATATCTTGATATTTTATCTTTTAAATTAGATAAATTTACTGATTGTAATATTGAAAGTTGTATAGGAGCGCTAAAAAGGTATGGCAGTAAAACCTATATTGATGTCAAATATAAGGAATTTATTGATGTTCCTGGTATAAAAAATTTTGAGCAGGAAAGAGGGATTTTGGAACGCATGAATGTATTTATTCCACAACTCACGATTGATGCTACATATATTACTAATTTGATAACATTATTAAATTAGTAATAGCAATCATTGATTTACATTTTTATGTTTACCATGTTATAATGTGATTATGGTAGGTTGATAGTGTGAATGAGGAATTAAAAGATTACTTTAAAAATATGTTTAGTGATATTGATCCTAATATTGCTCTTGATGATGATCAAATTAAGGCAATAATGACAGATGATAATTATGTTTTAATTTTAGCTGGTGCTGGTACTGGTAAGACAACTACAATGGTTGGTAAGGTAAAGTATTTAGTTGATATTAAAAAAGTTGATCCATCAAAAATATTAGTTATCAGTTATACTAAAAAAGCTGTTGAAGAGTTAAGAACATTAATAAATGACGAATTTAATATTAATGCCGATGTTACTACTTTCCATTCTTTGGCGTATAAATACGTAAGAAAAATATTTGAAGGTAAGAAATGTCAGATTGTTGATTACAACATTCGTGAACAGATATTTTATGATTATATTAATGAACTATATCGTAGAAGAAAAATCTATGATCTAATGAATACATTTACAGCTGAAACCGTTGGTAACAAACATTTTGGGTATGGTAGTTTCTTATATAAGAATTACTATAAATTTGAAGATTATGATCACTATTTCAATGAATACAAAGAATATAAAATTGAAGAAGCTAAAAGTATAGGAATTGAAAAAGTTGTAGAAGAACTAATTGATAAAAAGATTAATGCTGATGAATATATTACATCTATTAAGGGTGAATTAGTTAAATCAGCCGCTGAGGCTAAAATAGCTAATTTCTTATTTAAACATGGTATTGAATATCAGTATGAAAAAGTATATGACAGAATAGTTGAAGATCGAAAAGTGTATAAACCTGATTTCACATTGAACTTAGCTGGTGTACCTGTTTATTTAGAATATTTTGGCTTGAATGATGAGAAGTATCTTAAAGAAAAAGAAAAGAAAATTGCTATGCATAAGGCGCATAATAATAAATTTATATGCGTTGATAAAACTTCTTTAGATGCATTAGAAGAAAGATTAGATTTTGAGCTTAAGAACATGGGATTTATATATCGTGATAGAAGCTATATTGATATATATACACAATTACTAGATACTAAAAGATTAACAGAAATTTATAAATTAAAAAACTTATTCTATAGTGCTGTGGATAGAATAAAAGAAAATGTTCAACGCGCTGATTATTTAAATATTGTAAATAGATATATAGAAGCGTGTGATAATGCTGATGAGAAAGAGCAAATGAAAAAACAGTTTGCCTATATAGATCAATTCTATAAGTATTATTCCAATAGACTTATCAATGCTTCAACATATGGTTTTGATTATTCTGACTTGTTATATTATTCAAATAAATATTTAGCTAATAAAGAATTTATTGGTGATTTTGATTATGAATATATCATCATTGATGAGTATCAGGATATTTCTGATGGTGAGTATTCTTTAGCGCGTAATACTTCGAATAAAACTTCAGCTAAAGTATTTGCTGTAGGTGATGATTGGCAAAGTATATATTCATTTAGAGGTTCTAACATAGGATATATAACTAGATTTGCGGATTATTTTGATTACCCAACCATATTATCAATTAAAAGGACATATCGTAATAGTCAAGAATTAGTTGATATAGCAGGAAGTTTTATTAAAGAGAATCCTGATCAAATAAGCAAAGATTTAATATCATTTAAACATCTAGATAGACCAATTCATTTTGTTAAATATGATGATAGAGATGGTGACAGAATAGATGAAGCATCTGAGTACAATAAATTAAGAGATTTAATTATTAAAATTCATGATACATGGCCATCACATAGTATACTTGTTTTAGGTAGAACTAATGCTATGATAGATAAAATGTTTGAATATAATACTGATTTTATCGATGATTTGGACACTAAAATAAGAATTGAAAATGTGCATGATTTAAAATTAGATGGTATGACAATACATAAATCTAAAGGATTAACATTTGATGAAGTTATTATTATAGGTATGACTAAGGAATTTCCAACCGATCATTTAGATTATTATTGGTTATTAGAACTATTTAAACCACAAATACCTCAAGAATCTATTAAATATGCTGAAGAACGCAGAGTATTCTATGTTGCTATGACGCGTACTAAGAATAATGTATTCGTTATGTACAATATGAATACTAAAAATAGAAGTGAATTTGTTGACGAACTGCTAACAAAAAGCAAGGATATACAATAGATTAATATGGTGAATGATATTTAAATACCATTTATTTATTCTCTTCCCCTATGCTATTAATTTATGCTCATTTTGCCCCGTATTTACGGGCTTTTTTATTTTTGGCGTACGATGAAACAGAATTTAGGTGCGATTAAACACTGTCCATGCAGATTAGAACATTTATAATAAAATATATTCTTCTGATATAAAGACGCAAATATATGATATAATATTTATATAATAAATCTATTTTCATAATAGATTTTTTTCTTGATATGGAGGTAATATATGGATTTAGTATCTGCAATTGAAGAGTATATTCGTAATAAAAGAATTAATTATGCTATTATGATTGATGGTGCTTGGGGATCTGGCAAAACATTTTTTATTAAAAAAAATATTTTAAAAAGGTATTCAAATGCATTATACGTTTCTTTATATGATGTAAATTCCTTAGATAAGCTGAGTGAAAAAATATATTTTGAATTATTAAAATCTAAATATGTGAAAAGTTCGTTTCTTAGATTTATAATCAATTTGTATAAAATAGGAATAATTAAGTTTTTCTTCTTTATTCCCGTTACATTGTTAAAGTGGATAATTAAAATATTAAAATTTATTTTCTACTTAATATTTAAACTAATTGGATTATTAACATTAAATTTAGGATTAGTTAAATTGGATATTAATGTTTCATCTTTAAAAAAAATTGACTATTATGGAGCACTAAAAATTGTCAAAAAAATTGATGAATTTATTTTGATAATTGATGATTTAGAAAGATGTGGGATTCCAATTGATGAAGTTCTTGGCTTTCTAAATGATTTTGTAGAACACAAAAATATGAAATGTATTATTGTAGCTAATGAAGATGAAATAGACAAAACGATAACTGAAAATGTTGAATTAAAAGTAATGTCTGTATTAAATAATAGTATTGAATTTTATGATTGTGATAAAAAACCGGATAAATATAGTGAAAAAGAGCCAGGTAAAGTGGATTTTGAGGATATAAAGAATCGAATTAAATATTTATATAACGATAATAATAAATATAAAATAATTAAAGAGAAACTTATAGGTAAGGTATTTAAGTTTGTTCCTGTCCTTGATGATGCATATGACAATTTAGCATTTAAGTATAGCAAAGATGATGATTTCTTTAAGATATTATGTAATACCAAAACAAGTGTTATTAATTCAATGATAACGAATGAATTTAATAATATTAGAACATTAGACTTTTATTTTGATAATTTTTACCAAATTTATAATTATTCGAAAGATTTTATTGATAATTGCTGTATAGACCATGGCTTTATTTATAGTAGTCTTTCATCAAGCATAATAAATGGTTGTATTACTATGAAAAAAGGTGATAATTTACCATTACTTCAATCTGAAAAACGATATGATTATGTTTCATATGGCAAAGACCAAGATTCAATTTTTTCATCTAAATTGCATTTGACGTTTGATTTTGTAAATGAATACTTAATATATAATTGTATTAAGAAAAGCGATATCGAAAAAACTATTAAAGAATTTGAATCTTCTAATTGTGAAAAATTATCTGCTGATGATCCGTTTAATAATTTAACCGGTGAATTTTGGTTTAATTCATCTGAGAATATAGAAAATAATTTGAATGATATTAAAATAAATATTGAAAGTCACAAGTATAATCCTGCCTTTTACAACACTATAATTAAGCAATTATCGCGTTTAGAATCTATGGGCTTTAAAAGTAATATAGTTGAAGAAATAGTAGATTGTATTAAAAACAATGTTGAAAATGGTGAGGATATTCAACTGGAAGCATACCCATTTTTTACAAATGATGAATCAGCCAAGTTTTATAATCAACATATGGAGATAATTAAAGGTGTATTGAAAAAAAATACCAAAAATAAAAACGAAAGTATGCTAGATAATATTTTTAACAATCCTAATTGGGGCGAAAACTTCCATGATTATATTGTTAAGAATAAAAATGATTTCATTATTAACAAAAGATTTTTTTCTGAATTAGATGTCAATAAAATATTAGAATTATTATTTAGCACAGAAATAAAAGATGTATATTTGTTTAAGTACTCTTTGGATTCTGTCTATGATTTTGCAAATATAAAAGGTTATTATGAATCAGATTTAGAAAGTATAAGAGAGTTTAAAATCAAATTAGAGGATAAACTAAAAAAAGAAAAAATTAATGACCCTATGCGTGAGTATCCTTTTAAAATTTTAAATGAAAAATTGAATGAAATTATTGATAAATTGTCATAAAAAAAGCTTAGTCATCTTCTAAGCTATCTATAACAGAAACAACTGAATCGAGTGGTGTGCTAAACATATGGGAATATGTATTTAGTGTCTCCTCGATTTTTGTGTGTCCTAAATATTTTGCAACTAAAGTTACATTAGCACCATTGTTGATTAAAAGAGAAGCACATGAAAGTCTGAAGTCATGAATCCTAATACGTTTTAATTCGGCCATATCAGCCATTCTGGAGCGATATAAGTAAGGAAGAACTGCAGAAAATTATAGAGTATAGATAGACCTCCCCCCAGAGGGTAGGTAGATAAAAAATATAATTATTTCCACACCCACAGCCCACATACATTCACACAATTATAGATTTTCCGTGAGTTTTTTGGAAAATGAAATAAAAAAAGAGTATTGGAATAATAAAATCTAATACTCTTTTTTTTAAAATCCAATGGATCTTCATTAATTATTTCTAAAGAATATTTAATTTTTAATAATTTAATTACCTCATCTTTAACTTTATCATAGTCCTCATCATAACTAACATTAAAGATATCTTTAATAGAATTATAATGTTGATAAAAAGTTGCTTCTCACGTAGCATTCCTACTATAGGAACTAGCAATATAAAATGCAATTATTTCAGGTACAACTAAGTAATAATATATTCGTGATAATTGTCATAAAAAGGATTTATAACTTTTTCTAATTCTTCATCAGAAATATTTTCATCAGTACATTTTCTAATCATACAATTTCTTGTATTAATCACTTAAAATTAAAAATTAGTCAAGATTATTGATATAATTTGGTAATTTCTGGTACGAATTGGTCACAAAAAATCAAAATTTGTCGAATTGTATGTTATAATTTTATATGAGAGATATCTTGGGAGGTACTATTATGGATAATAATTTTTTAATAGATTTTCAATCAATGACTATTGAACAGTTAAAACAATGGATAATAAGTCAAAATTTAACACTTGAAGAATTGGAAACCTATCACAAAGGAACGGAAATGCTTGATAAAGCTGCACAATTAAATAATAATTCTGCAAATAGAGTTTGGTTAGCATTAATTGCTTATGCAATATATAAATTAAAAGGTGGTAAGTAATATGAATGAACAAGAACTAAAGAAATTAGAAGATAAACTATGGGCTGCAGCTGATAAAATGAGAGGTGCAGTTTCAGTAGCTGATTATAAATTTATAGTATTAGGTTTAATATTTTTAAAGTATATATCTGACTCTTTTGAAGAGAAGTATAAAGAACTAGTTGAAGAGGGGGCAGGTCTTGAAGAAGAACGAGATTGTTATACAGCTGAGAATATATTCTATGTTCCGAAGAATGCAAGATGGGAATATTTAGTAGAACATTCTAAAGATTCTAATATTGGTGAAATAATTGATGATGCTCTAACTTTAATCGAAAAAGAAAACACATCATTAAAGAATGTATTACCTAAAAACTATAACTCACCAACAATGAGAAATGTTAGTCTTGGAGAACTATTAGACTTATTTACTAATATTAAAGTAGGTACTAAAGAAGCAAAAGAAAAAGATTTATTAGGTAGAATATATGAATACTTCTTAGGACAATTTGCAAAGAATGAATTACAAAAAGGTGGAGAATTCTATACACCTGCATGTTTGGTTAGAACAATGGTTGAATGTATTGAACCATTTAATGGAAAAGTATATGATCCAGCATGTGGTTCAGGTGGCATGTTTGTTCAATCAATGAAGTTCGTAGAGGAACATCAAGGAAATGTTTATAACATTGGTATATACGGTCAAGAAAAGAATCCTACTACATGGAGACTTGCTAAAATGAATTTAGCTATTCGTTCTATGTATGGAGATTTAGGTAAGTATGCAGCAGATACATTTACTGAAGACTTACATAAAGATTTAAAGGCTGACTTCATATTAGCTAATCCACCATTTAATTTAGAATGGGAAAGAGAAAAAGTAGAGAACGATTCTAGATGGAGATATGGTTTAGCTCCCAAAAATAATGCAAATTATGCTTGGTTACAACATATGATTTCCAAATTATCTCAAAATGGTAAAATGGCTTGTATTCTAGCTAATGGTTCATTATCAGTTGGAGGACAAGAGGGAGAAATCAGAAAGAATCTTATAGAAAATGATTTAGTAGATTGTATTATAGCAATGCCAACTAATTTATTTTATACAGTAACAGTTCCGTGTTCTATATGGATTATTAACAGAAACAAGAAACAAAGAAATAATACTTTATTTATAAATGCGAGTAATTTAGGAACTATGGTTACTAGAAGATTAAGAGAACTAAGCTCAGGTGATATAAAGAAGATTGCAGATACTTATCATAATTATCAAAATGATGAAGATTATTCAGATAATAAAGGATTCTGTTATTCTGCAACAATAGAAGAAATTAAGTCAAATGATTATGTATTAACACCTGGCAGATATGTAGGTGTAGAGGATAACAATGATGATG
>JAEEYW010000039.1 GCA_016288305.1 Caryophanales bacterium | reverse complement strand
TCTTTATCTAGTATGTTAAAAGGTAAACAAGGTCGTTTCCGTCAAAACTTACTTGGTAAACGTGTTGACTATTCTGGTCGTTCAGTTATCGTTGTAGGTCCAAGTCTTAAGATGTATGAATGTGGTATTCCAAAAGAAATGGCCTTAGAGCTTTTCAAACCATATGTAATTAATGGCTTAATTGAAAAAGAAATTGCTTCTAATATCAAAGCTGCTAAACGTATGATTGAAAACCAAGATCCAAGAGTTTGGGATATTGTAGAAGAAAAAATTAAAGAGCATCCAGTTATGCTTAACCGTGCTCCTACATTACATAGATTAGGTATTCAAGCGTTTGAACCAAAATTAGTTAGTGGTAAAGCAATTAGATTACATCCATTAGTATGTACAGGATTTAACGCTGACTTCGATGGAGATCAAATGGCTGTTCACGTACCTATTTCTGAAGAAGCTCAAGCAGAAGCTAGAGTATTAATGTTAGGTGCAAATAATATTTTGAAACCTTCTGATGGTAACCCAATCGTTACTCCAGGACAAGATATTATTTTAGGTAACTATTATATTACTATTGAAAATGCTGGTTTACCTGGTGAAGGTAGAGTATTTAAAGATCCTAACGAAGCTTTAATGGCATATGAAAGAAGAGAAATCGACTATCATACTCGTATTGCTATTCCAGTTAAATCATTTAAACATAAAATATTCCCAGATAAATTAATGGATAAATATTTAGTTACAACAGTAGGTAAGATTAAATTTAATGAAATCTTCCCTGATTCATTCCAATATATTAATGAAGGAACTGATGAAAATATTAAAGGAATGACACCTTCTAAGTATTTCTTAGCAAAAGGTACAAACATTCCTGAAGCTATAGCTAAGATGGACATTACTAAACCATTTGGTAAAAAAGTCTTAACTAAGTTAATTGCTGAAATTTATAAAAGATATCAAACTACTGAAACATCAATTATGCTTGATAAAATGAAAGATTTAGGTTATAAAGAATCTACTATATCAGGTATATCTATTGGTATTGGAGATATCATCCCATCTCAAAACAAACCTCAAATTATTGAAAATACAAAAGCTACTGTTGCTGATGTTAATAAACAATATAAACGTGGTTTAATTACTGATAGAGAACGTTACGAAAAAGTAGTTGAAGCTTGGAATAAAGCTAAAGATGATATCGGAAAAGAACTTTCAGATATTATTAAAACAAATAAAGAAAACCCTATTTCAATTATGATAGATTCAGGTGCCCGTGGTAACCTTTCTAACTACAACCAAATGGCTGGTATGCGTGGACTTATGATGAAACCTACTGGTGAGGCTGTAGAAATACCTATTACATCTTCATTTAGTGAAGGTGCTGAAGTGTCTGAATTCTTCTTAGCAACACACGGTGCTAGAAAAGGTGCGGTTGATACTGCTTTAAAAACTGCTGATGCAGGTTACTTAACTAGACGTTTAGTTGATGTTGTTCAAGACATAATTGTTAAGGAAGATGATTGTGGTACTCAAGAAGGTGTAACAGTTACTGAATTCGTAAACGAAAAAGATGGTACTGTAATAGAATCACTTCGTGATAGAATTGTAGGACGTTATACTAATAAACCTATCTTAGATCCTGAAACTAAAGAAGTATTATATGAAAGAAACACATATATTACTGAACAAATTGCAGATAAGATCATTGAAAAGGGTATTAAAGAAGTACCAATAAGAACTGTTTTAACATGTAAGACAGAACATGGTGTATGTAGAAAATGTTATGGTAAGAACTTAGCAACAGGTCATATTGTTGAACTTGGTGAAGCTGTAGGTATCATGGCTGCTCAATCAATTGGTGAGCCAGGTACACAGTTAACAATGAGAAACTTCAACTCAGGTGGTGTTGCTGGTGGAGATGATCTTACTCAAGGTCTTCCTAGAGTTCAAGAAGTATTTGAAGCTAGAAAACCTAAAGGAAAAGCTACAATTGCTGAAATCAACGGTGTTGTTACTAAAATCGATGATGAAGGCGATGATAAATATACTATTTATGTTAAAAATGATGTTGAAACACGTGAACATACAACAAATTATGGTTCAAGACTTGCTGTTGCAGTAAACGATGAAATTAAGAAAGGTCAAAAACTTACTCAAGGTGTTATTTCACCTAAGGAATTACTTGCTTATACAGATCCTATAACTGCACAACAATATATCTTATTTGAAATTCAAAAAGTTTACCGTGGTCAAGGTGTTGATATTTCTGATAAACACGTTGAAATTATGGCAAAACGTA
>JAEEYW010000038.1 GCA_016288305.1 Caryophanales bacterium | reverse complement strand
TTTCTTAATTCTTCAGAATATTTATTAAACTTTTGACCTTTTGACGCCATAAAAAATACACCTCCTTTCGGAAGTGTATTATATCATTATTCAAATCTATTTTTTTATTGTTGTCTACTCAAAGGGGTGCATTTCAAAATACACTTAATTTTTTATTGATTAATGTGTTGCAAATGTGCTACAATATGTATGAGGTAATAATTATGATGAATATAGAAAAAGAAGTTATAAGTAATGAAGAATTTGATTTAATATGTGAGTATATAAAACTAAGAAATGAATCAAATATTAGTCAATCTGAATTGGAAAGAAAAGTAGGTATAGCAAGATCTACAATAGCTAGAATGGAAAAGAATATGCATTCTATGTCTATTGGTAACTTTGTTAAATTATTGGATGCACTTGGGTATAAATTAGAAATTATTAAAAAGGAGGAATAAATATGGAAAATCAATTAAAAATTTTAAGTAAAACATTCGAAGATAAAAAAATAAGAACAGTATGGAATCAAGATGAAGAAAAATATTATATTAGTGTGATTGATATAGTATCAATATTAACTGAAAGTAGTGATGGCAGAAAGTATTGGAACAAATTAAAACAACGCCTTAAAGAAGAAGGAAATGAAACGGTGACAAATTGTCACCAGTTGAAGTTAATGGCTCAAGATAGAAAGATGAGATTGACTGATGTTGTTGATATAGAAGGTATGTTTAGAATTATTGAATCAATTCCATCTAAGAAGGCTGAACCTATTAAGTTATGGCTTGCTCATTTAGGTAAAGAAAGAATAGATGAAGAATTTGATCCAGAGATAACTATTAATAGAGCGTTAGAAGCATATAGAAGAAAAGGTTATTCTGATGATTGGATAAATCAAAGATTAAAAGCAATTGATGCTAGAAAAGATTTTACTGATGAACTAAAAAATAATGGGATTAAAGATGGTAAAGATTTCGCTATTTTAACTGATACACTTACTAAGATATGGAGTGATTATTCAGTAAAAGAATATAAACAACTTAAGGGGCTAACAAAAGAAAATTTAAGAGACAATATGACTAATATGGAATTAGTACTTAATATGCTAGCTGAAGTAACAGCAACTGAAATATCTAAATCAAGTGACATAAAAAGTAAAATAAATGCCGAAAATTCAGTTGTTGAAGGTGGAATGATTGCTAAAAATACAAGAGAACAAATAGAATCAAAAACAGGTAAGAAAATAGTAACAAGTAAAAATAATAAGAATGTAAAACAAATACAATAGAAAAGTATAACAAGCCATTTTAGTCTTTATCGCTCGAACTTGCCTATAGTACAAGTTGCAATTAAAGAAAGAATTAGCATAAACAATTGGCTAGGTAAAACTAGTTTTTGTTGCATTTAAAAACTTTATCATGTATAATAAGTCAATGATTTGGAGGTTAGTATGGGACTATATTATGATTCATTGATGGATGATCGCGATTATGCTTTACCTTATAATTGTGATCAACAATATATAGATAAATATGATAAAATTATGGAGTCTAATTTATCGATATTAAAACTATGGGTAAGCATAGCAGGCGAGAGTATTGATATTAAGCCAAGGGCTAATAATATTTTTTATAGTGATTGTATATTCCATGCAGCAGATGATTTGCCTGTATGTATTAATGAAAACAAAAAATTATTTTTTTGTTATGGATGTCACAAAGGAGGCTCATTAGTGTTACTCGTTTCAAAATGTTTTAATATATCGGCATTTTCTGCTATCGATATACTATTTTCTATAGTTAAAAAAGATTTGGGCGATTTAAGCAAGCGACAATTAAAAATTGCAAAAAGAATATTAAAAAAATATAATTCACCTATAGTGGAAAATTATTTCAAAATATCTAATGAAAAAACAAATTACATAAACAAACGAATTGAATCTTATATCCTAAAAAAAGGGGATTTGCAAGATGAATTGGCACGTAAGAAAATGTGTAAAAGACTATGTATAAAATATCAACCACCAAAAATCAATATTAATATATATATTGATGATGATTTACCACTGGCGTAAATAAGACTAGATTCCTTATCTAGTTTTTTAATTTTTTGTTGCATAACAAACGTATATTTGGTATAATATAGTTGTAGTAGAAAATTTGTCTGATATCTATTATGACAATTAGGTCGATAACGTGTATTTCTAGGGGCAAAATAGAAATACACATGATGCGGAGTATACTTTTTTTAAAGTATACTCTTTTTTATTACTAAGGAGGTGAATAATTATAGTTATTGACCTAAATATTTAGAAAGGAGAAATACATGAAAGAAAAATTATATACTATTTCAAATTTATTTGAAGATAAGGAAATTAGAAGCATATGGGATAAAGATAAAGAAGACTATTATTATAGCGTGATTGATGTTATAAACGCTTTAGCTGAGCCTAAAGATGCTAGTGACTATTGGACTACTTTAAAAAGAAGATTAATTAAAGAAGAAGAAAGTGAACTTCCGACAAATTGTCGGAAGTTGAAAATGAAAGCCCAAGATGGAAAAATGAGAGAAACTGATGTATTAGATACAGAAGGAATATTTAGGCTTATTGAATCAGTTCCTAGTCCAAAAGCAGAGCCATTTAAAGTATGGTTAGCTAAACTTGGTAGACAGAAAGTGGATGAAGTTTTTGATCCTTCTAAAGGTATTGATGAAATGATAGATTTTTATTTAAAAAAAGGATATTCTTTAGAGTGGATAGAAGCTAGAATTAAAGCTATTATTGATCGTAAAAAGCTTGCTAAAGTATGGTATGATGGCGGTGTTAAAGAAGGAAAAGAATGTGCAATTTTAACTAACGAAATATATAAAGAATGGTCTGGAATGACGGCAAGTGAGTATAAGTCATACAGGGGGATTAGAAAAGAAAATTTAAGAGATAATATGTCAGATATTGAAGTTATTTTAACTGATTTGG
>JAEEYW010000037.1 GCA_016288305.1 Caryophanales bacterium | reverse complement strand
GTCAAAGTGTGGTGCCTTACCGCTTGGCTACGAGGCAATCTAACACGAAACAAAAAGTGGTGGAGAGAGATGGAGTCGAACCATCGAACCCGAAGGAACAGATTTACAGTCTGCCGCGTTTGACCACTTCGCTATCTCTCCATAAGTGGTGCCGAAAACAGGAATTGAACCCGTAACCTACTGATTACAAGTCAGTTGCTCTACCAATTGAGCTATTTCGGCAATAAATGGTGGGCGATATAGGACTCGAACCTATGACCCCCTGCTTGTAAGGCAGGTGCTCTAACCAACTGAGCTAATCGCCCAAAACATTGGACGTAATTAACTATACCATTTAAAGGGGTATTTTGTCAATACTATTTTGATGTTTTTTCGATTTTTTGTAAACTTTCATCAATCCAAATTGGTAATTTGTAAGCCAATGTCTTAAATCCTTGTGGTGTCTCAACTATTTGCTTTCTAATTTGATTTTTTCTTTTTTTATACCTAATATTTTTGATACTTAAACTTAAATGATAAGATTTATCATCTACATCAATTATTTCAACGTATATTACATCCCCTATTTTAACATAATCATGAACATCTCGCACAAAATTATGAGAAATCTCTGAAATATGTATAAGGCCCGTGTAATACTCATCTAGCGATACAAAGATACCATAAGGTTCTATACCGGTAACAGTAGCCTCTACTATTTTTCCTTTCGTAAACTTCATTTGAACACCTCTAAAACATTATAACATACTTTTCAAAAAAACGCTTTACTTTATTGCAAAAGTCATATATAATAATCCGTGGAGTTGAGAAATATGACTAAACAAGAAAAAATAATAGATATTATAGAACATTTAAGACCATTTTTAATAAATGATGGCGGTGACATAGAATTCGTTAAATACGAGGATGATATCGCTTATATCAAAATGAAAGGTGCATGCGCTAATTGTGTAATGATCGATGCCACATTAAAAGAAGGTATCGAAGCAGCAATCAAAAGTGAAGTACCTGAGGTAAAAGAAGTAATTAACGTAACCAGTCCAGAATTGGAATACTAAACTTACGATTTAAATAAGCATTTATATTTTTTAGTAGTGCTTCATAGTTATAAACTAGATCAAGAATTACATTTAAAGAAGAATCATCAATATCATTGATGATTTTTTCATATACATCAAAATAGTATGTAGGAAAAAGCATGCGTGACAAAAAAAGACATCCATCATCATAAGTATATACGTAATTATCTATGTAACAAAAAATATCATTGTCCACACCATTAAAATAGCAAGATTTAAAATATTCACATATATCACGATATTTAAAATCGATAACAAAAAATAAAGGATTATATAAATCAATTAAGCTATCATTGTAATGAATACGATCATGTGATAAACAATAAGGAGAACTTAAACCAGATGATAAAGATATAGCATTCTCAGCTAAACCAATATAATAATTAAAACTATCCCTAATAAGTTCGCTTTTTTTACCCATTTGATTCATTTGATATTCAAGATAATCAACTTTAGAAGACCATAAAACATGCCATGGTAACAACTTCAATTTATCAGATATGTACTCGACATTACTATGCAATATATCGTTAATATCAATTGTTTTCCTAGTAACAAAAACTTTCATTAAAACATATTCACAATTATCATAAATAGTCAATAAAGAATCAAATTTATTGACTATTATCTCATGGCAAGGATAATTGAACTGTTTCAAATAAACAGTATATTCATATATATCTTGTATATTAGGCTTATCACATGCCATCATGATATACAATGCATCATGATATATAAAATAATAAAATTTATCCTTTTGATGAATATTAGAAACATCCATACCATAATAGTAATTCAAAACATTACGCACTAATACTCACCTCGTTAAATTTTATTAAATAAAAAAAACTATTATTCATAGTTTTCTGTTAAATCTTTTATGTTATCTAAAATACTTTTATATTTTTCAATCGTATTGTTTAATTCATTTATTTCGTTTTGTAATTCAGTATTCTTAACTAACTGTTCATTATACATAACCTCATAATCAACAGTTTCATCAATAATTTCGTCAATTTCTTCATGTTTTGGAACATGTTTATTTTCGCCTAATAATGTAACCAAATTACCTTGTAATTTAAATACACGAGTATCTTGTAAAGTTATTTGTTCTAACTCATCTTCAGATAAATCAATAATATCTAAATCACTACCATCACGATTACTACGTACAACTTCTTTGATAATTTGTTTAACATCGTTCCACTCTGCATCATCAGCTATAATGATAGCCTTAGAATCAACTACTTTAGAAGCATATAATTTGATATAACCAGATTCATCAGCTTCACCTAATGAATATATTAAGTACTTAGTATCATTGCTAAGAAAATATCTTATAACCTCAACATCTAAGCATTCGTCATTAATATTTTTTATACCCATATTATCAACCTACCTTCATATTTAAATTATATCATAAATTTAAAAAAACACAAGATTATTCCTGTGTTCTTTTCTTCTTAGCAGACATCATAAACTCTGTAATTTCAGTTTCGATTTCTGGCAATGCACGCTTAGAAATATTAGATAATACAACAACTTCTTTAACTGTATCAATGCAAACTTGTCCCCAAATAATGCCCATAGCTACTGTTAAGTCATTGTACATATCTGGTGTTATAGTTAAGAATAGATAACCAAATACTAAACGTTTTTGAGCTATCATAATTCTTCTATCTGTAACAACAACAACGAAAGATCTAAAAATTTCAAGAGACGTATCATTCTTTTGGCATACGAAAGCATATCTTACTTTCTCACCTGGATTTAAATGCATTTCTGCTATTTTACAATGTTGTTTAATTCTCCAAGCAACAGTACCAGGATATTTTTTCTTAAATGCCATAGCTTTATCATATATTGTTGATTTACGCATTATAACACTCCATTCTTTGTAAGAAATTCAGTATATTTATCTAATGTAGTATATCCTTCTAAAACATCTACTACTTGGCCCTTCTTAGTTACAAACATAACTGGTGTTCCATAACCTTTACTTAAGTATTCTAATGAATTATGGAACTCTTCACTTTCAGAGTCTGTTAAATATGTAATATTTATATAATTAATTTTAACATTAGTTTGATCAACTAATTGATTCAAAACAACTTTAGCAGCTGCACAGTATTGACACAAACTTTGTCCCACAACAATAACATTCAATTTATTTTCAGCTAATATAGTTTTATATTCTTCTAAACCAATATAATTTAACGCTAATTCAGCATCTTCAGCAATGACACCATTCTTTTGGAAGAACTTAAATAACCCATCATAATCAGCAAAACCATTTTGAACATCTTTAATTTTGCCATTTGAAACAATAGCTAAATAAGGTGTTCCTACAGATGTTAAATTAAAATGTTTCATAATTTTTTGTAATGTAGACTGACTAATTTCATCGATATTGATATAGAAATCGCTAAAGTTATATCTTATTTTCATTTCTTCATAACTTATATTCATTAAATTACAATATCCACAAGTAGGCCTACCAATATAAAATACTGTATCACCATTTGCAAATTTTTCCTCAAATTCAGCATAGAATTTAGAATCACTTACATATTCTTTGTATGATAAAACTCCTACAAATAAAATAGCAACTAAACATACGATCAAAACGACCATCATTTTTTTCATTTCATTCATAATATCACTCCTAAAATTTATTATAACACAACTTTAATACTTTTTAACACTAATCTTCTAAACGTGGCGTTAAAATTTCATAACCATCTTTAGTAACTAAAACCGTATGTTCATAGTGAGCAGCAGGCGAACCATCATCTGTTTTAATAGTCCAATCATCATCCATCATATAAACATATCTTTCACCAAAGGTAAGCATAGGTTCAATACATATACACATACCCTCTTTTAATAAAGGACCCGTACCCTTATTACCAAAATTAGGAACATCAGGATCCTCGTGCATTTGGCTACCTATACCATGGCCACATAATTCTCTTACAACACCCAAATGATGCTTAGTAGCATATTCATAAACAGCATTTGATATATCACCAATTCTATTACCAGGACGTACCATATTGATACCTTCATATAAAGCTTTTTCAGTATGTTCCATCAAATACTTTTTGTCGTCATCAATACTTCCAACAGCATATGTCCATGCAGCATCACCTTGATAACCTTTATATCCAATAACAACATCAATTGTTATAATATCGCCATCTTTTAATTTATAATTATTAGGTATACCATGTACTACCGTATCATTAACAGAAGCACATATAGAAGCAGGATAACCTTCATAGCCTTTTTCAGTTGGCACAGCATCATGACTAATAATAAAATCCTCGCACAATTTATCAAGTTCCTTAGTCGTAATACCTGCTTTAATATATGGTTTAATAAATTTATGCATTAAAGATACTAACATACCTGCTTGACGCATAAGTTCTATTTCTCTTTCACTTTTAATTGTTATCATTTAATCAACCTCTAAAACATTATAACACAAAAAAGAGATATTAATATACATCAATATCTCCACTTGTTGTTTTTATATTACAATCAATACCATCTTTAATGTTATTATCCAACTTTACGTCACCAGTAGTTGTTTTAATTGTAATATAAGCACTATCATTATTTCTAATGCTTACATCACCACTCATCGTCGTAATACTAGAAACATTTTGTATTTTTAAATGTGAAATACTTACATCACCACTTAAAGTTGATATATCAATTTTATCATTAATAGTTGCTATATCAATATCACCACTTTTTGTAGATATTTCAAAAGCATCGATATCTTTTAATATAACATCACCACTTAAAGTTGATATTTTACCAGTATGTAACGCTACATTAGATTTAATGTCACCACTCATAGTAGAAATATCTACTATACCAGTATAATCAGTAGGTAAATATAAAATAATTTTGCGTTTGATATTACAAATACCAAAACATACAAACTTACTATTATTTTCATTTAAAATAATTTTATTATCCTCAAAAATAGCCTCAGGATTATTTTCTTGGTTACTATAGTATTCAACAATAACTTCATCTGTAGAACTTTTTTCAATAGTAATATCCGTACTAAAAGCGCTTATATAAATTCCTTCGACATCACTATAATGATAACTTTCTATTAATTCAACATTTCTTACCTTATAATTAATTAAATAATACGTTAATATACCTGTAAGCATTAAAGCCATTGAGGATAAAATCAAAATAACAGTTTTATTTTTCATTATTATCCTCCTTCATATCATAAGCTAATCTAATAATCTTTACAATAAGTGCATAGATTAACCAAATTAACCACGTAATATGCCATGCCATTGTCATGAAACTAACAAGCAAATAAATAATTGTTGTTAAAGTAGAAACAACACCTATAATTCCTTTAACAATAGGTCCATCTTCTTCTTTCTCAACTCTCTCTTTTTTATCTGGTCTTAACATACATATAAAAACAATAAGTACTGTAGCCAAACCACAAATAAGTAAAAAGCCTGAAACTAATATACCATCATTTAGATTTAAGAATTCAGCTCCTAAAACAATATAAGCAATAGCTACAAAATATAGTAAAATAGAAAAACTAATAACGAAAGCCTTCAAAACATCCGGTTTGTTATCCACAGTCTTTTCCGTTTTACGGTCATTAATTAACTCATCAGCGGTTATACCAAATAACGCACATAATGGACCTATTTTATCAAAATCAGGACAGCTTTCACCTAACTCCCATTTTGAAACAGTTTGTCTAGAAACATTTAACTTATCAGCTAAAGCCTCTTGTGACATGTTATGCTCTTTTCTAAGCATATAAATTTTTTCATTTATTTTCATTTTTTCCACCTCGTTAAAAAATATACCATTTCTATCGGTTGCGCACTACCAATTAACATTTGAAATTTGTCAACTACAGTTAACATTATACAACAAAAAAAGATAAATTGCTTTATCTTTTTCTACATAGTAAACATTTTAGTATATGGATGTTCTAATTTTTTATATAAATCTTCTTTAACATTTTCTGAAAGCATAGACATACAAGCTAACGTTGAAATAAAGTTATCAGTCACATTATCAATAGGTATAACTTTATCGTAATCACAGAACTCATCTTCTGCTTCAATACCATTTTTTTGATATCTACTAATTATCATACTATGACAATCTCCTGCTGTTATATATCCTTTTGGAAAAGCCTCTAATTCACAATCCATAAAATATTCGGAAGTCGTTAAACCATATCCACTTTCCCAATTATGATGAGTTAACATGTAACGATCCAAATTATAATACTTATCCAAAGCATTCAATACTAAACCATTATCTAGATTTTTATTTCGAACATAAGTTAAAATCTTCCACACCGTAAAAGTAGGCATATTCCTTAGAATCAAATTACGCTTTCTTCTTTTATCAACATCAGCTATCATAGCACAAATACCATCATGCATTACTTTTTCATTTTTAATCATCTCAATATGTTTATATAGTACTGTATCTTCCATATTCTTATCGGTAAATAAAAATCTTTCATATGTACTGATGATATCATTATCCACGTCTGCACATAAATAAGGCTCTTGAGCATCCTTCATTTCGTTATCGTGAATTATTTCACTCTCCATATAAGCTATCATCTTTTTGCAATAGTCAACATCTGCCTGACTATTATGCTTTAATCTTTTCATAATTTTTAAGCAATATTTATCATCTTTTAATTTTTGCTTATAGTACTTAATATCTTTTTTATATCGTATACACATCGCCAAAATAAATTCTTTATTGTTATATAGATAACTATATCTTTTAATTAATTCCTCTTGGCATTCAATAACTTTCATATAACCCCCCTATAAAAGTACAAATATTATAACATAAAAATATTTTTTTGCAACTTAAGCCCTTCTTTTTATCCACTTATAAAATTCCATAACCATTAAAATAGGTAAAGCCACTAAAAAGAGAATTATCATATGATAAAAATCAATAGGTTCGGTCTTTAAAATATGACTAAATAAAGGAACGTGCATAATTAATAATTGTAACCCTATAGACGAAACAATAGCTATAATAACAAAAATATTTGCAAAAGGATTTGTTTTTAATAATGATTGTTTTTCAGAACGACAATTGATAACATGTATATTTTGCATAAATACCATTAAAGCCATGATATAACCTCTTGCTAAAGATAGGTCCATACCAACATGTTTAATTAAATATATCCATACTATAAATACAATAATACCCATAAAAATTCCAGATATTAAAATTTCACTAACTAAAGTATTATCAAAAATATTCTCTTTAGGACTTCGTGGTTTATCCTTCATGGTATCTTCTCTTTCAAAAGATAAAGCCACATCTTGTAATCCGTCTGTAACTAAGTTAAGCCATAATAATTGAACAGCCAACAAAGGCATAGGCATATTAATTAAAATAGATAGAATAAAGAATAGTATTTCCGCCAAACCACAAGATACAAGCATATATATTACTTTTCTTATATTAGCATAAGCATTTCTACCTTCTTCAATACCCGAAACAATACTCAAAAAATTATTATCGATAATAATCATGTTACTTGTTTCTTTAGCAACATCCGATCCATCACCCATAGAAATACCTATATTAGCACTCTTAATAGCAGGAGCATCATTAACGCCATCACCAGTTACAGCCACATATTCACCATTACGTTTTAAAGCCTCAACAATTTCAAGTTTTTGCAAAGGTGTAACACGTGTATATACTGTTTTTGTTTTAACAAATTTATCAAAAGATATTTGTCCTTTATTAATTTCAGTTTCAATTTCTACACCAGTTGTAACATCATCCATACTCTTAGCTATACCAAGTTCATCAGCTATCGAATAAGCAGTTAACGGATGATCACCTGTAATCATATATACTTCTATACCCGCTTTTTTACAATCTCTAATACTAGCTTTTACCTCTTTACGAACAGGATCAATAAAGGCAACTAATCCTAAAAATACTAATTTAGGAATATCTGTTTTGTCATAAACTTCTTTATTTTTAAAGCCATCAACTTTATTAGTAGCTAAAGCTATTATACGATATCCTTGACGCGCTAATTTTTCATTTTGTTTTAAAATTTTATCTTTATCAATAGCTACAACTTCATTGCCATCATACATCGTATCACATAATTCGAATAAAACATCTAAAGCACCTTTAACCGTTACTTTCATATCGCCATCTTTATAAAAAACAGCTGAATACTTATTTTCTGATTCATAAGGTATACGTCCTTTAATCTCATATGTATCCGTTATATCAAATTTATTAGCTAAAGTTAAAAAAGCTATATCAATACTATCACCATAGCTGGTCATAACATCGCCATATGTAATACCGGCTTCATTATTTAGATAACCCATCAAAGCTATCTCTTTACATCTATCTAAATATTTAGAAGGACCTGTTATCTTGCCTGTTTCATAATATCCTGTACCACTTATCTCATAAACGCTATTATTAGGTAATACAATTTGTTTAGCCGTTTGTTCATTAACCGTTAAAGTACCTGTTTTATCACTTGCTATAACTGTACAACTACCCAAAGCTTCAACGGCATCAAGTTTTTTTACGATAACATTCTTCTTACCCATACGAGATGAACCAATCGTTAAAGCTAGAGTCAAAGCCAAAGGTAACCCCTCAGGCATAGCTGAAACAGCTAAGCCAACAACAGCCATAAAAATCTCATTAACTTCATAACCCTTGATTAATAAAACAAAGAATAAAACGATAGTAGATATCACAATCAATGAACTAATTTGTTTAGTAAATTTATTCATGCGAATAGTTAATGGCGATAACGTATTCTCAGTATCATTAACTTTAACAGCTATCTTACCAATTTCTGTATCTACACCTGTACTTGTAACAACATATATTCCTCTACCCGTCATAACATCCGTACCAGCATATACCATATTTTGGCTATCACTTATACTTTTAACATCACTACTTACTAAAGCATTCTTCGTTGTCTCAATTGATTCACCAGTTAAAACAGATTCATTAATACGCAAATTACTAGCTGATAATAACCTACCATCAGCAGATACCTTACATCCTGATGTTAGTGATACAATATCACCAACAACCAAATTGTTGGCATCAACAGTTTTTTTCTTACCATCCCTTATAACTTCTACTTTAACCTTAATCATATCAGCTAAAGCTTCAGCACTTTTATTAGCACGCCATTCTTGTACAGTACCCATAATAGCGTCCAATAAAATAATAAAAGTGATAGCTATAGCGTCTGTATACTCTTTAATACTTATCGAAAGTAAAGCTGCCACAATCATTACATATGTTATAGCATTATTAAATTGCGCAAAGAAAATCTTTACAATACTGTCTTTAACTTTCTTAGGAAGTTCATTATACCCATATTTAAGTAAACGTTCTTTTACTTCCTTATTGTCTAAACCACTTTTATTTGTTTTTAAAGCATCCAATAATTCTTTTTCTGTCATTTGTTGATAATTTTTCATATACTCACCTATTAAAATTATAACATAAAAAAATAGTAATTTATAAATTACTATTTTCTTGCTACAAATCAATATATTTGCCTAACCAATGTTGTGCATCTGAAATATCTTTAATTGATGAAACTGATGGATCGAAACTTGCATATATCTTGCCATCTTTAACAACGATAATTGATCCACCATTATAGTCATCCAAATTCAAATGAATACCATTACTATACCTATCATATAAATAAGGGCCTAAATAGATGTAATCATATTTTTTTTCATCTAAAATAGTAGCAGAGTATTCATATACCTCATCAGTACCACACTGAGCACTGTCAAGCAGAATGATGAAACTCTTCTTTTCATCAAGTAATTCATTAACAATTTCAAGTCTTTTACGATGAATTTCATCTACTTGCTCAGTTGCCTCAGCATATCGAGATTTTGCTAATTCAGATGCAGCTGAAATACCAGTTACACTTAAAAATTCATAATAATCGTTGTATGGTTGATATGGTTCATATGAGTCAAAAATTTTTCTTTCTGCGCTTATATCATCAAGTTTAACATGTTCTTTTGCTTCTTCTTTAGACACCGTAACGGTACAAGAAACATTTTTACCATTTCTTGTTTTTGCCGTTATTGTAGCTTTTCCAGAGCGTCTTGCTTTAACAACTCCATCAGATGTAACTGTAGCAATATCATAATCACTACTTTCCCACATTACCGTTTTATCTTCAGCTGTATTTGGTAAAACAATAACATTTAACCTGAATGATGTTCCTTCTTCCAATGTGATTTTACTTGTATTTATTTTTAATCCCGTAACTTCACCTTTTGAAACGTGATATGTACCTAGCTTTGTAAGTGAAGTAAAATCTATTTCATGATATGGAACTTTGTCGAACTGATATTGTGTATGTCCACCGGATTCGATTGCAACATTTATTTTATGATCACCGTTATAATACCAATAACCACCAACATTATAAATTTTTGTTTCGTCATAGCCCAAAGATACTAAAAAGTTTTTTGTCATGCCAGCATAACCGCCACCACCACACATTAAAAAGATGATTTTATCTCTAGGAAATATGTTTTCAATAATACTTATAGCTTCAGTATAATTAGGTAAATATGTACCATTATCATTATAGAATAATGTTGTACCTCGATATGTATCACCAACTGCTTCTGGTAATCCTTCTACAGGAATAATATAAGGTAATGGTATAACCTCAAATCCGTCAACATATCCTGATAAATACCTATCACCACCGATTTTTTCATACGTAGCAGGATCTTCAAGCATTCTCATATCACGATATACTACATCATCACGAAATAAATACTTATCAAGTGTACTTTCATTAATATTTTTATCGATACCTAGTTCGCCTCTAGCCCCACCTGCTATTTCAGGAAGAGGTAATTCATTTGATTGTACATGCACTTTTTTTTTCATCAAGAAAGCCACAAGTACACCAAGTATACATAATGTAACAATAACACCTATAATGATTTTTTTCTTCATACATCTCACCAAAATAAATTATACCATGATACATACAATATGTATATATTAACTATTCAATTTTACAGTTATTTCTTTATATTCATTTCTACTTACATATTTAACTTTTAATGTAATACTATCACCTTTATTTTTATTATTTAAAGTTTTTTTATAGTATTGACAGATGTTACTTTAACACCTTAGAACTTATCTTCTCATTTTTTATTTCTTTTAATATTTCAAAACCATTTAAATGAGGTAACATAACATCAAATATAAATATTGGTTAAAGCTTCATCTAACCCTTCTTGACCATCTGTCTTTATTAAAACATCGTATTTTTTAGCTGTTAACATACTTGCTATAGCATCAGCTAAATTGTATTCATCTTCAATTATTAATACCACCAACTACATTTTAATATTACTTTCTTAAACAGAACTTAATTTGTTATATATAATATATAAAAATAACTCACATATATGTGAGTTATTCAACATTAACACCTCTATTTAATTCATTTTTACATATAATACTCATACATGATATAGCAATTACATAGAAAGATATACTTAAGAATAATAAAAGTTTAAATGATGTTGCATCTAATAAAACGTTATTAGTAAATAAATTCATAATACTACTATTGAATAAACCAACTACAAATACTAAGAATAAAACAACACTTTGTGATATTAAATAAGCTATAAAACCAAATAATACAGAAAAACCTATTTTACCATTATTACACTTATTGCCCAATACAATTCCTACAAAACCACATTGGATAGCATTAAATACCTCTAAGAAAACAATTACCATAAAGCTTATAACAAACGTCATTGTTTTAAACTCTAAACCAGTTGTCATATTATTAATTAATCCTTTTATCAACATCCATCTATCTTTAGTATAATAAGCAATAAATAAACTTAATAATACAATTACAAAACCAATGATAAAGAATATTAAAGTTTGTAAAAATTTAGAATTATAAATATCACTCTTTGTAACAGGAAGAGTATGTGTCAAATAAGATTCATCTTTATAAATAGAGTCTCTAAATCTTATCCAACTACGCATCATCGTATTAATTAATATATTAGCACACATAGCTATAGCGCATCCTGAAAATATACTTTGCAAAATATTAATAATAACTGTCTGTTCTAACATATTTAATAAACGTACTAAAACAGCAAAGAAGATAGATAAAATATAAAAGACCGACATATTTTGAACCATATATTTTAAATCATATTTCAATAATTTTAGCATCGAAACATCCTCCTAAATATTTCATCAATAGAAGCTTTTTCTTTATTACGTAATGTATCAGCATCACTTTGTAAAATAACTTGACCTCTATCAATAAAAATAACTTCATCAAGTATTCTTTCAATATCAGATATTAAATGTGTTGATATAATAACACTAGCATCTTCATTAAAATTAGATAAAATAGTATCCAAAATATAATCACGTGTCGCAGGATCAACACCACCTAATGGTTCATCTAAAATATATAAATCAGCATTCCTTGACATAACCAAAACTAATTGTACTTTTTCTTGCATACCTTTACTCATTTTAGCCAGTTTTTGATCAACGCTTAAATCTAATGCTTCTAATAATTTCAAAGCTTTATTATCGTCAAAATCATCATAAAAATCTTTGAAATAAGATATAACTTCAGAAACCTTCATTTGTTTATTTAAATAAGTTCTTTCAGGTAAATAAGATATTATTTTCTTTGATTCAACACCAACTTTTTTACCTTTAATTAATATCTCACCGCTAGTTGGCGTTAATAAATCATTAATTAATTTAATTATAGTAGTTTTACCAGCCCCATTTTTACCAAGTAAACCAACTATTTTTCCACTAGAAATACTTATATTAACATCTTTTAATATTTCTTTGTTATCAAAAGATTTACTCAAATGTTTAATCTCTACAAGTTCCATATTACTCAATCCCTTCCAAATATTTAATCGAATCAGCTTTGCCTAATCCAATTCTTTTCATACCTTGAAAATAACTTTTAGCTAAAGCTATAGCATATTCATCTTTTAATTTATTAATTAATTCTTCATCCTTAGTAACATACTTACCATTAGTACGCTCCGTATAAATTAATTTCATCTCTTCCAATTCTGCTAATGCTTTCTGCATAGTATTAGGATTAACTTTAAACGTATTAGCAAAATCCCTAACAGAAGGTAATTTCTCACCACATTTAAATACTCCTGATATCAAGTATATTTTCATATATTCAAGTAATTGAATATATATAGGTAAATTATTATCAAATGTAAATTCCATTGATACCACCCCACTGTATTATTTGATTAATACAATAACATTGTATATCTTATTTCATATAATGTCAACAAAAAACAGATTTAAAATTAAATCTGTTTATGTTTATCTATATTTCAAACAATAACTTTGTAAGGTTTTACATTATTCTTTTGTATACTAGAATTTAATTTTGGTAAGTAGTTTAAAAACAAAGTACTGCTTATACTATCACCTCCTTATCTAGTAACATGATAGAATACGAAACTGAAAGCAAACTGAAAATTAAAAAAAGCTCTCACATATGTGAGAGCAATAATTATTTCTTAGTCTCGGTATTTCTAGCAACACCAATAATTTCAAACAAATATAAATTTGGATCTTCAATACATTATAAGCAAAGTTTTATTCTTGAATCTTCGTTTTCAATAGGATATAATCTATCCTTTAATTCATGATAAACCACACTTTTAGCAAATCCCTCTGTATTATCAACCAAATATTTCAATTCATATAAACTCATATCTTGGGCCAATTTAACCATATCTGCAGCCACTTTAAGCTTATCTGCAGCACGCAAAGCCATGTCAATTGCCAATACTCCATCATTATTAAATAAATCCATAATAAACTTATACTCAGCTACGTTCTGATCGACAGTTGGAATTGCACTATAGAAATCTGCCATGGCATATATGTATTTATCTAAAACTGACGCTTTTTTTAAATCTCTATAGAATTGTAGTACTTCACTATTACTAACTGGATTTGAAGAAGATTTAAAATTTACATAATCATAAATATATGGAATACTAACTCCACCTTTTATTAAAGCTTTACCGTCAACTTTATCCTTTGTAATTACAAACTTTGTTTTCGTAATACAATCCTCAGCAGTTTTCGTACGTAGTAATGAAAAATTAACTTTTAAAGCAACTTTTCTAAATTCAGTTGGTAAACTATTTTTATCAAAAATACGATCTATTGTTTCCTCACCGTTTTTATGATAAATAGTTTCGAAATCATTATGAGAAAAGATACGCTCCCTTTCATATGTTGCCCTAAATAGTTCACTACTATTTAAAAGTATGTATTTACCGTTGTTACTAATATTTTTCATAACATTCCCCCTTGGCCGTATATTATATCACACTTTTATTTATTTGTACAATATGTGAATAAATCTTCATGTGAATAGTTTTTATTCTTTACAACGTAAAACTTGTCGTCGCATTTAATAACATCATAAAATGGTGCATCATAATAAAGAACTTCCATGTCACCACCTATATATGTTGAACTTTCTCTAAACATAGGAGCAACATTATTTCTTGTAACGTTTATATAATCAGTAAAGAATAACACGCTTAATGTTCCTATAAAAATCATTAAAACTAAAAGTAATCTTTTATAGTATTTTATTCCTCTAGTTAATTTAGATATACCAACAGTAAATATAACAACACCAAATACTGAATATATTGATCCCCAACTACTTTCACTCGGAAATATCATAATCGCAGACATAGATATAAATAGTCCTATTACATTACCATATTTATTAATTTTTTAGTAGAATAATCAATTGTATTAACGATATTTTCTTCAAACTTTTCCTGGTATTGATCCTTACTAATTTTCTCACCACATAATAAATCATTAATTGTAATTCCTAACTCATCACATAATGGTTTAAACAATGATAAATCAGGCATATTTCTGCCTATATTTTATCATAGAAAAAGTAGACTCTTACATCTACTTAATTTCTACTATTAATTAATAGGTATTTGCCTAATTTCTTTTGATTTATCTTCAATTTGTTTCTTTGGTAATTCTATCCTTAATATGCCATCTTTGAATTCGGCATGAATATCCTCTTCTTTTACTTGATCTCCTACATAAAAGCTACGTGAGCATTCTCCATAATACCTTTCTTTACGGACAAATTTTTCATCATTTGTATCATTTACATTGTCAACTTTAGCTTCTATGTTTAAATATCCACTATCCAATGAAATATTTATATTATCTTTTTTAAATCCAGGTAAATCTATATCCAATATATACCTATCCTTCTTCTCCTTAATATCTGTTTTCATTAGATTTCTTTCTCTTTTACTAAAGAATCCTTCTCTAGGAAAAAATTCATCATCGATAAAATTATCAAACAAATCAAAGCTATTTCTTCTAGGTACCATCATCATATATATCAACTTCCTTTCATAACGTGTTACGATTGGGTAGCACAATATATTTTAATACCTTGTGATAAGATGCTTTATTTCTTATCACATTATAATAATATCACTATTATTAGCACTTGTCAATAGTGAGTGCTAATATCAGTAAAAAATCCAGAAAATTCTCATATTTTCTGGACTTGTATATTATTTATTACGACATTATTTATATTTCTTACCAGATCCACATAGCGAACCATTAAAACAACCATGCAATTTTTGCTTGAAAATTGGGCTTTCTTACTCAATTATTTTAATAATTTATACATAAATTGTAAGAAAGTGATGTCTAATTCTCTGACAATGCAGTTTAAACTTATTTAAAAGCTTATCTAAATAATTGATTTAACATATCACTATATCTTAATCTTACGATTATTTATTATTTGAACAGTATTCAAATAGTTCTTCATGTGAATAGTTTTTATTCTTTACAACATAAAACTTGTCGTCGCATTTAATAACAGCAGAATATTGTGCAT
>JAEEYW010000036.1 GCA_016288305.1 Caryophanales bacterium | reverse complement strand
TTATTTTATAACACAACAAGATTAAAGTCAAAAATAAAGAAAAAGAGAAAAACTTACACAAAAAGAGAAAAATAACTTTTCTCTTTTTAATATACTTGCGTTTTTTAGTGATGTCTACCAATTGGGGTTCACATCAAAAAAGGAAGAGTTTTTTTATTCAACAGTAACAGATTTTGCTAAATTTCTAGGTTTATCAATATCACAACCTTTTAATTTAGCAACATGGTATGCAAGTAATTGTAAAGCAATAATAGTTACTAATGGTTGTAAGTATTCTTTTGTTTGAGGAATAACGATTTTTTGATCGTAGAAATCATTATCTTCATCTAATTCTTCAGTTGTTATATATAATACTTTAGCGGCTCTTGCTTTTACTTCTTTAATATTGCTTATTGTTTTTTCACTTAAGTCACGTTCTGTATTTATAGCTACAACGTATGTTCCTTTATCGATTAATGATATAGTTCCATGTTTAAGTTCACCAGCAGCATAGCTTTCAGAATGGATATATGAAATTTCTTTTAGTTTTAAAGATCCTTCTAAGCATAATGCATAATCTAAACCTCTACCGATAAAGAAGATATGCTCTTGTTGATATAGTTTTTTAGCGATATCTTCATAGTTCTTATTTAAAACTATTTTCATTAATTCTTCTATGTTTTCAATTTTATATTCTTTCTTTAAAGCTAGAATAGATAGTATAGCTACTTGTGAAGTGTATGCTTTGGTTGTGGCGACAGCAATTTCACATCCTGCTTTTGTATAAATGACTTTATCAACTTCACGAGCTATTGACGAAGAGATGACATTTACTATACCTAAAGTATCAATACCATCTTGTTTAGCTTTTCTAACACAAGCTAAAGTATCAGCTGTCTCACCTTATTGTGAAATGAAAATTACTAGAGTGTTTTTATCATAAAAACATTTTTTATAGCGATATTCACTAGCTATCTCAACATTTACTTCAATATTGTTGTATTTTTCAATAAAATATTTACCAACGAGACCAGCATGATATGCTGAGCCGCAACCAACGATATGTATTTTGTTGTATTTAGATAGGTCAGGTAGAGTAGATAAATCTAATGAATTAATTGTATTTTTAATAACTTCTGGTTGTTCATATATTTCTTTTAACATAAAATGTTCATATCCATTTTTACAAGAACTTTCGTAACTGCCATCAAAGGTATTTATATTTTTATCTATTATCACACCATTTTTATCATAGATAGTAATTGTATCTTTATTTAGTTTAGCTATTTCATCATTGTCAAGTAAGATGTATTTATTGGTATATTCTAATATAGCTGGTATATCACTAGCAATGAAATTACCAATATCACTTGTAGCTAGAATTAAAGGACTATTTTTTCTTATTGTGTATATGTTGTTTAAATCGTCATCAACAATTACACCTAAAGCATAACTACCTTTAACTTTATCTTTTAATTCTAATAAAGCTTTGATAATATCGTTATGTTTATTATACAATTTATCAATTAGACAACATAATACTTCTGTATCTGTTTCACTTTTTAATTTATAATCGTTTAGTTCTTCTTTTAATTTATTGTAATTTTCAATAATACCATTATGTACAATAGTTATTTTACCTTGTTTATGTGGGTGAGCGTTGATACTATTAGGTTCACCATGTGTTGCCCAACGTGTATGCCCAATTCCCATGTAGGTATCAGTTTCTTTATCTAATAAATTTTCAAGATTTTTAAGTTTACCTTTTTCTTTTGCAATATTAATTTTGTCGGTTACGTAAGCGATACCAGCTGAATCGTAACCTCTATATTCTAGGGTAGATAAGCCCGAAATTAAAATAGGTAAGGCTTTTTTCTTACCAATATAACAATATATTCCACACATTTTTTAAATTCCTCCATCATAAAAAAATGTGCGTGATATATCTTTTGTCATAATCTTGATTTTATGGTTTTTAATATATCTTACGAATGCACTTGCCGTAATAGTACCCGCCGAATCTTTCGATAACTATTATCCTCGTCAACCATTATGGTCCTGGCGCTAAGAACTAAAATATACTCCTTTCATTTTAGCCTTTTGATAAACATTATATACTATTTTTTTATAAAAGTGAATACTTGAAAAATATATCGCATTTTAGGTATTAATTATTCATATAATTATGGTATAATGGATATGGTGAATGTAGATGAGAGTAATTATAAGTGCTGGAGGTACAGGAGGTCATATATATCCTGCTTTAGCAATTTTAAATAAAATAAAAGAGTGTGAACCAAATAGTGAATTTTTATATATTGGAACACACAATAGAATGGAGAAGGACATTGTTCCTAAATATAATATTCCATTTGAGTCAATTGAAATATATGGTTTAAATAGAAAAAATGTGTTTAAAAATTTTAAAACGATATCATGCTTAATTAAAGCAAATAGAAAATGTAAAAAACTAATTAAAAGTTTTAATCCTGATGTTGTTATAGGTGTAGGTGGCTATGTCACAGCGCCTGTTATTAAAGCGGCAAGCAAACTAGGTTACAAAACATTTATTCATGAACAAAATAGTGTTGTAGGAGCTTCTAATAAATATTTGTCTAAGTATGCTTCTTTAATTGGTGTTTCTTTCGCATCAACTATGGATAGTTTTCCTAAGGATAAAGTTATTATGACAGGTAATCCATGTAGCGAGGATGCTTATTATGTCGTTCCTGCTTCTAAAAAAGAGTTTGGTTTAGATGAAAATAAAAAACTAGTATTGTTTGTTATGGGATCATTAGGAGCTAGTAAGGTAAACGAATTTTTAGTAAATACGATGACATTATTCAATAATAAAGAATATGAAATACTATTTGTAACTGGTAATAATGATTATGATAAAATTAAAGATATTAAATTTCCTTCAAATGTTAAAGTTGTTCCATACATTGATAAAATGACAAGAATTATGAAGAAAACTGATATCATTGTAACACGTGCTGGAGCTTCAACTTTAAGTGAAATAATTGCTTTAAAATTACCTGCTATTATGATTCCAAGTCCATATGTACCTAATAATCATCAATTTAAAAATGCTATGGATTTAGTTAATAATAATGCTGGTATGTTAATTGAAGAAAAAGACTTAAAAGGTGATATCATCGTAAGAACAATTGATAGTTTGATATATGATGATCAAAAAATAGGAAGTATTAAACAAAATTTGGAAAAAATGCAAGTTAAAAATAGTGCTACAATAATTTATGATAGTATTGTAAAATTATTAGATAGGAAGTAAATATGATTGATAAATTAAAAAAAATGAAGGTTGGTAAAGTTATTGTTAATCCACTTATGAAAGATTATACAACTTATAAAGTTGGTGGTAAGGCTTTAGCTATGGTTATACCTGATAATGTTGATAATTTAATTAAACTAATTAAATTTTTAGATGAAAATAAGATTAAATGGAAAGTTATTGGTAATGGTTCTAATCTAATCTTTAAAGAACAATATGATGGCGTAATCATTAAATTGAGTGAGTTTAAAAAATTAGAGATTAATGATACAGTAATTGATGTTGAGGCTGGTTATAATTTACCTCGCTTATGTATGAAAGTAGCTAAAGAAGGTTTAACTGGCTTGGAATTTGCAGCTGGTATACCTGGTACTATAGGTGGAGCTGTATTTATGAATGCTGGAGCTTATAAATCAGATATGGGGTATATTGTTAGTGAAGTTACAGTTATTGATGAAAACTACGATATTAAAACTTTATATAACAGGGATTTAAATTTCCATTATCGTACAAGTTTTTTAAAGCAAAATCCTAGATATATTTGTATATCTGCTAAGATTGTTTTGAAAAGAGGTAATACGAAAGCTATTATGGATGTTATTGAGGATAGAAAACAAAGAAGATTAATGTCACAACCTTTGGAATATCCATCAGCAGGAAGTGTTTTTAGAAATCCTGAAAATGATTATGCTGGAAGATTAATTGAAGAATTAGGTTATAAAGGTAAAAATATAGGTGGAGCTTATGTCAGTGATAAGCATGCTAATTTTATTATTAACAAAGATAATGCTACATCTAGTGATGTTATAGCATTAATAAATGAAGTTAAAACAAAAGTAAAAGAAAAATATGATATTGATTTAATAGAAGAACAAGAAATTGTAGATTAGAAGGGGATATATATGAAACCAAAAAGAAAACTTAGATTTGATCGTATATTAATTTTCTTTTTGTTTGTGTCTATTGTCACATTGTGTATTGTCTGTTTTTTGAATTTGAAGATAACTAATATTTATGTTTTGGGCAATGAATTTGTCAAAGAACAAAATATTTTGGAATTAGCTGGTATTGATAGCTATCCTTCAACAGTTGTGAATCCTTCATTTGTGATTAAAAACAGATTACAAAAAAACATATACATTAATACTGCTAAAGTATATAAAAAAGGTTTAACAAAAGTATATATTGAGGTTGTCGAAAATAAGCCTTTATTCTATTATCAAGATTCTTTAACGGTTATACTTAGTGATGGTACTAAAACAACAGGTAGTTTTTCCATACCTACGGTTGTTAATTATATAACTGATACATATTACGACAAATTTGTGAAAGAAATGTCTAAATTAGATAGAGATATTTTAAATATGATTTCAGAAATTAAATTTGTGCCAACAGATGTTGATGACAATTTATTTTTATTAACGATGACGGATGGCAATTTAGTATATATTAATATTGCCACATTTAATAAATTAAACAAGTATTTTTCTATAAAAGAAGGCTTGCCAGATAAGAATGGTATTTTGAATTTGGATTGGGGCAATAATTTTGAAATTCTAAAATAATGTCTTTTCAAAATATTAAAAGTATTGTATAATTATACTAGAATGTAGGGTGAGAACAAGTGCGTCATATATATACATGTGTTGATATAGGATCTGATACAATTAAAGTTGTAACATGTGAATTATATCGCGGAAGATATAATCTTTTGGCGGCTTCTTGTGTTCCTGCCAAAGGTATTAAAAAAGGTTTGATTACTGATGTTTCAGAAGCTAAGGAATGTATTCATTTAGCTTTTTCTAAGGCTGAGGCTATGCTTGGCTTTAAATTAAATAAAGCTATTGCTATTATTCCTAGTTATTATTCTGATTTTAAAATGATTAAGGGTAGTGTAAAGTTTCCTTCACACAAGGTTACTGGTGATGATGTTGTTAGTGTTCTACAGGAATCTATGAAGAATGAAGAATTAGCAACTAAGGAAATGCTAACCATTATTCCTATCGATTTTACTATTGATGAAGGATATATTAAAGATCCATTAGGGAAAGAAAGTACGACTTTAGCGACAAGAGCTGTTATGGTTTCTACACCTAAGAAAAATATTTATTCTGTTATAGGTGTTTTAAGCTCTATTGGCGTTGAAACAGTAGATATATCTTTAGGATGTATCGGAGATATATATGCTTTGAAAAATGAAGAGGTTGAAGATGATTTGTGTGCTGTTGTTAACATAGGGTATGAAAAAACAGAAGTATCTTTATATAACAAAGGTATCATTGTTAAACATAATGTTGTTAATATGGGTAGTAAAAATGTTGACCATGATATAGCATATATGTACAAGCTAGATTTAGATACAGCAAGATTATTAAAAGAGACATTTGCTTCCGCAACACGTAATAGTGCTTCATTAAATGAAATTAAGGAAGTTAAAAACAAATTAAATGAAGAAATTAAAATTAATCAATATGAGGTAAGTGAGATAGTTGGTTCGCGTTTAGATGAGTTACTTACTTCGGTAAAACAAGAATTAAATGACCTTTCACAGCATAGTCCTAAATACATATTTGTAACAGGTGGAATAACAAATATGTTAAATTTTGCACAAATTTGTAGAGAAAAGTTAGGAAAGTGTGCTATAATAGGTAATGTGAACTTAATAGGTTTAAGGAACAATAAGTTTTCTTCAGCCTTTGGTAATATAATTTACTTTGTAAGTAAGCTAAGATTAAAAGGAAAAAACTATTCAATGATAAGCAGTGAAGAAATGGAAACTTTAGCGACACCTAAAAAGAATAATCAAGATTCAGTATTAGGTAAGTTCGTTGAATATTTCTTTGGTGAATAAGGAGGATTTTATACATGTTTGGATTAGAAATGGATCAATTAGCTAATATTAAAGTTATAGGTGTAGGTGGCGGCGGAAATAATGCTGTTAACCGTATGATAGAATCAGGTGTTAAAGGAGTAGATTTTATTGTTGCTAATACTGATTTACAAGTATTAAATAATTCTAAAGCACCAACAAAAATACAAATTGGAGAAACTTTAACAAATGGATTGGGTGCTGGAGCTAACCCTCAAATCGGAAAAGAAGCTGCCTTAGAAAGCAAAGAAGAAATTGAAAATGCATTAAAAGGCGCTGATATGGTTTTCGTAACATGTGGTATGGGTGGTGGAACTGGTACTGGCGCTGCTCCTGTTATTGCTGACATTGCTCAAAGCTTAGGTGCTTTAACAGTTGGTATCGTTACTAAACCATTTAGCTTTGAAGGACGTAAGAGAATGCAACAAGCTGTATCTGGTCTAGAAGAATTAAAAAAACATGTAGATACTTTGATTGTAATACCTAATGATAGATTAAGAGAAATCATTGATAAATCAACACCATTATTAGAATCATTCAAAGAAGTAGATAATGTTTTAAGACGTGGTGTTCAATCAATAAGTGATTTGATAGCTGTAGCTGGATTAATTAACCTTGACTTTGCTGATGTTAAAGCTGTTATGGAAAAACGTGGTAATGCTTTAATTGGTATTGGTATGGGTGTAGGTGAAGGAAGAGCTAAAGAAGCTGCTTTAGAAGCTGTATCAAGTCCACTTTTGGAGACAAGTATATCTGGTGCTACTGATGCTATTATTAACGTAACAGGTGGTACTAATTTAACATTATTTGAAGTTGAAGAGGCTGCTGAAGTTATTAGACAAAGCGCTAATACAGATATTAATACTATCTTTGGCGCTGTTATCAATGAAAATTTAAATGATGAATTAATAGTTACTGTTATTGCAACAGGATTTGAAGAAGATCCACAATCTCTTCATTCATATGCAACAACTGTAAATCAAATTCCAGATGATGATGACGAAGGGGAAACTGAAGTTCCATCATTCTTAAGAAAAAGAGGTTTTTAAAGTAAGTGTTTAATTACTTACTTTTTTTCATTTTTTTATCACTATTTTATCACATTCAAAATTTATAATGTAATTGTTGGAGGTGATAGAATAGTAGAGTAATTAAAATAATTAGTAAATAATGTAAAAACCAAATAACTTTCTAACTACCTTAAAGTTGAAGAATTTTCTTCAACTTTTTTTGTTTACAAGCAGGGTTTTGATATATTTTTGTCGTATATAGTTAGTAGGAGGTAAAATTATGATGGATGTTATAGATAACGATATAAAAAATAAAATATATGAGATACGAGGAAAACAGGTAATGCTGGATTCTGATTTAGCTAGACTTTATCATTGTAAAAATGGCACAAAGGAGATTAATCAAGCTGTAAAGAACAATATAAATAAGTTTCCTGAAAGATATTCATGGATACTTACAGATGAAGAAATCAGTGATTTGCGGTCAAAATTTTTGACTACAAATATTAGTAATATGTCACGTGTGAATCCAAGGGCGTTTACAGAACAAGGAGTGGCTATGCTTGCAACTATTATAAAAAGCGATGTTGCAGCGCAAACTTCAATTCAAATAATGGGTGCTTTTGCCGCTATAAAGCCTTATGATGGTAATAATATAAAAAATAAAATATATGAAATAAGAGGTAAACAAGTAATGCTGGATTCTGATTTAGCTATGTTGTATGAATGTAAAAATGGCACAAAGACTATTAATCAAGCTACAAATAGGCATTTAGATAGATTTCCTTCTGACTTTTGCTTTCAATTAACAAATGATGAGTATCTTTTTTTAAGGTCCCAACTTGGGACCTTAAAAGAAAGAGGGAGTCATGTTAAATATATGCCATATGTTTTTACGGAACAAGGAGTGGCTATGCTTGCAACAATACTTAGAACAGATATAGCGGCTAGTATGAGCATTAGAATAATGCGTGCTTTTGTAGCCATGAGACACTATATCGGTGATAATGAATATAGAATATCTAATATTGAGACACGAATGATTGACTATGATAATAGGATTAATTTACTGGAAGAATCATTTAACAAATTTGAAGAAAATAAAAATGAAATATATTTTGAAGGTCAAATATGGGATGCTAGAAGTAAGATATTAGAAATATTTAGTGAAGCTAAAGGTAAATTAATAATTATTGATAGTTATGCCGATTATAATATTTTAGATATCATTAAAAGATTAGATATAGAAGTTATATTGATAACAACTGATAAATTATTAACTAAAGAAGATATTAATAAATATAATAAACAGTATCATAATTTAAAAGTGATATATAATAATACTTTTCATGATAGGTATTTTATATTAGATGATACTTTAGTATACCATTGTGGGACAAGCATTAATAGAATAGGGTATAAAACATTTAGTATTACACTACTTAATGATATAGACGTAATTAACTTATTGATAAATTGTATTAATGAAATTCAAATATAGGAGGTGAGAATATGCTTGATGTAATAGAAGATGATATAAAAAATAAAATATATGAAATAAGAGGTAAACAAGTAATGCTGGATTCTGATTTAGCTAGACTTTATCATTGTAAAAATGGAACTAAAGCAATCAATCAGGCGGTTAATAGAAATATTGATAGGTTTCCTAGTGACTTCTATTTTCAGTTAACCAATACGGAACTTAGCTTTTTGCGGTCACAAATTGGGACCGCAAAATGGAAAACTATGTCTAGAACTTCACCTTGCGTATTTACAGAACAGGGCGTAGCTATGCTTTCTTCGGTTCTTCATACCGAGGTTGCATCTGAAACTTCTATATCTATTATGCGTGCGTTTGTAGCCATGCGACATTATATAGGTAATAATGAATATAGATTGTCTAATGTAGAAACTAAAGTTTTAGAGCTGGATAATGATGTAAAACTATTACAAGAGACTCTCAATAAATTTGAAGAAAAGAAAAAAATAAATGAAATATATTTTGAAGGTCAAATATATGATGCTAGAAGTAAAATATTAGATATATTTAGTGAGGCTAAAAGTAAATTGATAATTATCGATAGTTATGCTGATTATAGTATATTAGATATTATTAAAAGATTAGATATAGAAGTTATATTGATAACAACAGATAAATTATTAACTAAAGAAGATATTAATAAATATAATAAGCAATACCATAATCTTAAAGTAGTATATAATAACACCTTTCATGATAGATATTTTATTTTAGATGACATGATAGTATATCATTGTGGGACAAGCATTAATAGAATAGGGTATAAAACATTTTGTATTAATTTAATATGCGATGAAATGGTATGTAAAGTATTAATCGATAGTATTATTCCTTTGATATAATATGCATAAAGACTATTGACAAACATACAATAAAGTGTTATATTTATATAGCGATTAATTTAGATTTGCTTTTTAGCAAGTCTATTATTAATGACAAATATGAAACACCTGGAAGTGTGTAAAGAAAGGAGAAGAATATGCCTACAATAAATCAATTGGTTAGAAAGAACCGTAAAAACAAAACTAGAAAGAGTAAATCACCAGTTTTAAATATTGGATTCAACAGTAAAGACAAGAAGAGAACTACTCAAATGAGTCCTCAAAAACGTGGAGTTTGTACTCGTGTTGGAACTATGGCTCCAAAGAAACCAAACTCAGCTTTACGTAAATATGCCCGTGTTCGTTTAAGTAATGGTATGGAAGTTACTGCTTACATCCCTGGCGAAGGACATAACTTACAAGAGCACAGTGTCGTATTAATACGTGGTGGACGTGTTAAGGATTTAATCGGTGTTAGATATCACATTGTTCGTGGTACATTAGATACTGCTGGAATCGAAAAACGTCGTCAAGGACGTAGTAAATACGGAAGTAAAAAGCCAAAACAAGCTAAATAATTAAACGAAAGGAGATAAATTATGCGTAAAAGACGTGCAGTTAAGAGAGACGTTTTAGCAGATCCAATATATAATTCTAAGTTAGTTACTAAATTAATCAATAGAATTATGGTTGATGGAAAAAGAGGCGTTGCTCAAAAAATCTTCTATGATGCAATGAAAATGGTAGAAGAAAAAACAAGTGAAAACCCAATGGACGTATTAAATAAAGCTTTAGAAAACATTCAACCAGCTTTAGAAGTTAAATCACGTCGTGTTGGTGGAGCTAACTATCAAGTACCAGTTGAAGTAAGACCTGATAGATCTCAAGCTTTAGGTTTAAGATGGTTAGTACAATATGCTAGATTACGTGGTGGTCATTCAATGGCTGAAAATTTAGCAAATGAAATTATTGATGCAGCAAACGGTACAGGTGCTGCTGTTAAGAAACGTGAAGATACACACAGAATGGCAGAAGCTAATAAAGCATTTGCTCATTATCGTTGGTAGGAAAGGAATATTTTATGGCTCGTGAATATAGTTTAGAGAATACACGTAATATTGGTATTATGGCTCATATTGATGCTGGTAAAACTACAACAACAGAACGTGTATTATTCCATACAGGTAAAATCCACAAAATTGGTGAAACACATGATGGTGAATCACAAATGGACTGGATGGCACAAGAACAAGAACGTGGTATTACTATAACATCAGCTGCAACTACTGCTTTCTGGAAAGGTCACAGATTTAATATCATCGATACTCCAGGACACGTAGACTTTACAGTTGAAGTATCTCGTTCACTTCGTGTACTAGATGGTGCTGTAGCTTTGCTTGATGCTCAAGCAGGTGTTGAACCACAAACTGAAACAGTTTGGAGACAAGCTACAGAATTTAGAGTACCAAGAATGATTTTCTGTAACAAAATGGATAAGATGGGAGCTAACTTCGAATATAGTTTAAAAACTATTGATGATAGATTAGGCGTTAATGCAAAACCTATTGAATGGCCAATTGGTGCAGAAAATGAATTTAATGGCGTTGTTGATTTATTAACAAGAACTGCTTATCATTATGATGGTAAACAAGAAGAAAACGCTACTATCATTGATATTCCAGCTGATTTAGTTGATATCGTTGAACAAAAACGTAATGAATTAATTGAAGCTGTTGCTGAATATGATGATGAATTAATGACTAAATATTTAGATGGAGAAGAAGTTTCTATAGATTTAATTAAAAGAGCTATTAGAAAAGGAACTTTAGCAGTTGATTTCTTCCCAGTATTATGTGGTACAGCTTTAGGAAACATGGGTGTTAAGTTATTACTTGATGCTGTTGTTGATTACTTACCAAGTCCAGTTGATGTTGAATCTATTAAAGGTACAGATTTAGATGGAAATGAAGTAGTAAGACATCCTAAAGATAATGATCCATTTGCAGCTTTAGCATTTAAAGTTATGACTGACCCATTCGTTGGTAAGTTAACATTCTTTAGAGTTTACTCTGGACACCTAACTAGTGGTTCATATGTATTAAATGCTACTAAGGATGTAAAAGAAAGAGTTGGACGTATCTTATTAATGCATGCTAACAACAGAACTGAAATTTCAGAAGTATTTGCTGGAGATATAGCTGCTGCTGTTGGTTTAAAAGATACAACAACTGGAGATACTTTATGTGATGAAAAGAATCCATGTATTTTGGAATCTATGGAATTCCCAGAACCAGTTATTGAACTTGCTGTTGAACCAAAATCAAAAGCAGATCAAGATAAAATGGGTATTGCATTACAAAAATTATCTGAAGAAGACCCTACATTTAGAGCTACAACAAACCATGAAACTGGTCAAACTATTATCGCTGGTATGGGTGAATTACACCTTGATATCATCGTAGATAGAATGAAAAGAGAATTTGGTGTAGAAGCTAATGTTGGTCAACCACAAGTATCTTATCGTGAAACATTAACAGCTACTGCTGATTGTGAAGGTAAATATATTAAACAATCTGGTGGTCGTGGACAATATGGTCACGTATGGATTAAATTCG
>JAEEYW010000035.1 GCA_016288305.1 Caryophanales bacterium | reverse complement strand
GATTATTTATGGCTGGAACAGAAATAACTGAAATTCAAGATGGAATTAACTTTTTAGCATCAAAAATTAGTAGAATTGAAGTTGATAATTCGGATATGATGAAATTAATGGTGCAAATACTTAATAATCAACAAGTTATAATGAAAAAATTAGGTATTGAAGACTCATTAACTAGTAATAATCAATTAAAAGAAGAAAAATCTAGTGACTTAGAAAGTTATTTTATTAAATGAATTAAATTTTTTAATTAAAAATACTTTTATACTTGTATAAGTATTTTTTTTTATATATAATTAATATAGGTGATTTAAATGGAATATAAAATAACAACTCATAATGAAATGGAAACAATTGAATTAGCTCAAAATTTTGAATCTGAGAAATTTCCTAATATGGTTATTTGTTTAAATGGTGAATTAGGATCAGGTAAAACTATGTTTACCAAAGGTATTGCTAATGCATTAGGTATTAATGAAGTAATAACTTCTCCTACATTTACAATAATTAAAGAATATGATGGTGAATTACCTTTATATCACATGGATGTTTATAGATTAGATGGTAATGTAGATGGTATTGGTTTAGAAGAATACTATACAAAAGGTGGTGTAGTAGTAATTGAATGGGCTGATACTATAAAAGATTATTTACCTAAAGAAAGATTAGATATTAAATTTGTAGTAGCAGGTGAAAATAAAAGAATACTTATATTAACTCCATATGGAAAACAATATGAAGAATTATGTGAGGCTGTATTATGAAATATTTATTTATAGACACTTGTACTTCTCATTTAGTTGTAAGTATAATAATTGATAATAAAATAGTTAGTTATTACAATGAAAAAATAGATAAAGGTATGTCTAACTATATATTACCTGAAATTGAAAAACAATTAAAAGATAATAATCTAGAGGCATCTTGTATTGATGCTATTTTCGTATCAAATGGTCCTGGATCCTTTACAGGAATTAGAGTTGGTTTAACTATTTCTAAAGTATATGCATGGAGTTTAAAAATTAAGGTTATTCCTATATCAAGTTTAGAAGTTTTAGCTTCAACAAACACAAATGGTAATAACCTAGCTTTAATGGATGCTAGAAGAGGATATGTATTTTTAGGTGGATATGATAAAGATTTAAATCCATTAATAAATGATTCATATGTTTTGTTTAATAAAGATGAATATAAAGATTATAATTTCATTTCATATGATGAATTTGAAAATAAAATTGAACCAAATATTGATATTTTAAAAGTTATAAATAAACATAAAAATGATTCAGGAATAAATCCTCATGCATTAAATCCAAATTATTTAAAATTAACAGAGGCTGAAGAAAAATTAAATGATAAAAGAAGTTAAAAATATTGAAGAAATACAAGAATTATTGAAAGAATTTAAACAAAATGTAGGTAATACATCTAATCCATATTTGAAAATAAATGGTTATTATATTAATGATAAATTAGTTGCTGTTTTGGTATATGAAGACATTTTTAACCGTTTTGAAGTTGATTACATAGTAGTTGACAGTCAATATAGATGTAAAGGAATAGCTACAAAACTAATCAAAAATATTATAAATTTAAATCCAGAAAACATTACTTTAGAAGTAAGAGAAGATAATATACCTGCGATTAATTTATATAAGAAATTAGGCTTTGAAGTAGTGAGTAAAAGAGAAAAGTATTATGGTAATATAGATGGTTTACTTATGATTAGAAGGTGATAAAATGAAAATTTTAGCAATAGAATCTAGTTGCGATAAAACTAGTGTTTCTATAATTGAAGATGGTGAAAAAGAGATATCCACAGTTGTTTTATCTCAAATGGATACACATGCTTCATATGGTGGTGTAGTTCCAGAAATAGCATCACGTATGCATATTGAGAATATTACATTAGTTATTGAAGAATGTTTAACTAAAGCAAATATGACTATGAATGATATAGATGCAGTTGCGGTAACATATGGACCAGGTTTAATTGGTTCATTATTAATAGGTGTAGAAGCAGCTAAAACTTTAGCTTTAATTCATAATAAACCATTAATTCCAGTTCATCATATAGCAGGACATATATATGCGAATAATTTAGTTAAAAGATTAGAATTTCCTTTACTTGCTTTAATTGTAAGTGGAGGTCATACTGATATTGTTTTAATGGAAAAAGATTATTCTTTTAAAAGAATTGGTGGAACATTGGATGATGCTGTTGGAGAATGTTATGACAAAGTTGCACGAGTACTTAATATTCCGTATCCAGGTGGTCCTTTAGTTGATAAATATGCTCATGAAGGCTCTGATACATATGATTTACCATTACCTTTAAATGATGATTCATATTCGTTTAGTTTTAGTGGTATTAAGAGTGCTGTTATTAATTTAGCTCATAATGAGGAACAAAGAGGAAATGAAATAAGAGTTAAGGATTTAGCTTGTTCATTTCAAAATAGAGTAGTAGAAATATTAACTAAAAAAACAATGAAGGCTTTAAAAGAATATAATGTGAAAAATTTAATAGTAGCAGGTGGTGTAGCAGCTAATAAAGGTTTAAGAGAAAGACTAGAAGTTTTATGTAATGAAAACGATATTAACTTAACTGTACCTGTAATTAAATATTGTACTGATAATGCAGCAATGATTGGTGCAGCTGCATATTTTGCATATAAAAATGGTGCAATTGCTGATACAAGTTTAACTGCAAAAGCAACAGATACATTAAAATAAAATTCTATATTTTAGTCAGGGGGATAATAAAATGTGGGATTTAAAAGATATTAAAAATAGGAAAAAATTTGTTAAAAAATCATTAAAAGATTGTAAGAACTATTTAGAAAAAGAAAAACTATTATTAACATTGGAAAGTTATGATTCAATGTTTGATGATGTGAAAATAAATAGTTTAAATTCTATTGAAAAAAAATTTTATAATATTTTTACAAATTTAAGAAATAATATAAATAATAGAAAATTTGATGTTAAACAAACTATAGATGAAGATTATTATCTTTTTCTTATGAGATTATGTTTTTCAATTATGTCTAGAAATGATATAGTTGATGGTGAAATAAGTTATAAAAAAGGTGATATTAAACTAAAAGATATGATAGATATATCTCTAGATTTCTATAAACAACTTGATATTGATATTTATAATGTTGTTCGTTATTTATATAATGAAAAAGGACATATTTTATGTAAAAAACGTTCAATTAATAATAATCATTTAT
>JAEEYW010000034.1 GCA_016288305.1 Caryophanales bacterium | reverse complement strand
ATTATAACAAAGTAGAAGAAGATACTGCTGTTAAATATACGGTAAGAAGAAAATTAACATCCACTTCCTCAGCATGGGAAAGATTAGATAATGGTATAGGTAAAGTGGCTAATGCAACAAAAGATGGAAGCATAGTCCAAAATGATTTTGATAATATATATCCATGGAAAGATATCATAAGTTATAATTATGATACTAATACGAAACAAATAACAGCTTATTATGGAGATAGTAATTTTAAATTTGATGGAAGTAATGGTGAAGTATTAACTAAGATACCAGAGTTTTATTATAAAAGATGGCAAGATGGAGAATATGAATATCAATCAATATCCAAGTATCCATTACCAGGATATAGTAAATCAGAGGAGTTTTCAGTAGGAAGATATCTTTCTTCATATGATGACACTTTACACTCAAAATCTGGAGTTTTACCTCAAGCTCATAAAACAGTTGCGTGGTTTAGAACAGAGTCAAATAAATTGGGTGAAGATTTTGGCCAAATGGATTATCATATTTTCTTAATTCAAATGTTATATTTAGTTGAATATGCTGACTATGATTCACAAGCTACGTTAGGAAAGGGACCTGCTTATTTACCTCAGTCAAAAAATGAAGTGGCGTTAGTAGCTGAGAATAATACAAATCGTATCATTTTATCAAATGCGAGTGCGGCCGAGTTTATTGTTGGACAGTATTTAAATATAGGCAATTCTATTAGTAGTGGAGCATTATTTTCTGATCGAAAGGTAATAAAAAAAGAACCATATAATGAAAATGGAGTGGTAGGTACAGCTCTATATTTTGATGGTTCACCTATAGATATATCACTTGGTGAATATGCTTTTTCACTTTATCAATATATGGGTCAAACGGATTTTTTAGGAATGAAATCAGGAACATTAAATAATGATGGAAAACATAGTATGATATATCGTGGTATGGAAGATTTATATGGCATGCTTTGGCAATTTGTTGATGGTGTTAGTGTATATGATAATGACATATATGTGTGTTCAAATAAAGAAGAATATGAAGATAATAAATATGATGGATGCTATAAGCATATAGGTTATCAGCTTTCTGGAAATGGTAAAATTATGAATTTTGGATATGATCCGTTATATAGTTTATTTACCTTACCAGTAAGTGTTATGACATCTATCGATTATGGAGTAAAGGATCATATTTACAGAATACAAGGTGGCGATTTGATTTATGCGGTTGGTGGCAATTATGTAAGAGCAAATGCAGGATTATATGCAACAAATGTTCAAATTTCTTCAAATACTTCTGGTAATCATTTGGGGTCACGTTTAATAAAGTATTAATTTTGACAAAAAGATATAAAATGCTATAATATTCAGCAGTTGGTGATGAATATGATTAAAAATAATATTTTAAAAAATGAAGAATTTCTTGAAGTAAGTGAATACTTATATAATACATCATATAGTAAAGCAATTTTAATTGAAGATGATTTTAAGATAAAGGCTAATAAATTGAAAAAGGAATATGATAGAATACAATCTTTAGTAGAATCGAATGTTCATATATCATCTAGTGTTTTGACAGATTTTACTAGTTTAATGCAACAGACTATATGTGAAAGAAAAATGTATTTTTGTCATTTACTAAAGCAATTAGAAGAAAAATTTAATGATCTTAAAATGACTGATTTTATAGGTCATCCACTAGTTAGACCTAAGATGTTTAAGTACAAGCAATATCGTAGTGAGATAGAATTAGAAGGGGAAACTAATACGTTACAAAAGTTTCGTCCAAATAATGATATTTCGAAGATAACAGATATAAGTTTATTGAATAGTGCTTTAATTATTGTATTTGATGATTTTGAACGTAATGAACGTAATATTTATGAAGCTAAATTATTGGAAAAAGAATTAATAGAGATGCAAAATGCTGAGAAATTAAAACAAGAAACTACTGGTATACAAAAAGAAAAAGATGCTATGTTTTTAATTAAATAAATGTTCTAAAAAGTATTGACAAACATATAATTAATGGTATAATGATTAAGTAATGAAAAAGGAAAGCGAGTATCCACACTCCACCTGATGACGGGTAGTCATGGGTTAGTAAGCCAATTAATGTGTTTATTATGGGTGGATAAGAGTATTCACCCTTTTTTATATATTTGGAGGTGTCAATTATCGCAAGTAAAGGTAAGGATTTGTTTATAAATGAACAAATTAGAGCAAAAGAAGTAATGGTTATTGGACCAAAAGGAGAACAATTAGGTACTAAAGGCATTAAAGATGCATTAACTTTAGCTAACTATGCAGGTTTCGATTTAGTTTTAATTAACCCAAATGGTAATCCACCAGTTTGTAAAATAATGGATTACAATAAGTTCAAATATGAGAACAAAAAAAGAGATAAAGAAAACTTAAAGAAACAAAGAGAGACAAACTTGGAAATGAAAGAGTACAGGTTATCTGTTACAATTGATGTCCATGATTTTAATACGAGAGTAAATAATAGTTCTAAGTATTTAGAGAAAGGACATAAGGTAAAAGCTACAGTTCGCTTTAAAGGAAGAGAAATGGCTCATCCTGAATTAGGTAAAGATGTACTAGTACGTTTCGCTAAAGCTCAAGAGAATATAGCGATGGTTGAACAAGAACCTAAATTAGAAGGTCGTATTATGACAATGATTTTAGGTCCAAAGAAAGAGAAATAGGAGGATTTATTTATGCCAAAGATGAAAACACATAAAGGAACAAAAAAAGTATGTAAAGTAAGACCAGGTGGAACAGTTAAAATCGGTCATCCTGGAACAAGACATAATACTGGTAAAAAGAACGCTGCTTCAAACCGTTCTGGTAGAGCTGCTTCAGTATTAAGTAACAGTGATTACAAGAGAATTAAGGATTTATTATAAGGAGGTAAATTATGGCAAGAGTTAAAGGTGGCACTGTAGCACGTGCAAGACATAAAAAAATAATGGAACAAGCCAAAGGTTATTTTGGTAGTAAACACAGATTATACAAATCAGCTAAAGAACAAGTAATGCATTCAGGAAAATATGCTTTTAGAGATAGAAGACAAAATAAAAGAGATTTCCGTAAATTATGGATTACTCGTATCAATGCTGCATGTAGAGAAAATGAAATTAGTTATTCTAAATTCATTAATGGTTTAGCTAAAGCAGGTATTGAAATCAATAGAAAAATGTTAAGTGAAATCGCTATTGATAATAAAGAAGCATTTGCTGAATTAGTAAAAGTAGCTAAAGACGCTTTAAATGGTAAAGTAGCTAAAGCTGAAACTAAAGAAGTAAAAGCTGAAACTAAAGCTCCAGCTAAAAAAGAAGCTAAAGAAGATTTATCATCTAAAACAGTTGCAGAATTAAGAGAATTAGCTAAGGCTAAAGGTGTAACTGGTGCTTCAACAATGAAAAAAGCTGAATTATTAGATGCATTAAAATAAGAAGTTTAAACTTCTTTTTTTGTTTATTCAAGCATATACTTTATGGGTGATAGTTTGAATATAGGAGATTTGGTAACTAGAAAGTCATATCATAATGATACAGTCTTTGAAATAACAGATATTGTTGATAATATATGTTATTTAAAAGGTGTTAATATTAGATTGATAGCTGATAGTGATATATCTGACTTGGTTAAATATATTGATGAAGATATTGATAATAAAAGGTTTGAGGAAAAGGTTAAACCAAATATTGATTTAAACAGAGATGATTATTTCTATATACCTGGTAAGATATTACATATCGATAGTGATAGTGACTATTTAAATAGATGTTTGGATTATTATAAACAGGCTTCTATATGGGCTATGGGTATTAAAATGTTAGAAGATGATATCCCTTTAAATATTCAAAAATGTTTAGAAGAATATAATCCTAATATTTTAGTTATAACTGGTCATGATGCTTATTATAAGAAAAAAGGTAGTATCAATGATTTAAATGCTTATAAAAATAGTCTTAATTTTGTTAATGCTGTTAAGGAAGCTCGTAAGTATGAAAAGAGTCATGATAAATTGATCATTATAGCTGGAGCTTGCCAATCTAATTATGAGGAACTTATTAAAGCAGGTGCTAATTTTGCTAGTAGTCCTAAAAGAATTAATATTCATGCTTTAGATCCTGCTATTATTGCTACTAAGATGAGCTTATCTGATGCTAATTGTGATATTGATATTAAATCAATATTAGAAACCACTAAGTATGGTAAGAATGGTTTAGGTGGCGTTATTACCAAAGGAACAATGTATGTGGGGTATCCTAGATGATAGAGAAGATACGTGGCAAGCTTAATGATTATATAGGTCAAGAGGTTGTTATCAAATATAATTTAGGCAGGAATAAGTATGAAAAGTATAATGGTGTCGTTAAGGAATTATATCAAAATATATTTTTGATTGAATTACATGGTAAAGAATGCCGTTCTTTTAGCTATTCTGATATTCTTACCAATACAATTAAAATAGATTTTTAAGTATTGCATTTTAATAAAAAATATTATATACTTAAGTTGTAATACATACTGAAGGGAGAGAGTTTAGATGGAGATTACATCAGTTACAGTTCGCAGAGAAGAAAAAGAAAATTCAAGAATGAAAGGTAAAGCATCAGTTGTTGTTGATGACTGTCTAGCTATTCATGATATTAGAATCATTGAAGGAAATGACGGATTATTTATAGCAATGCCAAGCCGTCAAAAAGCTAATGGTGAATATCGTGATATAACACATCCAATTAATCAAGAAACTCGTAAGATGTTCGAAGAAAAAGTTTTAGAAGCTTACAAAAACGCAGAATAATGCGTTTTTTTGTTATATTTAGTTTTTTTGTTCATATGCTTAATCAGGAGGCAATTTAATGGACAAGGTAGATAGTTTAGTTAGTTTAAACCATAATATTACTATTAACGAACGTAAGAATATTATTATAACAGGCGTTAAAAAGATTGATAGTTTTGATAATGAGGAATTCTTATTAGAAACAACGATGGGTAACATTGTTATTAAAGGCAAAGATTTAGAAATGATCAAACTTGATACATATCAAGGTAATGTATCTATTAAAGGTGTTGCTAGTAGTGTTACATATGTTGATAGTGTCAAAAAAGAAGAAGGGGTGTTTAGTAAATTATTTAAATGATGCCATTACATTTACAAATGATAACGTTTTTCTTTTCTTTTGTTTTTGGTTTTATATTCTTTATTTTGATTGATGTGTTCAAATTTATTACTAAATATAATATATTTATTCAAACTGTTATATCTTTAGTATTTAGTTTTTTATCAGCGGCTTTATATTTTTATTTTCTTTGTAAAATGAATAATGGTATTATTCATACATATTATTTAATTGCTTTTTTCTTAGGATATTTTTTAGAAATACTTGCTTTTAAATTCTTTAAAAGAATTGTAATGTTGTTTAAAAAATGATATAATTCTTTTGGAGGATAGGGTATGGCTAAGAAAGTATCACGAAAATCACGAAGAAGACTTATGACTTTTGGCATTGTTTCTCTTTTTGCCATAGGTTATTTTTGCTTTACTTTATTTGGTTATGTCTATAAGTATTTTAGTTTAAAAAACGAGGAACGTAGTTTGAATAATGAATTATATCATTTGAATGAAGAAAAGGCTTATCTTAAAAATGAAATGATTAAATTAAATGATCCTGAATATGTTGTAAGATACGCTAAAGAAAAATTCTTATATTCTAGTGAAGATGAATTTGTTATTAGATTGAATGAATCTGTTTTAAAAAATGAAGATAGTGAAGATAATGATAATAAATTTCCAATTATTGTAACTTCAATATTGATATTTGTATCTTTAGTATTTGTAATACATCTTAGTGCACATCGAAAGAAATATAAGTAAAGTATTGATTAAATCAATACTTTTTTGTTATAATTTAAACATAGATATAAAGGTAGTGAGATATATGAAAAAAGGATTTACATTAATTGAATTGTTAGCTGTAATAATTATATTGTCTGTTATAGCTTTAATAGCTACACCAATAGTAATTGATGTTATAAATGATTCAAAGGATTCAGTAGCTTATACTGAAACACAAAGAATTGTTGAAGCAGTTAATAATTATTGTCAAGCAAGTGGTATGATGAATCAATTAGATGGATCTAGTAACTCATGTAAGGATGGAATAACTTTAGAAGAGTTAGCTACTATGGTAGATACTAAAAAGGCAGAAGTAGTTAAAGTAGACTATTCTAATAAAGTTGATTTTATCTTAGTTAAAAGTAACGGTAGAAATGTAGTATATAATGGTGTATTGTATGACTTAGTAGATACAGATAACTATGATGAAATGGACGTTAAATACACTGTTAAAAGAGAACTAGCGGCTACATCATCAATTTGGACTAGAATGGATGATAACGTTGGTAAAGTAGCCAATGCTACAAAAGATGGCAGTGCAGTTACAAATGATTTTGATAATGTATATCCATGGAGTGACATTATAAGTTATAACTATAATACAAATACAAAGAAAGTAACAGCTTATTATGGTGATACAAAGTTTAAATTTGATGGAAGTAATGGAGAAGTATTAACTAAAATACCAACTTTCTATTATAAAAGATGGCAAGAGAATGGAATAGAATATCAATCAATATCAAAATATCCATTACCTGGATATAGTAAATCAGAAGAATTTTCAGTAGGGAGATATACATCAAGTTATGATACTAAATTACATTCTAAAAGTGGTGCATTTCCAAAAGTACAACAAAATATAACATGGTTCAGAACCGAATCAAATAAATTAGGTAGTGAATTCGGCCAAATGGATTATCATTATCTATTAATTCAAATGCTATATTTAGTAGAATATGCTGATTATAACTCACAATCTAAATTAGGTGAAGGCATAACAAAATATCGTACAGATGATAATGATAAGGCATTAATAGCTGAAAACAGTACAAATAGAATTGTTATTGAAACATCAAGGGCTAATAACTTTGCTGTAGGACAAATAATTAACATAGGTAAAACAAGCTCGTGGGGAACTGATGTGGCAGTAAGTAGAGCAATAACGAAAAAGGAAAGCTATAGTGCGAATGGCGTAACAGGAACAGCTATCTATTTTAATGGAGCAGCAGTAAATATAGCTGTAGATTATAGAATAGGAACAGCTTCAAATGGTTTAACAGCCTCTGGTGGAGCAAATAGTTTAGGAATGAAATCAGGAACATTAAATAATGATGGCAAACATAGTATGATATATAGAGGAATGGAAGACATCTTTGGCCATATATGGCAATTTGTAGATGGTATAAATATTAAAGATAATATAGCATATGTATCAACCGATAAAAATGATTATGCGGTAGATAAATTTGATGGATCTTATCAAAAAATAGGATATACTAATGCAATAGCTAATGGAAATATTAAAACATTAGGATATGATAGTAATAATGCCTTATTTGCCTTTCCAACGGAAGTAGGAACTAATGTAGTAACAGATTATTATAGTCAAAATACAGGCAATAGAATAGTCCTTGTCGGCGGTCGTTGGTATAATTACAGTTATGCCGGCTTGTGGTGTTGGACTTTGGATAGTGCGTCTAGTGATAGTATTGTCTTCGTCGGGTCTCGTTTAATTAAATATTAAAAAAGTGTTGGCTAATTTCCAACACTTTTTGTTTTTTTATATTTTTCTATATAATCCAATAGCTTTACCTAAGATAGTAACGTTATCAAAAATAAATGGCTCCATACTATCATTTTCTGGTTGTAATCTAATATGATCTTTTTCTTTATAAAAAGTTTTTAAAGTTACTTCATTTTCATCTGTCATAGCGACTACGATTTCACCATTATTAGCTGTATTTCTTCTTTCTACAATAACAATGTCACCATCTAATATACCAGCATTAATCATACTTGTTCCACTTACTAATAATGTAAATACATCTTTATTATTTGGTATTAAATAAGATGGTAGTGAAAAGTATTCATCAGGTCTTTCAATAGCTTCAATAGGATTACCTGCAGTGATTTTACCAAGTAGGGGTACTTCTACAATGTTTTCACTTTTTGGTAAGTATTCATTATCTACTAATAACTCAATAGTTCTATTTTTTCCGTCTTCTTTTCTTATATATCCTTTTTTTTCTAAATTATTTAAATGAACTTGTACTGTTGCTGTAGAAGATAAATCCATTTCTTGACATAACTCTCTAACTGTTGGTGCATATCCTCTTTTTACAAGGTATTGTTTTATTTTATCTAGCATTTTTTCTTGTTGTGAAGTTAGCTTTTCCATATATAAATCCTCCTTTTAACATCTCATTTACATTTTAACATACAAATATACATTTGTCAAACAAATATTCGAAAAATAGTATTGACACGAATGTTAGTTCGTGATATATTGTTATTGTCAAAGGGGATAACCCGAGGAGGTATTTATGAAAGAAATGTTAAAAAGTAAAACTGTTATTCTATTTATTGTATTTATGATTGGAGTTACATTTATAGGTAGTAGACAAGCTAAGTTAGAAGATAGTAAAAGTAGTCAAGAATACTTAGTATATAATATGCAATAAATATAGCAATATTTTATTAATAAATATTTACAATTCCATAAAAAAATGATATAATGACACAGTTGATTGGAAGTGTTTTATGGAAAAAATTAGAAATATTGCTATAATTGCGCATGTTGACCATGGTAAAACAACATTAGTTGATAAGTTATTGCAAATGTCTGGAACATTTAGAGATAATGAGGAAACTTCTTCAATGGATTCAAATGATATTGAAAGAGAAAGAGGTATTACTATTTTAGCTAAAACAACAGCTATTAATTATGATGGATACCGTATTAATATCGTTGATACTCCAGGCCATGCTGATTTCGGTGGCGAAGTAGAGAGAATCATGAACATGGTTGATGGTGTTTTATTGGTTGTAGATGCATATGAAGGTACAATGCCACAAACAAGATTTGTATTAAAAAAAGCTTTAGAGGCTGGGGTAACACCAATTGTTGTTGTAAATAAGATAGATAAGCCAACAGCTCGTCCTAAAGAAGTAGTAGATGAGGTATTAGATTTGTTTATCGAGTTAGGCGCTGATTTAGATCAATTGGACTTCCCAGTAATATATGCATCAGGCTTGGCTGGTACTTCTAGTATTCATCCTGAATTAGAAACACAACAGCCTACAATGGATCCAATATTAGAGGCTATTGTAAATTATATACCTGCGCCTAATGTTAGTTTAGATGGCGGTTTCCAATTTCAGCCAGCATTATTAGATTATAATGATTTCGTTGGAAGAATTGGCATTGGAACTGTTAAAAGAGGCAAAGTTAAAGTTAACGAAATGGTATCATGTGTACGTAGAGATGGCTCTATAAAACAATTTAGAATTCAAAAAATGTATGGTTTTATAGGCTTAAAACGTGTTGAAGTTCAAGAAGCTTCGGCTGGTGAAATGGTTGCTATATCCGGATTACCTGATATTGAAGTTGGTGAAACTGTATGTACAGTTGGTAAAGAAGAAGCTTTACCATTACTTAGAATTGATGAACCAACATTACAAATGACTTTTGGTGTTAACACATCACCATTCTGCGGTAAAGATGGTAAATTATTAACGGCTAGAAAAATTGAAGAAAGATTAATGAAAGAAACAGAAAGAGATGTATCTTTGAAAGTTATACCTGATCCAGAAAACTCTGAAGCATTTATTGTTTCTGGTAGAGGTGAATTACATTTATCTATTTTAATTGAGAATATGCGTAGAGAAGGCTTTGAATTACAAGTTTCTAAACCTGAAGTTATAGTTAAAGAAATAGATGGTATTAAATGCGAACCTTTTGAGGATGTTTCTATTGATACTCCTGATGAATATGTAGGTGCTATTATCGAAGCTTTAGGTAATAGAGAAGGTGTCATGGAAAATATGACTAGTAGAGATGGTCAAACAAGATTGAACTATATTGTTCCTTCAAGAGGATTAATTGGCTTTTCTACTGATTTTATGACTATGACAAAAGGTTATGGTATTATTAATCATACATTTAAAGAATATCGTAAGATGGCTGGCTCAACTGTTGGTCAAAGAAAACAAGGTGTATTAGTTTCTATGGAAAATGGTAAAGCTACAGCTTATGCTTTGGGTCAATTAGAAGATCGTGGCGTAATGTTTATTGAACCTGGCGCTGATGTATATGAGGGTATGATTGTTGGTGAGAATAATCATACTAATGATTTGGCTATTAATGTTGTTAAGGGTAAGAACTTAACTAATACACGTGCTGCCGGATCTGACCATACTGTTGTTTTAAAACGTCCAAGATTATTAAGCCTAGAGGTTTGTTTAGATTATATTAATAATGATGAATTAGTTGAAGTAACACCTGTAAGTTTCCGTATGCGTAAGAAAATTTTGAACACAGAATTAAGAAAGAAAAGCGACAGCAAAAAATAGTATATAAAAAGTAAAACCACTGTATAGTGGTTTTTTATTGAAAAAATGTTGGCCCATATGATTTTTCTGATTGTTTAACCATTTTTGTTTCCGTATTTATATCAGGTTTTCTAAATTCATTGATGACTTTAAACATTGTTTTAGCGTTATTGAATACTGGTTTAGCTTGTTTGATTAATGGAATCGTTTGGTTAACAATATTTAATGTCTTTTGTGTACCATTTAATATTGAACCAAAGTTAATTTTGCCAAAAAGACTTTTAAATAAGCTCGGTTTTGCGGCCATGTAGGGCATATTATTAAAGTAAGGATAGTAATTCATCATATCTTCCTTTCTAAAATAGTATATGAAAATTTAAAAAAAGGTTTTACATTTTTATAAATTATGATATAATTTATTTATAAAAGATAAATAAGGATAGCGTGGTGATAGCTTGCATAGACCGGTTTATATGTTACCATTTGTTTTTGTGTATAATGCTTTGGTAGCAATTATAAAGATTGTATTCAAATTTATTAGGTGGTTTAACTTAGGATTGTTCTTTACAATATATACTTTTGCATATATTGTAGCTAACTTTGCTATATTAGTTACCAAAGGTATTTTATTTAGTTATATTTTATTATCATATTGCTTATATCGCTTTATTAAATCTATCGGAATTGGTTTTGTTGTTATAAGTTATGGTGTGTATCGTTTTGCTAAATATGTAGCTTATGGTATAGCTTTCCCATTCGTACTTATTGGTAAAGTTATTACTAGACCACGTCCTGAAAAAGTAGCGAAAAAAAATGATAAGGAAAAAATCAAACGCTTAGCTAATCTTGAAATTAAAGAAAAAAATAAAAAGATTCAAGAGGAAAATAAAAAACGTTTAGCGCAAATAAGAAAACAAGAAGCTTTAGAGAAGGCTAAGAGACCTTCTAAGGAACTATATATTAATGACAAGGTAAAATTAGAAAAACCTAATACTTCTAAAAAAATTGCTGATTGGTTTAGTAAATTTAAAAAACGTTTTCATAATAAAAAGAAAAATGATATTAATAGACAAGCTTTATTGCTAGATTTTGAAGGCAAAGATGCTGAAAAGACTTCTGAAAAAATCATGTATAAATATGTGGCTAAAAGCCCTGATGGTAAAATAGTTAAAGGTTATTTTCCTGCATATTCTAAAGTAGAAGTTCACTCATTCTTATTAAGTGAAGGTAATGAAGTTTATAGTATTGAAACCAATGCATGGATTAGATTAATGTATGGTAGTGGAGCATCTGTTAATAGAAAGAAGATTAAAACAAAAGATTTGATTTTCTTTACAACACAGTTATCTACTTATTTAAAAGCTGGTATTACATTAGTTGAAGCACTTAAAATACTAGCTAAGCAATTTAAAGATAGTAGTTATTCAAGAATATTTAGATCTGTCGTATATGACTTATCTATGGGTGATAGTTTCTCACAAGCTATGGATAAGCAAGGTGAAGCTTTCCCAAGATTGTTTATAAACATGGTTAAGGCATCTGAAATGACTGGTGAATTACCTGAAGTTTTGGATGATATGGCTGAATATTTTACAGAAATTGATAAGACAAGAAAACAAATGATTACGGCTATGACTTATCCAGCTATAATATTCATTATGGCTATAGCTGCTGTTATATTCATTATGGTATACGTTGTACCTAAATTTGTATCTATTTATGAAGGCATCGATGGAGCTAAGATACCAGGTATTACTATTATGGTTATGAATATGAGTGATTTCTTGCAACATCATTATTTAGTATTAATTATATCTATATTTGCAATTATTTTTGCATTTATATATCTATATAGAAATGTTAAAGCATTTAAATCTGCTGTACAATGGGTATTAATGCATATACCAGTTGTTAAGAACGTTATTATATATAACGAAGTAACAATGTTTACTAAAACATTTGCTTCCTTATTAGCGCATAACGTTTTCATCACAGATAGTATGGATATCCTTAAAAAATTGACTAATAACGAGGTTTATAAGTCATTGATATTTGAAACAATTGACAACTTAGCTAAGGGTGAAAAAATATCATTAGCCTTTGAAAATCATTGGGCTTTCCCAATGCCAGCTTATGAAATGATTAAGACTGGTGAAATGACAGGTCAATTACCTGAAATGATGTCAAAAGTTTCAGCTTATTATCAAGAATTACATCAAAATATAGTTACAAGAATTAAAACATTTGTTGAGCCAGCATTAATTATTTTCTTAACAGTTGTTGTTGGTGGTATAGTATTATCTATCGTTATACCAATGTTTAATGTTTACGGAGCTATACAAGCATAATGGAGGTGCACAGATGGAAATCAGTATAATTATAGGATTGTTTGTATTAGGAACAATATTTGGGTCATTCTATAATGTTGTTGCGTATAGAGTGTCAAAGGGTATATCAATTGTATTTCCATCTAGTCATTGTCCAAATTGTGGACATAAACTGAAAGCGTGGGAATTGATTCCCATTTTTTCTTTTTTATTACAAAAAGGAAAATGTACAGATTGTAAGACTAAAATATCATGGTTTTATCCTTTATCTGAAATGATATGTGGTACATTATTTGTTTTAGCTTATTTATCTTTTGGTATTTCCTTTGAATTACTTATTGCTTTAACGTATATTTCAATGATTGTTATTGTTATATTAAGTGATTTTTACTACATGATAATTGAAGATAGTGTATTATTAGTATTTAGTTTATTACTTATAATAGAAACATTTTTTATTAAAGGATTTGATGTTTTATTATCATCTTTAATAAATGGTTTGATAGCAGGCGCTATCATGTTATTGATTAAGCTTTTCGGCGATTTGGTATTTAGAAAAGAGAGTATGGGTGGCGGAGATATTAAACTAATGCTTGTTATAGGATTTTTAATAGGATGGGATATGTCTATTATAACAATCTTTGTCTCAGCATTCTTAGCTTTTCCTGTAGCTTTAATTATATTAAAAAGTAAAAATAATCATGAAATACCATATGGACCATTCTTAAGTATTGCGTCTTTGATTATTTATTTAACACATTTTGATATTGTAGCATT
>JAEEYW010000002.1 GCA_016288305.1 Caryophanales bacterium | reverse complement strand
GAAAAATTTAATTCAATGTATTGTAAAAAATTAATTAATAATGAAACAGTTTATTTTGTTAAACCAAAGACATATATGAATAATTCAGGTATTGCTGTTCAACAATTTGTTAATTATTTTGATATTGATATTAATGATATCTTGGTTATTCAAGATGATTTAGATGAAGAAGTTGGATGTTTTAAGTTAAAAAAACATAGTGGTTCTGGTGGTCATAATGGTATTAAATCCATTATTAGTTCTTTAAATAGTGAGGATTTTTTAAGATTAAAAATAGGTATTAGTTCATCAAATGATATACCAGTAATTGATTATGTATTAGGTAAATTTTCTAAAGAAGACTTAAATAAAATAGTAGCTAATATGGATACTTTTAATGAAATTATTGATTCATTTATTATTAATGGGGCAGATAAAACAATGAATAAATATAATACAAAGTAGGTTAATATGAATTTTTTAGATGAATATTTTAAATATGATTTAGGTACTGTTACCTCCGGCTTAACGCACGAGCTGGGTGTTTTTTATATTCTAAAATTACAAGAAAAGTTAAAAAGAAATATAATTGTTTTAACTAGTTCATTATATGAAGCAAATAAAATATACAATACTTTGTCCTCATTGAATAATAATGTTTTATTGTTTCCAATGGATGATTTTTTATCATCGTATTTTTATGCATCTAGTCCGGAACTAAAATATAAAAGGTTAGAAACTCTAGATAAATTAAGGGAAAAACAAGATTATATAATTGTAACTAATTTGATGGGGTATTTAAAATATTTACCAAATAAAAATGTTAATAACTCTTTAGTTATCAACAAAAACAAGGATATTAAAAGAGATAATTTAATTAATGAATTGGAAAATCTTGGTTATCATCGAGAATCATTAGTAACAATGAGTGGAGAATATGCAGTTCGTGGTTTTATAGTTGATTTGTATCCAATTGATGAAATACACCCAATAAGAATTGAATTTGATGGTAATTTAATAAGTGATTTGCGTTATTTTGATGAATCAACCCAAATATCATTAAATGAAACTAGTGAAATAAAAATAAAAGCTATTGATGAGGTTGAGAGTGAGAGCAAAAGTTCATTATTTGATTATGTTAATAATCCAGTAACTATTTACGTAGATAAAGAGCAAATAAAAGCTTCTTACATTAAATTATTGGATGATATTATTGCTTATCAAGAAAATAATGGTACTTATTCTAAAATAATGTATGAATTTGAAGATATTCCGGATGATGACCGAGTTTATTTAAATTTCTTTGCTACAGATGGTAATAATTTAAAAACTAAAGAATTAATAAACTATAATTCTAATTTTGAACGTTTAGTCAAGGATTATAATGATTATGTTGCAGTTGGAAAGAAAGTTATATTTTATTTAAGTAGTAAGAGGCAAGCAAATATTATTAGGGATTTAATACCAAGTGCAGAGATTGTTTATAAAAGTATTCCTAAGGGATTTATTTTAGATAAATATGTAATTATTTCAGAAAACGATATTGAAGAAAATAATCATCAAATATCTAATTATAAAAATAATTTCCATGTAGGTAAGAAAATACAAAACTTTAATCAGTTAGAGAATGGAGATTATGTTGTTCATATAGCCCATGGTATTGGTATATATCGTGGATTAACAACTCTAAATGTAAGGGGATGTCCTAAAGATTTTCTAACAATTTATTATGAAGGTACTGATAAAGTGTATGTACCTGTTGAAAAAATAAATTTGATATATAAATATACGGGTAAAGATGGAGTAGCTCCAAGAATTAATAAGTTAGGTAGCTCTACTTGGGAAAAGACTAAGCGATATATTTCTAGTAAAGTTACTGATATATCAAAAGAATTAATAAAACTATATCAAAAAAGGTTGGAATTAACTAAAAAACCATATAAAGATTATCCAGAAGAAGACGTATTTGCATCTGAATTTAGTTATGAATTAACTAAGGATCAAAGTAAATCAATTGTTGAGATTAATGGTGATTTAAAAAGAAATATTCCAATGGATAGATTATTATGTGGAGATGTTGGCTTTGGTAAAACAGAAGTAGCAATGCGGGCTATGTTTAAAACTGTGCTAAATAATGAACAAGTTATGTATTTATGTCCTACAACTATTCTTTCTAAGCAACAATACAATGTTGCCAAAGATAGGTTTAAGAATTGGCCAATAGAAATAGAATTATTAAATAGACATATTACTGCTGGTAAAGCTAAGAAAATACTTCAAGATTATGCTAATGGCAAAATAGATATATTAATTGGAACCCATCGAATTTTAAGTGATGATGTTAAGGCTAAAAACCTAGGATTACTTGTTATAGATGAGGAACAAAGATTTGGTGTTGCTCATAAAGAAAAAATAAAAGAATTGAAAAGTGATGTTAATGTTTTAACTTTAAGTGCAACTCCAATACCTAGAACTCTTAAAATGTCCTTGGCGGGTCTTAGAGATTTATCAATCATAGATACTCCACCAGTAAATAGATATCCAATTCAAACCTATGTTGCTAGTGAAGATGACTTTTTAATTAAGGACGCTATTTATAAGGAACTATCTCGTAATGGACAAATTTTTATTCTTTATAATAGAATTGATACAATTGAAAAATTTACTAATCATATTCGAGAACTAATTAGGGATGCAAAAGTAGTTTTTGCCCATGGTCAAATGGAAAAAAATGAACTTGAAGACATCATGAATGATTTTATTGATTATAAATATGATATTTTAGTATGTACAACTATTATTGAAAGTGGCATTGATATACCAAATGTTAATACCTTAATAGTCCATGATGCAGATAATTTTGGATTAAGTCAATTATATCAAATCCGTGGTCGTGTAGGTCGTAGTGATAGAGTTGCATACGCCTATTTAATGTATGAAAAGAATAAAATGTTAAATGATATAGCTATTAAGAGACTTAATACTATAAAGGAATTTACTGAGTTAGGTAGTGGTTATAAAATTGCAATGCGTGATTTAAACATTCGTGGAGCTGGTGATATCTTTGGTTCTTCTCAAGCTGGTTTTGTTGATGCTGTTGGTGTTTCTTTATATATGAAAATGATTGAAGATGAAATAAAACGCCAAAAAGGTGAAGAAGTTATTGAAGAAGATGAAAGTAATACATCTTTACTCAATGTTGCTACGCATATTAATGATGATTATGTAACAGATGAAGATGTTAAAATTGAAATTCATCAAAAAATCAATGAAATTGATTCATATGCAAAATTATTGGAAATAAAAGAAGAATTAGAAGATCGTTTTGGTAAAATTAATGAAGATATGCTGGTATATATGTATGAAGAATGGTTTGAAAAAATAGCTGCTAAATACAATATAAAAAGAGTAAATCAAACAGATAGATTAGTAGAAATATATTTACCAAAAGAAATATCTGATAATGTAAAAGGTGATAAGTTATTAATTGAAGCTATGAATTTAACAACTCATTTTAATATCAAATATGTTAATAAAGAAATAGTTATTACATTATATACAAATAGT
>JAEEYW010000033.1 GCA_016288305.1 Caryophanales bacterium | reverse complement strand
TTAGTGTAGTAAAAAAAATTAAAGTCTGATATAATGTATATAGGTGGTTATATGAATACTGAAATTAAAGCTAGTATAATGGGTAAATCTTTAGATGATAGTAATATTACAATATATTATATGTGCAAAAACATTGTTGTTATGACAGCTGATTTTAGAGATAATGGTTGTACTGTAACTTGTCATTACATAGGTGCGGTTGTACCTGATTTCAAAGAGGCTGTTTTAAATAGTTTATATGCTATATTTGAGACAAGTGTTCAATTTAATGGATTATTTGGTACATTAAATAGTATCGATATAAATAAAGACTTAAGAATGAAAGCTGCTAATTATGTTAAGGGTAAAAATATACCATGTGAAGTATATAATGTACATCTTGGGAGGTAAAAATGTCATTTTTTGATAAGTTTAAAAATGTATTTAAGAAAGATAAAGAATTAGATGCATATCAAGTTGGTTTAGAAAAAACAAGTAAGGAATTTGTTAATAAAATAAGTTTACTTAATGGTAAATATAAAAAAGTAAGTGATGAATATTTTGAAGAATTAGAAGAAATATTTATCATGGCTGATATAGGTGTTAATACTGTTATGAGTTTTATTGATAAATTAAAATATAGAGTTAAACATGAAAATATTGCTGATTCTAAAGATTTAATGGATATTATTATTGATGAAATGTTTATTATATATGTTAATAATCAAATTATTGTTAATAAAATCAATTATAGTAAAGAAGGACCTACGGTTATCTTATTTGTAGGTGTCAATGGTGTTGGTAAAACAACAAGTATTGGTAAGATAGCTTACAAGTTAAATAAGGAAGGTAAAAAAGTACTACTTGTAGCAGGTGATACTTTTAGAGCTGGTGCTATACCACAACTTCAAGAGTGGGGTAAAAAAACATCTTGTGATGTTGTGTACAGTGATTCTAAGGATGCTGCTTCAGTTATATATGACGGTTTAAATAAAGCTAAAGATGAGAACTATGATGTCGTACTTATTGATACAGCTGGCAGGTTACAAAATAAAGTTAATTTAATGAATGAATTAGATAAAATTAACAAAGTTATTGGTAAAATCATTCCTTCAGCGCCTCATGAAACTTTATTGGTTATCGATGCTACAACAGGGCAGAATGGAATTGTTCAAGCTAAACAATTTAAAGAAATCACCAATATAACAGGTATTGTGTTAACTAAATTAGATGGAACAGCTAAAGGTGGTATTGTTCTGGCTATTAAGGAAAATACTGATATACCAGTTAAATTTGTTGGTTTAGGTGAAAAAGAAGAAGATTTAAGAGTCTTCGATATTGAAAAATATATTTATGGATTATTTGGAGGAGAAAATGAAGAATAGAAAAATTGAAATGGATGTTATACATCAAATAACAATGCTTTTACAAATAGCGTTATCTATTTTCTTGTTATCTTTTGGTGTAGCTAGTTTATTTAGTAAAGAATTATATATGGTATGCCAAATTATTATTGGTGTGTTAATGTTTGTTATAGCTTATAATAATCAAACTGTTTATAAAAGAAAATATATGACATATATCTATTTAGGTTTAGGTATTGTCATTATAGCTACTTCCTTATTTGCTTAATGGAAGATAGATTATATTTAATAACTTTGTTTGATTATTATGGTGATTTATTAACAGACAAACAAATAGAATACTTTCAAGATTATTATTTTGACAATTTAACGTTAAGTGAAATAAGTGAAAATAATGGTATAAGTCGTAACGCGGTACATAAAGCTTTAAGAGAAGCATTGGATAAGTTAGTATTCTATGAGGAAAAACTTAAGTTAATGGAAAAGAGAAATAAAATTGAAAAAATAATTGTTGATCTAGACGACAAGATAAAAGAAGAGATATTGATGTTAGTATAAATGTAAAGTATAGTAAACTTTACATTTTTATTTTAGGTATAAAAGTCTTTGTTTTATTTAAAAAATATGTTATTATATTTAATGGAAGTGGAGGTTGATATTATGGTTAATGCATTGTTGCCATTAGATAATTTTGTTGTTATAAATAAGAGTGTTTTCACATCACAAGATCAAATGGTATTAACTATTTTATATCAACCTATTATAGGGTCTTATGCTGTTAATCTATATATAACTTTATTGGGATATTTGGATAAAAATAGAATCAGTTCACAAGGTAATACACATAGTGACTTAGTTAATAATATGCAGATGCGTTTAGAGGATATCAAAGAAGCAAGGGAAAAACTTGAAGCTATTGGTTTAATTAAGACATATGTTAAAAAAGGTGAGGTTAATAGTTATGTATATGAAATATATAACCCACTAAGTAGTTATGAATTTATTAATAACACAGTTTTATCCACAGCTCTTTATGATAATGTAAGTAAAAAAGAATATAAAAGAATCATTGAATTATTTACTTTACCCAAAATTGATCTAAAAGAGTATAAGAATATTTCTTGCTCATTTAAAGATGTATTTTCTTTTATATCAAGTGAAAAAGAAGAAAATAAAAATATTAAAAAAGCTAACCATTTAGGTTTATCGTTTGAGCCTACTATTAATTTTAATGAGGTATTAAGCTTAATAAGCGAAGATATTTTAAATGTTAAAAATATTACTACTAAGGATAGAGAATTAATATACAGTTTAGCGTTTGTTTATAATTTAAATAACGAGCAAATGAGTGAAATAATAATTAACAGTATCGAAGATAAAAGAATTAATCAAGAATTGTTAAAAGATAATTGTCGTAATTATTATAAGTTTGAACATAAAGGTGAAGTACCTAAGATTGTATACCAGGCTCAACCTTTATGCTTACGTCAAAAAGAGGTATCCAATAGTAAGAGAAGTAAATTAATTAATCAATTTGAAACAACACAACCATATGAATTTTTATATTTAAAACAAGGTTCTAAACCTACTAATACCGATCTAAGATTGATTGAATATTTATTAGTTGAACAAGGTCATACGCCTGGTGTTGTAAATGTATTAATTGATTATGCATTAAAGAAATGTAATAATAAATTAGTTAAAAAGTTTATTGAACAAACTTCAGCGCAATGGAAAAGAAGTAAAATAGTAACAGTTAGTGATGCTATGGATATGGCTATATCTGAAAATAACAAAACGTATGATAAAACAAGTAAACCTAAAGTTATTGAAAGTGATCCAGAATGGTTTTCTAAGAATATAGATGAGGAATTGTTATCTTTAGAAGAAATAGAAAAACTAGAGGGTGGTATTAAATGATAAATATAGGCAAAGAATTAAAATATGATAATAAAGCTTTAAAAGATTCATTTAATGAAGCTAAGAAAGATAAAGATTTTGAAAACTTTTTAGATAAAATCAAAGTATCTGATGATTTAGCTATGAAGTATACAACTTCTTTGCTAGAAAGTTTTGATGAATATAATCATTGTTTATCTTGTCCAGGATTAAATGATTGTAAGAATAAAATGTTAGGTTATGCTTATTTACCTAAGACTATTAATACTAAAATTGAATTTTGTTATAAGCCATGTAAGTATAAAAATAAACATGATAAAGAATATGCTTATGTTAAAAATGTTAAATGTTTCAATACACCATCATATAATGATATAACATGGGACAAAGTTGATAAACGTTTAGCGTCACGTAAGGAAGCTATTGTTTACATGATAGATTTTATTAATAATCCATCTAAAGGATTATATTTAAGTGGTAATTTTGGGTGTGGTAAAACATATATTATAGTAGCTGCTTTTAATGAACTAGCTAAGAAGAATATTAAAAGTGCTATTGTGTTTTGGCCAGAATATTTAAGAGATTTAAAAACATCTTTTGATACTGATTATGAAGAAAAATTTGAATATGTAAAAAAAGTACCTTTATTATTAATTGATGATTTGGGTTCCGAAGCCACAACAGCATGGTCAAGAGATGAGATATTATGTCCGATATTACAATATCGTATGGATAATAATTTAGCTACTTTTATAACTTCTAATTTAACGATTGATGAATTGGAAACACATTTATCAATAACTAAAGATGGGGTAGAGAAAGTTAAGGCTAAACGTATTACTGAAAGAATCAAATACTTAACTAACGAGTTAGTTATGATAAGTAAAAATATGAGAAACTAGATATTATCTAGTTTTTATATAAAGCACATTTAGGGGGATATTTTATGGATATTAAAAGTAAAAAAGAACAAGTTATGGTATTTAAAGATTATACCAATAAATATATCGATGATTCAAAAAATGAAAAAGGATATATTTTAAAACAAAAACATTCATTAGCTGTTTTAGATGAGGCTCTAAGAATAGATAATGAGTTTACAAAATATGGTGCATCATTTAAAAGATTGTTGGAATTGGAAAGCTTATTTCATGATATTGGAAGATTTGAACAATTAAGAGTGACAGGCACTTTAGAAGATGAAAAAATAGGTCAATACTTTAATGGTATGAGTGATCATGGCGATTTAGGTGCTTTCGTAATGAGAGATTTATTGGGAGAATTAATTCCTGATACACGAAGATATGATTATGATATACTTGAAACAATTAGAAATCATTCTAAAATAAATAAAGATTTAGTTTCACAAATTGATGAAGGATATTTATCTGCTTTTAAATGTTATGATTTAAAGGATTTATTTCAATCATATCGTACTTCTAAAGAAAGAAATATTTTAAAAGTGACTAATTTAGCTATCGTACAAGATGCTGATAGATTAGATATTTTAAGAAGATTAGCTAATGGTTCCATCAAGACTATGACTACTTTAGATCCTATTGATTTAGAATTAGTTGAATTATTTAAACAAGGTGCGTTACCATCTATACGTGAAATTGTTCATCAGGGTAAATGGACAGCAAATGTCGGACATCTAGTTCGTATGGATTTTATTAATCAAACTAATTTGTTATCAGTATTGAAAAAAATACGTGATGAACATTTAATTGAAAAATTGTATGAAAAAACAGGTAATGCTGTTTTAGAGCCTATATATCAAATTGCCTTAGAAAAACTAGATGATAATATAGCTATGAATGAAGGTAGTGCATTAATTAAAACTAGAGCAATCTAGTTTTTTATATTGAAATAATATTCAAATTTTGATACAATAATATTGTATTGGTAAGGCGGTGTTTATATATGGATGAAACAAAGATTTATACAACATCAGATTTTGAAAAAGCTTTGATATCACGTACAATTAAAGAAGTAGCTGAGATTTTAACTGAAAGAGGTTATAATGCTAAAAATCAAATTGTAGGATATCTAATGAGTGGCGACCCTGGATATATTTCTAGTCATAAAGAAGCTAGGAAAAAAATAAGTTCATATGATAGAACAAAAATATTAGAAGTTATAGTAGAAGAATTTATTAAATGAAGTATTTAGGTTTAGATTTAGGCACTAGAACTTTGGGCCTTTCTGTTTCTAATGGTTTGATTGCCACAAGTTTGAAAACTATTAGATATGAAGATGAAGATAAACTAATTAATGAATTAATAAAAGTAATTGACGAATATAAGATAGATTGTTTGGTATTAGGTTTTCCTAAAAATATGAATAATACTATTGGGCCTAGAGCTTTAGAAACTTTAGCTTTTAAAGAAAAACTAGAGCAATTAAATTATAAAGTCGAATTACAAGATGAAAGATTATCTACTGTTTCAGCTCATAATTATATGATTGAAGCTGATATGTCTAGGAAGAAAAGAAAAGAAAAAGTCGATGCGCTTGCCGCTACAATTATATTGCAAACATATTTAGATAGGAGAGATAAATAATGAAAGAAGAAAAAATGACATTTACAGTTACAACTGAAAGTGGCGCAGAAATGGAATGTGAAGTATTATTTACATTCGAATCAAACGAAACAAATAAAAATTATATTGTATATACAGATAATACATTGGATGAACAAGGTAATACTAAGGTATATGCATCCATTTATGAACCAGATAATGAGGAGTTAAAATTAACACCTATTACTGATGAAAAAGAATGGAAAGTAATTGAAACAATTCTTGGTGAATTACAAGATGCAGTTCAAGGTGAAGAGGAGGATAGCGAGGAGTAATAACTCGCTTTTGCCTTATGAAGAAGTTAGTTACAATTTACAAGGTAGCCATATTCTTAATAGTTTTACTTATTGTAGGTACTTGTTTACCATATCGTATTGGTATAAGTCCTGTAAGTAAAGAAAGTGTACCTGTTGAATTTGATATTGCTGCAGGTGATACATACATGTCTATAGCTCCTTTGTTAAAAGAAAAAGGTTTAATAAAGTCAGAATTAATATATAAAGTATACGTTAAATTAGCTAATCCTCTCGGATTACAAAAAGGTACATACATATTAGATAAAAATATGGGTGTTGAAGGTATTGTAGCTAAGTTAAATAGTAATGATGCTGTATTAGATACAACAGAGTTTATCGTCTTAGAAGGTCATCATATTACTGATATAGCTGAAAGTTTATCTAAAGTTACGAAGTATAGTAAAAATGAATGGTTGACATATTGGAATAATGCTGATACTATTGAAAATTTAATTGAAAAATATTGGTTTTTAACTGATGAAATAGAAAATAGTAATCTAAGATACAATTTAGAAGGTTATTTCTTTCCTGCTAAATATGAAATATTTAAAAATGCAGATATGGAAGATATAACATATAAAATGTTAGATAAAATGGATGAAGTTTTATCTAAATATAAAGACAAAATTGAAGCAAGTGAATATAGTGTTCATGAAATACTTACTTTAGCTTCTATCGTTGAATATGAGGCTATTTTAGATGAAGATCGTCCTATGATTGCTAGAGTATTTTTAAATCGTTTAGATGAAGGCTATAAATTACAAAGCTGTGCAACGGTAGGATATGCTATCGATGAATGGAAATTATCTTATTTACAAGAAGATTTAGAAACGGATTCACCTTATAATACATATTATTACTATGGCTTACCTGTTGGACCAGGAGGTATGGCAGGTGAAGCAAGTATAAAAGCTGTTTTATATCCAGATGATAATGATTATTTATATTTTTTAGCTGACGTGTATGATGAAACAAATCATAAAACATATTATTCTGAAACTTACTATGAACATCAACAAAAATGTTTAAGGTACTTGGATAGATCATGTTAGAAGAATTAGAACAATACGCTAAAGAATATAAAATTCCTATCATGCAAAAAGATGGAATTGACTTTTTAACAGCTTTTATTGAAGAACATAATATTAAAAATGTTTTAGAGATAGGTACAGCTATAGGTTATTCAGCTATAAAAATGGCTTTGGTTTCTAAAGATGTTAAAGTTACAACTATTGAAAGAGATGAAACTAGATACAATGAAGCTTTAAAAAATGTATCTAAATTTGCTTTAGATAACCAAATTAATTTAATTTTTGGTGATGCTTTAGATATTAATATAACAGGTGAATATGATTTGATTTTTATTGATGCTGCTAAGGCTCAAAGTATTAAGTTTTTTAATAAATATACTCCATTACTTAGAAGTAAAGGGTATGTTATTACGGATAACTTATCTTTTCATGGATTGGTTAATTCTGATCAAGAAATGAGTAGAAATTTAAGACAATTGGTTAGAAAAATTAGTGAATACATTGATTTTCTAAAGAACAACAATGATTATAAAACAACTTTTTATGACATTGGTGATGGTATAAGTGTTAGTGAGAAGGTGGATTAATGGAATTAACGTTAAGTATTAAGTATGGTAAATATTGTTTAGAGATTGATGAAAAGTTTCAAGGAATTAAATCACATCAATTTACCAATGATGAAGATAAAATACTTGATAAATTATCAATTGATTTTGGTGACGCTAGACTTGTTCGTACTGAATTAGGATATCGCAAAATGTATTTTGATAATCATAAAATCACACTTAAAAATTATTTGCTTCATAAGCATGATCCGTTATATGCTGATCTTGCTAAACTTGTTGATAATAATACGAAATATGTTTCTTCACTTAAGCATATTAATCGTAAAAAACTAGCAACGATGGCTACTATTGGTAGCATAGCATTAACAAGTTTATTAGGAATAGGATATGCAGTTAAATATCACAGTCATAAACCTAATGTAGAAATTTCTAATGAAATTTTAACTGATGATAGGGATATTGGGTTAATTACTCCAACTATAACTCCAACTGTAACTCCAACTGTAACACCTACACCAACTATAGCTCCAACGCCAACACCTGCACCAACGTTGTTTCCAGTGGGTGATAATTTTGAAGAGATTACAAGTGATTTTTATGAACTTGATGCATGGGATTATATTCAAAAATATAGTGAAGAATTTGGTCTAGATAAATATTTATTCTTAGCTATGGGTCAAAAGGAATCAACTTTACATCATAGATTAACTCTTCCTGGAGCTAAACGTTATAATGGATCTGCTGTTGGTATTTACCAAATAGAACATCCTGAAAATGAATATGATGTTCAAGCATTTAATTATAGCACTGGAGCTTATGAAAAAGAACATGTTTGTATGGCTACAGCATGTGATTTGGAAAAGAATATTAAAATAGGAGCTATGTTGTTACAAAATAAATTGTATAAGTATAACAACAATATTTATATAGCTGTTCAAGCTTATAATTATGGTGATACAGGAATAAGAGGTGTTTTAGAAGCATATGCTAAAGAAAAATCAGTATCCTTAGATGATGTTATAAACAATTATCAAGATATAGGATGGCTAAAATATGTTGAAGATTTACATTATCATCCTAGAAATTACGGTATTACTTGGGATGATACAACATATGGTGATCCTAATTATATAGCTAAAGTATTATCATTCCATAATGGTAATGAAAGTACTAATAAAAATGCCAATGGTGACGATGTATCTGTTGATTTAAGTACTATGCAATTACAAGGGTTTACGCGTTGACATTTATAAATAATAATTATATAATATTAGCAATTACTTGTTTAGAGGAGTATTTGAAATAGTATTTTTTAGAGAAGATGCGTTGTGGTGAAAGCATTAAATACTTTTTAAAGAAGACACTAAATACCGATGGTAATCGTTATCTCACGTTATAGAGAATAAAGAGTATAGTTAAAATCTATAAACTAAGGTGGCACCGCTTTCAATGAGTCCTTAGAGTTTATGGATTTTTTTTGTTTAGGAGGGTTTGTTGTGGGAAAAGAAATATTATATGGTATTCTTATGGAAAGAAGTCAGATTACGCCACAGGTATATGTTTTCAAACCTATTAAGGCTGTTGAAGGGTATACAGTTACAAATGGTAAAAAGAAATTATTTGTGACTAAAGATAATCATTATTATTATTTAGATGATGATAAACAAGCAATGCAAGATGGTGAAACACAAACTGTATTTTATCCAACAGCTAAGAAAGATATACTTGCAAAGTATGGTAAAAATAATGCTTTGACTAGGTTTTATAATGATAAAGTTCATCTTCTTAATGAAGCTTACAACGCAGCTATCAAAAATGATGCTATCAGGCAATATGAAGGTTATGAATCAGAATCGGGCGGTATTGTACCTTTGCAAGGTGAAGCGGTGGAAGAAGTTAAACCACAATTACCTAGTGAACAATCTATACCATATCATCAGCTTGAACAAATATCATATACAAAAAAGAAAATTAATGTGCATAATATGGCTAAATTTTTGAACAAAACTGTTATAGGACAAGAACAAGTTAAAAAAGATATTATTGTTGGTTTCTTTAATAATAACGTTAACAAAGTTGGTCAACCCTCATGTCTATTTGTAGGTCCTACTGGTGTAGGTAAACATACAATGGCATTTGCTTTAACGGAGTATTTAGATGTTCCTATTGTTTTATGTGATATTAAAGATTTTATAAATCATAAATATGAAATGGAAAATTTATTAATTGGTTTAATTATGCAATCAACAAATGATATTGCTAGAGCACAAAGAGGTATTATTCTAATTGATGGTATCTCTCGAGATATATCTATTAATGATAGCGTAAAAAAAAGAGTAGATGAATTGTTTGAAAAAACAACATATAATGTCAATTTCGGGCAATATATTATTCCATTTGATACTTCTAGTTTAATTATTTTAGGTATAGCAACATTTGATGATGTAGCTAAAAAAAGTACAATTGGATATATTGATAATTCTGTTAATTATAAGCCATATCAAAGTACTAGCGCTAATAATATAACAAAGCAGAACTATACTGATTTATTAGTTAAGTTTTCTATCTTTACATATTTTAATGAATTAACAAAAGAAGATTTTAGGAAGCTTTTAACCAATATTTTGAATGATAAGAAAGCAGCTTTGAAAGATGTTAATATTGATTTAAGATGGACAAAAGGCTTTCTTGATGCTATAATTGACAAGGCAATAGAATTAAAACAAGGAGCCAAGTCATTATCTTTCCTTGTTGAAAATGCTATGCATAAAAGTGAATGGGAAGTTTTGCATAATAAAAAAGATTATGCGGGTATTTGTTATGGTAAGAAAGCATTTGATGATTATCGCGAATGCATATTGATTACAAAAGATGGTAAAGAATATACTTTAAAAGACATAATGGAAAGTAAAGTAAGAAAAATAGGAGGAAGATTATGATACAAAAACCAAAAGGAACATACGATGTAATTAATGATAAGAGAGTTTTATATCTTCATGAATTGCTTAAAAATATGATGGAAGCATATAATTATGAATATTTTAGAACACCTATATTTGAAGCTAGTGAATTATTTCATAGAGGTGTAGGTGAAACAAGTGATATTGTAACTAAAGAGACTTATGATTTTAAAGATAGATCAGATAGAAATATGACTTTAAGACCAGAAGGAACAGCAGGTATTGTTAGAAGCTTTATTGAGAATAAGTTATATGGTAATCATGCTGTACCAGTTAAAGCTTGGTATTTTGGTCCTATGTTTAGATATGAAAGACCACAATCAGGTAGATTTAGAGAATTCTATCAATTTGGTGTTGAAGTATTAGGTACTAGTGATGCTTTAGCTGATGCTGAAGTTATTAGTATACCAGTTAATTTATTTAAATTGCTAGGTCTTAAAAATGTTAAGGTAAATATTAATACTTTAGGTGATACAGAATCAAGATTAAAATATAAAGAAGCTTTAATGGAATATTTCAAACCACATTTAAATGAATTATGTGAGGATTGTAATAATAGATTTGAAAAGAATCCTTTAAGAATATTAGATTGTAAAGTAGATGCTAATAATACGTTAATGCAAAATGCACCTAAAACAATTGATTATTTAAATGAAGAGAGTAAAAAACATTTTGAAGATGTTAAAAAATATTTAACAAGTATGGATATTGAATATGTTGTTAATCCAAATATTGTAAGAGGATTAGATTACTATACACATACTGTTTTTGAAGTTTCTGCTGAAATAAAAGATTTTGGTAGTCAAAATGTTTTATGTGGTGGTGGTAGATACGATAATTTAGTAGCTACTTTAGATGGACCTGAAACACCAGCTGTTGGTTTTGCTTTAGGTGTCGAAAGAATTTTAAATGCTTTAGATGCTGAGAATATTGATTTAAATTTAGATAATGGCGTTGATACTTATATCACATATATGGATGAGGCAGAAAAAGAATATGCTTTACGCTTAGCTACTAATTTAAGACTCAATGGTTTTAAAACTGATATTGATTATTGTTCACGTAATATGAAGTCTAATTTTAAACAAGCTGATAAATTAAATAGTAAATTTATTATAATTATTGGTGAAGATGAAGTTAAAAACAATTATGTAACAATTAAAAATAACCATACACAAGAAAGTGAACAAATTGAATTAGATTATTTGATTTATTATTTAGATGAAAAATTAAATGATGAATGTGATTGTGATGAATGTCATTGTCATGAGGAAGGATAATTATGAAAGTATTTGTAGATGAATTAAATAAATATATAGATAAAGAAGTTACATTTTCAGGCTTTGTTGATGCTATAAGAGATAAAAAATGGGTTATGTTTGTCATCTTAAAAGATCATACAGGTCGTGTACAAATGACGATTGAAAAAAGTGATGAAAATAATGCTAAATTATTAGGTATTATGTCTAATGTTACTAAAGATAGTACAGTTTTAGTTACTTGTAAAGTAGTAGCTAATGAAGCTGTTAAATTAGGTGGTATTGAATTAATACCTACTAATATCGAAGTTACTTCTAAAGCTTCTGAATTACCATTTGATTATAATAATCTAGAAGGTGTTAATATTGATACTAGACTAGATTATAGATGGTTAGATATTAGAAATGATCGAAATACTTTAGTTAGATTAGTTGAATCAACAATGCAACAGGGTATGAGAGAGTATTTATACAAGGAAGGATTTGTAGAAATACATTCACCTAAATTGATTGGTACAGCATCTGAATCAGGTTCCGAAGTATTTGAAGTTAAATATTTTGATAGATCTGCTTATTTAGCTCAATCACCACAATTTTATAAGCAAATGGCTTTAGCCGCTGGTTTGGATAGAGTATTTGAAGTTGGTCCTGTATTTAGAGCTGAAAATTCAAACACTAATAGACATGCTACTGAGTTTACAGGCTTCGATTTAGAATTTGCGCATATTTCTTCATATGAAGATGTTATGAGTGTCGAAGAAGATTTGTTAATAGCTGGTTTAACTAAAGTTAAAGAAGTTTATGGCGATAGAATAAAAGAAGTTTTTGGTATTGATGTTGTTGTTCCAACTAAGCCATTTCCAAGAATGGATTTACAAGATTTATATCGTGAATTAAATAAATTATATGGTTATACTATCCCTGAACATGATATTGGTGATACTAATGCTGAAACAGAAAAATTGATATACAAATATGCTATGGAGAAATATAATTCTGAGTTTATGTTTGTAACTGGATATGCAGCAACTAAAAGACCTTTTTATCATATGAGAAAAGATGGTGCTTTACAAGGATACGATTTAATCTGGAGAGGTGTTGAAATAACATCTGGAGCTCAAAGAGAACATAGATATGAAGAACTTGCTAAAAACGCTCAAGAAAAAGGATTAACTAAAGATGTAGAATTCTATTTACAATTCTTTAAATATGGTTGTCCTCCACATGGTGGTTTTGGCATTGGTTTAGATAGAATTACAATGTTATTATTAGGTTTACCTAATTTAAAAGAAACACAATTCTTATTTAGAGGACCAAATAGATTAAATCCATAAGTTGAAGTTAATGCTTCAACTTTTTTAATACTTGATAAATTCATCTAAATAATATATAATGTTATAAGAATAATAAGGAGGGGTAAAATTGAAAAAAACAGTTTTATTTCTAATGAATGGTTTTGGTGTTGAACAAGCCGATTCATATAGTATATATAACGCTAAATTGATGCCTAATTTGGATGGATATATTAAAAGATATTTGTTTTCAACAATAGAAAGTTCAGAATATAATTTTATTGATGGTTATAGATTATTTAGTACAGGTAATAAGTATCCATTGACTTATGCTTTATTAGATAGACATATGGAACAATTTGAACGTGATAATAATATGAAATTTTATTTGAGTAATATTGGTGATTCAAGAATTCAATTGTTTATGTATTTAGAAAATGAAAAAAATTTAGAGTATTTAAAAAACTTTATAAGATTTATAAGAAATAAAAAACAAAACCCTATCTTTTTACATATTATTTTATCTTCACAAGATATTGATAATTATAAAGATTTAGAGCATCTTGTATCTAAAATTGCTTATGATTATGATTGTACAATTGCAACAATAGTAGGTAAGAATGTTATTTTTGGTAATGATTTAAATAATTATATGAATATGCTTAAAAATAGTATTGGTGAAACATGGAAAGATGCAGCTCGTAAATTTAGCTCACTATTGTCTTCTAAAACTATGCCTTGTAACGCTAAAGAGTTTTATGTTAACGAAGGATTTAAAATAGATAGTAATGATTCATATTTTATATTTAATTATGATTACGTAGATGCAAGTAATTTAATTATGAATATTTCTTCTATAACACCTGATGTTAAGTTTTATTCAATGTTTCCTTTAAAGGGCATTAAATACCCTATGTATAATTATCCTATCTCTAAGGATTCTATGAGTAATTCATTAAAATCTATTAATGCTAAGGCACTAGTTTTAACGACACCTGCTTATATGCCACAAATTAATTATTTGAATAATGGGTTAGTTAATGATATTGATCCTAATATTTCATATGCTCGTGTTGATGTTGATTTTAGCTTAAAGAAAATTAATGACATAATTGTTAATTCTGAATATGATTTAATAGTTATTGATTATCATATTGAAAATGCTAAAACAGTTAAGGAATTAACTGATAATTTAACTAATTTGGATAAATTAATAGGTGCCGTACATGATATATGTGTTGGCAATAAAGTAAGTTTATTTATATCTTCTTTATATGGTATGAAGAAAGAAATAAGTGTTGATAATTTTATGAAAGCTTATGTTAACTTATCTGGTAAATTGCCAGTACTTGTTATTGATCCTATTTTTAAAAAAGATAATTTCACAATGGTTTTTGGTAATGCTTATACTTTAGCTTCTACTATTTATACAAATATTAATAATAAATACGATAGTAGTGAAGTCCTAATAAGGAAAAAAGGTTATTTATCTAAAGCAATTAAAAAATAATTGACTTGAAGTTGTTTTAGTAATAAAATATGTATATACATGCGATGACGGGCTTGGAAACCTAACAGCAATATAAAATAAAGAGATTCTTCTAGAATAAATAAGGTGGAACCGCTCTATAAATAGAGTCCTTATATATCTAGAAGTTTTTATATTTTAAGGAGGAAATATATGGAAAAGAATACAAATATAACAATGGAGGAATTAGTTAATTTTTGTAAACAATATGGTTTTGTTTTTCAAGGATCTGAAATTTATGGTGGTTTAGCTAATTCATGGGATTATGGTACTCTAGGTAGAGAGTTAAAAAATAATATTAAAAATGCTTGGTGGAAAAAATTCATTCAAGAAAATGCTCATAGAGATTATAAAAACTTTGGTTTAGATTCAGCTATTATTATGAATCCTGAAGTTTGGGTAGCATCAGGACATGTGGCTTCTTTTGCTGATCCACTTATTGATTGTAAAAAATGTAAATCAAGAGAAAGAGCTGATAAATTAATTGAAGATTTCACAGAAGGTAAAGAGACTGGTGATGGTTGGTCTAATGAAAAATTAGAAAGTTTCATTCAAGAGAATCATGTACCATGTCCAAAATGTGGTGCTTCTGATTTCACGCCGATACGTAAGTTTAATTTGTTATTTGAAACACATATTGGTGTTACTGAAGATTCTAAGAGTAAAGCTTATTTAAGAGGTGAAACAGCGCAAGGTATCTTTGTTAACTTTGTTAATGTTCAAAGAAGTATGCGTGCTAAATTACCTTTTGGTATTGGACAAATAGGTAAGAGTTTTAGAAATGAAATTACACCTGGAAACTTTATTTTTAGAGTTAGAGAGTTTGAACAAATGGAATTAGAATTTTTCTGTAAACCTGATACTGATTTAGAGTGGTTTGGTTTCTGGAAACAATATTGTTTAGATTTCTTAAAGGAATTAGGTTTGACTGGTTCTAATTTAAGATATAGAGATCATGCTAAAGAAGAATTATCTTTTTATAGTAAAGCTACAACTGATATTGAATATTTATTCCCAATGGGTTGGGGTGAATTATGGGGCATAGCTGACCGTACAGATTATGATTTATCTGTCCATATGGATCATTCTAAAGAGGATTTAAGATATTTAGATCCTGAAACAAATGAAAAATATGTTCCATATGTTGTTGAACCATCTGTAGGTGTTGATAGATTATTCTTAGCTATTTTAACTGAATGTTATCATAAAGAAACTTTAGATGATGGTAGTGAAAGAGAAGTATTAAAATTAAAACCTTTCTTAGCTCCTTATAAAGTTGCTGTTTTACCTTTAATTAAAAAAATGCATAGCGATAAAGCTATTGAAATATATCAAGATTTATCTAAACAATTTAGTGTTTCATATGATGAAACAGGAAATATTGGTAAAAGATATCGTAGACAAGATGTTGTTGGAACACCATTTTGTATAACTGTTGATGATGAAACATTAAATAGTGGAACTGTTACATTAAGAGATAGAGATACTATGGAACAAATCACATTAAAATTAGATGAAGTTGCCGATTATATAAAAGAAAAAATTCAGTTTTAACTGAATTTTTTTACGTTATCTTCATGATGGTTTTTAATATTTTCATCGATTTTATTTAAATCATCTAATGAAAAACCATCTATGGTATTTATATTTAAACCTACAGTATGTTCAACGCCTTCATATACGGATGGCGATAATTCTTGAATTTTATCAACATTTTTTAAGTACAAACTGTATTTTTTTAATTCTTGTATTTTTTTATGTAAGTCTAGTATTTTACTGCCTATAATAGCAGAACTCATTAAGCTAACGCCGCCTGCTATAGTTAAGCCTTCATTGTTAAGCATATAACCACTTATAAAACCCATAGCAGCTACAGCTGCGAATGTTAGGGAAGCGTTTTTAATTTTTTTATCGTCGATAGTTGTTTGTTCTAAAAGGCCACTTTCATCTCTTTCTTTGGCTTGTTTCATCATCGTATTTTGTATTTCTATTTCTTTTGCTCTAGTGTATTCATATTTTTGTTCTATTCCGTCTAAGTAAGTTACAATAATATAACCATTACTTATTTCATATCTTTTTATAACTTTTGTTATATCTGTATCATATCCATATATCATAAATTTTCTCCTTATTTCATTGAAATTTGCTTTGCTTTGGTCGATTTTATTTCAAGCCAATAAAATTCAGCTTCTTTTGTACGATCATTTATTGTTTTGTATCTAATAAATCTTCTATCATCATATGTACATTCATCAAAGTATTTTGTATAATGTTTATCATTATTTGATGTATTGATACAATAATTAATTTTTTTAAATGTTAATTCATTGTCGTTAAATAGTTTATTTAATTTGTCACACATTTCTTTTTCTGGTATACCTGATGGGAAGCTTTCTTCATCTGTTTCACAATCATATTTAATATCGTCTTCAAAATCGATTGAAGTTTCAAGATAGTTTAATATAATAGCTTCACCGTTATAGTATTTATTAAGTAATTTTTTTATGATGGTATCTGTTACAAATGTTATACCATCTGGTAGATATTCAGCTATTTTTTCTTTGTCGTGTGGGATTCTAATTGAAATATTTGTAGTATCTATTTTATGAGGCTCTACAAAAAATAGTAACCATTCGTTTTGTGGTTCTTCATAATCAATGTATGTTACATTTAAAAAATCTAAATGTCCAACTTTATTGTATCGTGATTGAAAGTATTTTTTTGTCAAACGTGCGAAATTAGATTTTTTAAATTTTTCTATCCACTTTGTTTGGTATTGCATTTTACACCTCACTTTTAAACTGCTGTTTATTTTAACATAATAACTATGATAATGCAATAAAAAAAGCTTAATAAGCCTTAATGTTTTTAAGATGGTGCCAAATGCAAGAATCGAACTTGCGTCTAATCATTACGAGGGATTTGTTCTACCATTAAACTAAATTGGCATATCAACATTATATCACTAAAATTTAATATTTTATATAAATTTTATTCACAATTTTTTTATTTTGTGATAAAATTGTGTTAGTAGTGTGGATGAGTATTCGCACAAGGAGGATAAATATGGGAATTAATTTAAAAAAATGGTTTTCAACATCTGAAACTGATATTATGGGTGATGATGTAAATAATCAATTTTATGATGTTACAGCAACTGAGGCTATGGAGGAAGATGGTAGTACTAAATTAGTTTTACTAGAACCTCGTGCTTATTCTGAAACACAACAAATAGCTGATGAGCTTAAAAAACGTAATACTGTAGTTGTTAATTTAAAAAGAGTAACTTCAGATCAAGCTAAGAGAATAATTGATTTCTTAAGTGGAACAATTTATGCTATTGGTGGTGATTTACAAAAAGTTGGTGGAGGTATATTCTTATGTACACCAAACAATGTTAAAGTAAATGGTAAAATAACAGAAGAAACTGATGGTAAAGATATTCACGATAATACAGATATAGATATTGAATGGTAAGTTTAAGAGGTGACGCTTATGGAAAGGTTCAGCCGTGTAATTAGAGGATACGATCCTGAAGAAGTTAATAAGTTTTTAGATAAAGTAATTGCTCAAGTTGAAGGTATGGTGGAAGAGATTAAAGCCAAAGATGAACAACTTAAGGCATACAAAAATATGGAAGCTGAATATAGTGCTTTAAAACAAAGTAAAGAGCAGTATGTGAGAATGGAAGAGACTTTAAAAAGAACTATTATGATGGCTGAAAGAACAACAGAGCAAGTTAAATTAAATGCTTACCAAGAAAGAGATGTTATTGTAAACGATGCTAAAAAGAATGCTAATAGAATTATTAATGAAGCTTTAATGAGATCTGAAAGCATTCAAAGAGAAGCAGATAGTTTAAGAAGAAATGTTATCGTATTTAAAAAACGATTAAGAGATATTATTGAAACACAATTAGAAGTTGTTGATGATATTGAAAAAATAGAATTAGAGTAGATGAAAAAGACGGTATAATATGAAATTAAAAGAGAGTTAGTGGCTGGTGGAAACTAATAAGGAAGTATTATACAAATCACTTTGGATACTTTATATGGATAAGATATAAACGGTGACGCGTTATAGTTATTTAAGTTATAAATAAAGGTGGTACCGCGATTATTTCGCCCTTTGGTTACCACTTTTTTTGTTATATTAAGGAGGATAAATATGTTTAAAGAATTAGATAAAAGAAAAGTGAATGAAGTTGAAAATAGTATTTTAGAAGAATGGAAAAAACAAGATATATTAAATAGAACTATTGAAAATAGAGCAACTAATGATAATTGGGTATTTTATGATGGACCTGCTACAGCAAATGGTATGCCAGGATTACATCATATGGTAGCTAAATTTTTAAAGGATTCATTCTGTAAATACAAAACTATGCAAGGTAATAGGGTATTAAGAAAAGTTGGATGGGATACACATGGTTTACCTGTTGAAGTTAATGTTGAAAAAAAGCTAGGTTTTACAGGAAAAAGTGATATTGAAAAATATGGTATTAAAGAGTTTAATGCTTTATGTAAAGAAACCGTATGGGATAATGAAGCTGCTTTTAGAAGACTAACTGATAAAATGGGTCAATTCATTGATTTGGATAATAGATATATTACTTATGATAATAATTATATTGAGACTGAATGGTGGATTTTAAAGAAATTTTATGATGAGGGTTTATTCTATGAAGGTGTTAAGATAATGCCTTGGTGTCCAAGATGTGGAACAGGTTTAGCTTCTCATGAAGTTGCGCAAGGATATAAAGAAATTGATGCTAATACAGTTATTGTACCATTTAAGAAAAAAGATGAAGATGCTTACTTTTTAGTTTGGACTACAACACCATGGACTTTAATATCTAATGTTGCTTTATGTGTCAACCCAGATGAAGAATATGTTAAAGTAGAGTCTATGGGTTATAAGTTTATTTTGGCTAAAGCTTTAGCTACAACTGTTTTAGGTGAAGATTATAAAGTATTAGAAACTTATAAAGGTAAAGACTTAGAATATATAGAATATGAACAATTAATTCCAAGTGATATTGAAGTATCTGGTAAGGGATTTTTTGTTACATGTGATAATTATGTAACAATGTCAGATGGTACTGGTATCGTTCATATCGCTCCAGCTTTTGGTGAAGATGATGCTAAAGTAGGTAAAAAATATAAATTACCTTATGTTAATCCAGTTGGTGAAGATGCATGTTATACTGCTGGTTTATGGAAGGGTATGAATATATTTGAAGCTGATTTAGAAGTAATTAAATGGTTAAAAGAAAACGATAAGTTGTTTAAGAAACAAAAAATTAAACATGATTATCCACATTGTTGGAGATGTGATTCACCACTTGTATATTATTCAAGACCAAGTTATTATTTAGAGGTTACAAAACTTAAAGATAAAATTATTGAAGAAAATAAAAAAGTTAATTGGTATCCATCATTTGTTGGTGAGAAACGTTTTGGAAATTGGCTTGAAAATATGAATGACTGGGCTATTAGCCGTAATAGATATTGGGGCACACCATTACCATTATGGAAATGCTCATGTGGTCATACAGAAATGATTGGTTCAAGAGAAGAATTAGCTAGTAAAGCTATTGAAAAAGTTGATGTTGAAACAATTGATTTGCATAGACCATTTGTTGATGATATACATCTAAAATGTCCAGTATGTGGAAAAGAAATGACAAGAGACAAAGCTGTTATTGATTGTTGGTTTGACTCAGGAGCAATGCCTTTTGCGCAATATCATTATCCATTTGAGAATAAAGAATTATGGGAATCACAATATCCGGCTGACTTTATAGCTGAGGGTATCGATCAAACAAGAGGATGGTTTTATTCATTAATTTGTATTGGTGTTTTTGTAACAGGTAAATCACCTTATAAAAATGTTTTAGTTAATGAATTATTATTGGATAAATTTGGTCATAAAATGCATAAGAGTAAAGGTAATGCTATTGAACCATTTACTGTTATTGAAGGATATGGTGCTGATACTGTAAGATGGTATTTAGCTTATGTTTCTCCTACATGGACACCATTAAAATTTGATGAGGATGGTTTGAAAGAAGTATTATCTAAGTATATTTCAACTTTGAAAAATACTTATTCATTCTTCCAAATGTATGCTAACGCAGATCATATTGATCCTCGTGAATATAGTATTCCTGCTTCTGAAAGAAATATTATGGATAAATGGTTAATATCTAAGTTAAATAAATTAATTAAAGAAGTTACTGAAGCATATGATGTGTATGATTTGAACCCTGTAACAAGAAAGATAACTGATTTTTTGAATGATGATTTATCTAACTGGTACATAAGAGGTAATAGAAGAAGATTCTGGGAATCTGAATTAACGGAAGATAAGAAAGCTGTTTATTTAACAACATATGAAGTATTGGTAGCTATAACTAAATTAGTTGCTCCTATAACTCCATATATATCAGAAGAAATATATAAATGTTTAACAGGTTTAGAATCTGTACATTTATGTGATTTCCCTAAATGTGATGCTTCATTAATTGATGAAGAAGTTGAAAAACGTATGGATTTAGTAAGAGATATTTGTAGTTTAGGTAGAGATGCTAGAGAAGACGTTAAGATTAAAGTTAGACAACCAATTAGCGAAGTTATTTTACCAGCAAATGATAAGGAAATAATTGGTGATTTAGAGTCAGTAATTAAAGAAGAATTAAATGTTAAAAATATTACATATATTAAAGATTTATCTTCTTATATGGATTATGTTATTAAACCAAACTTTAGAGAAGTTGGTAAAACTTTAGGAAGTAAGATTAAATCTTTCCAAGATGCTTTAACTACTTTAAGTAGCTCTGATATTGAGGAAATTAAAGAGGGAAGTAAGGTTATTAAAGTTGATGGTGAGGATATGGAAGTAACTAGTGATATGGTATTAATCAGTATTGTATCTAAAGAAGGCTATGCATCCTCCGCTAATAAAAATACATGTATCGTTTTAAATACAGAACTTACTACAGATTTAATTAATGAAGGTATCGCAAGAGAAATAGTTCGTAAAGTTCAAAGTATTAGAAAAGAATTAGATTTAGTTATTACTGATCATATTAGAATTTATTATGATGGTAATGAAACAATTGATAATGTTATGGAATCATTTGAAGCATATATTAAAAATGAAACTTTAGCTGAAGAAATTATTAAACAAGCAAATGTTTCAGAAGAATATGAATTAAATGATGAGACAGCTGAATTAAAAGTTGAAAGAATATAAAAAAAGTATCTTATGATACTTTTTTTGGTTCTACGATAATACTAGATGTATTATTTAGATTTAAATTATTTATAAATCTTTCATAATCGATATAATTAAGATCTTTAATGACATTATACTTGTCTTCATTAAATTGACCATATTTAATAATATCATTCATAACATTATGATTTAAACTGAAGATGTTGTCTGAAATATAAATAAGGGAACTTATTAAAGTTTTCTTTTTTCTTGCAAATTCTTCTTCTTTTGTATCTAAATTATGCATTTCTTCTTTTATTTTTTCTAGTAACTTATCAGGTGTTTTACTTTCACCAAAGATAGTGATAACAATATGTTTATCAGTGTTGATATAATCAATGTATAAATCAGAATTAATTATTTTTTGATCCATCATTGTTTTAGTAAAATCACTTGTTGCGCCTAATTTAATATCAAATAGTATTAATAAATATAATAGATTTATATACAGGTTTTTATCATATTTAATTTTATAGGCAATGGCTGTTTTAGGTATAGTTATATTACTAGCGTCAATTGTTTGGTGTTCTAAGCAAACTTCATCTTTTTCATCATATTTTTTAGTTTTAATTTCGTTAATAGTTTTAAATTTTTTCTTTTTTTGATTTTCTTTAATAGTTTTAATAACTTCGTCTTTATCAATGTTTCCTGTGATGACTATAAACATGTTACTAGGATTATAGAAGGTATTATAACAAGTATATAATTCTTCTTTAGTTATCTTATTGATGCTTTCAATAGTCCCAATGATAGGGTATTTAATAGGATGAATATTGAAAGTGTTTTTTAAAAGTGTTTCATATAAAATTGTATCAGGATCATCTAGATACATTTTAATTTCTTGAGTTATAATGCCTTTTTCTTTTTCAACATTTTTATCAGTAAAGTAAGGATCTTGAACATAATCTAATAAGTAGTTGATATTTTCAATAGTATTATTTGTTCCCGAAAATAAGTATGTTGTTTTTACTTGATTAGTATTTGCATTAGCGTCAGCTCCGTTTTCACTAAAGAAAGTGAAGGGATCAACACCTGATTTTTGTTCAAATAATTTATGCTCTAAAAAGTGCGCTATACCATCATTTACTTTAATCATTTTCTTACTATTGATAGGAACAAATTCAATATCGTTAGAACCATATTTGGTAGAGAAGGTAACATATACGTTGTTACAATTATTTTTAGGAATCATATATACTTCTAAACCGTTATCAAGTTTTTCATAGTATAAATCTAAATCAAATTTTTCTATTTTAGTTTTCTTCATTATTTTCACCTTCTAGCAAATATATCGTGTCTAAATGTATTTTTTTACTTATATTTATAATATCCTCTTTAGTTATATTGTTTATAGAAGAACTACGTTCATCTAATAAATCAAAGCCTAAATATTCATGTGATTCAAAGACTTTAATGATACTTGATTGATAGTCTTCAATTTCTTTTAAGGCGCTTAAACTAACTATTTTAGATGCTTTAACATCATTATCATCAAAATTACCTTTAGTTATTTTATTCATTTCTTTTTTAATTAATGATATACATTTGTTGGCATCTTCTTTATTTATGCCTGCTTGGATAATCATGATATTACTAACAGCTCGATAAAAACAACTGATGTTATAACACAAACTATGTTTTTCTCTTACGTTTTTAAATAGTTTAGAGTCAGGACCACCGCCTAAAATATAACAATATGCATTCATAACATATTTTCTTTCAAAGTCGGATAGTTGATCAAGTTTAAAGCCTAAGCATAGCTTAGCTTGCGCAATATCAATATTTTCTTTAATCGTTTTAGTTTTTCTAGATATTTTATTTTCCAAAAAGTGACTTAGGCTTGGCTTCTTAGCTGTATTTATTTTAACGTTTTTCAATAATAGTTTTTTAGTGCTTTCAGCATCGATATTACCAATTATGAATATATCAACTAAATCACTATTAAGCATATTTAAATAGTAGTTATATAGGTCTTTATTGGTTATGGTGTTTAAATCTTCCATATAACCGATAGGATTATATATCATTTTATTAACTTCTTCAGATAATCTTTGAATACTATAAGAACGGGTATCTTCTTTGATACTTTCAATTTCATCTTGAACTAATCTTTTAGCAATATCGAAATACGCGAATTCGCCTTTATTGATATTAGGGTTTAAGATTAAGTCTAAAAAGAAACTAATAGCTTTTTCATTCATTTTCTTTTCTGTATATTTTTCATTTAAGAAAACAGTATTAAATGATGTTATAACGTAATTACCTGAAACATAATTATTAGCGCTTACACCTTGGTTATATAATTCTTCGGTAGCTATTTCTAAAAGTTGTTTATTGGGATAATTTTTATTTGATTGCAATAAAACTTTAGTAAGTAAATTACGGTATGTAATATCTTTTCTATTTATTTGTTTTTTAAAATTTATTTTCATTGTTACAGATTTAAATTTATCTGTTGTTATAATATGTATATTAAAAGCATTGTTACTATATTTTTTATAATTCATGATATCACCCTTTCTAGTATGTCCTTATTTTGCTTAATAATACTTTTATTATATCAAATTTTTATGATATATGAAATGAATATATCATATGTTTAAATAGAGGTGTTTTATGTTTGAATTTATAAAGAGATTGTTTAAAAATTTATATTTTTTTACAGCGGCCTATTCAAATAATGTTTTTCCAGAACCTTTATCTAAGGAAGAGGAAGAGTTGTATGTTGGTAAAGCTAAGGAAGGTGATGAAGAAGCACGAAGTAAGCTTATTGAACATAATTTGCGTTTAGTAGCTCATATTGTTAAAAAATATGATCACCACAAAAATGATGTTGATGATTTAATAAGTATTGGTACGATAGGTTTAATTAAAGGTGTGGATAGTTATTCTTATAAAAAGGGAACAAGATTAACAACTTATGCCGCTAAATGTATCGAAAATGAAATACTTATGTATTATCGTTCAGATAAAAAGCATAGTAAAAATGTAAGTATTAATGAATCCATTGGTTTTGATAAAGATGGTAATGAAATAACTTTATTAGATATTTTAAAAACACCAAAACCTGACTATGCTAGTGAGATACAGACTAAGGATAATATTAAATCTTTAAAAGAATATTTTAATGTTTTAACTAAACGTGAAAAAGAAATTATCACTAAACGATATGGGCTTGATGGTTTAGAAGAGGTAACACAAAAGGATATTGCTTCTAAGTTGGGTATTTCGAGAAGTTATGTGTCACGCATTGAAAAAAGAGCTTTAACTAAAATATTAAGAGAGTTTAGAATTAGAAATAAAGAATAAAAAAACCACTACGGATAGTGGTTAATTATTAAAATGGTGTCCTGTTAGGGATTCGAACCCTAGACCCACTGATTAAGAGTCAGTTGCTCTACCAACTGAGCTAACAAGACATGACACTATAAATTATAACACTAACTAGCTATGTTGACAAGTACAAAATATATAAATTTGCATTATTTTTAATTCTATGGTAAAATATTACTCGTTCGAGGAGGATAGTATTTAAATGCTACAAGTATTATTAATAACAGTATCAATTCTATTAATTGCAATTGTTTTATTACAAGCTGGTAAAGCTGAAAGTACATCTAATGTTATTACTGGTGGTAGTGATGCTTTATTTGCAAATCGTAAAGAACGTGGTGGAGAATTATTTATAACACGTTTAACTATGGTTTTAGGGTTATTATTTTTTATAATTTGTTTAATAATTGGATTTTAAAAGGGTTTATCCCTTTTATTTTTTATTTAAATTTGGTATTATATATAATGGTGATAATATGTTAAGGAAAATTACTAATTTAGTAACACATCGTTTATTTATAACGATTTTTATTCTTTTGATTCAGGTTGTCTTTTTTGTTTTTATAATATTACATTTTAGACAATCTTTTTGGGCTTTTTATGTTGTAACTTTGATTTTATCTATTATTTTACTATTGAGAATAATAAGCAGTGAAATGAATCCAGGTTATAAAATAGCTTGGATTATTCCAATTTTAATTATCCCTGTTTTTGGTAGTTTAATTTATCTTGTTCTTTCTAATAGATATACTAAAAAGTCTAAGGATAGATCTAATAGTATCGATACAAGATTAAATGCTTATTTGAAACAAGATGTTAGTGTTTTAGAAAGCCTTGATTCATCTGATGCTTATAATCAAATATGGTATTTATATAAAACAGGTAAATTTCCTGTATTTCAAAATACAAATGTTACATATTTGAAACTTGGTGAAGTATATTATGAACATTTAATAGAAGAATTAAAAAAAGCTAAAAAATATATTTTTATGGAATATTTTATTATTGAAGAAGGTTATATGTGGGATAATATCTTAGATGTCCTTAAAGAAAAGGTCATTGAAGGTGTTGACGTAAGAATTTTATATGATGATATGGGATGTATTCTAACGTTACCTGATAAGTATTATCAACAACTTCTATCATATGGTATTAAATGTTGTTCTTTTAATAAATTTATTCCTGTATTTAATTCTAAACTAAATTGTCGTGATCATAGAAAAATAACGGTTATTGATGGTAAGGTAGGATTTACAGGTGGTATTAATTTAGCTGATGAATATATGAATAAAAAAGTTAAATTTGGTCATTGGAAAGATAATGGTATCATGCTTAAAGGTGATGCGGTATGGAGTTATACAGTTATGTTTCTAATTATTTGGAATTACGTTAATAATGAGAAAGATAATTATGAATTATATAAACCTACTTACGAAAAAATGGAGGCTACAGGTTATATTCAACCATATTGTGATACACCATTAGATAGTGAAAATGTCGGTGAAACAGTATATTTAAATCTTATTAATAAAGCTAAAAAATATATTTATATTACAACACCTTATTTAATTATTGATAACGAATTAGAAACAGCTTTAAAAGTAGCGGCTAAAAGTGGTGTTGATGTGCGTATATTAGTTCCTGGTATACCTGATCAAAAATTAGTAAATGAAGTAACTAAAGCATATTATAATAACTTACTTGCGTCAGGTGTTAAAATATATGAATATAAAAAAGGTTTTGTACATGCTAAAACGTTTGTCGTTGATGATGTATATGCTACAGTTGGTACAGTTAATTTAGATTATCGTAGCTTATATCTTCATTTTGAATGTGGATGCTTTATGTATAAAGCTTCATGTGTTGAAAATATTAAAACGGACTTTTTAGATACGCTTAATGTATGTGAGAGAATTCATCCATCAGATACGAAGGTAAATATATTTAGAAAATTGAAAAGAGATATTTTAAGATTAATCTCACCATTATTATAAAATTGTTTTATTTTCCTTTGATTATGTTATAATGTTAATAGGGTGTATGTATGAAAAATATATATGATTGTACAAAAGAAGAATTAGAAAATTATTTTATTTCTAAAAATGAAAAAAAATTTAAAGCTACACAAGTTTATGAGTGGCTTTATCAAAAGAAAATAAATAGTTTTGATGATATGTCTAATATTAAAAAAGATATTATAGAAGAACTTAAAAAAGATTTTGCAATATCTAGTTTAAAAATAATAACTAAACAAATAGGTAAGGATGTTTGTAAGTATTTATTTGAATTAGATGATAAGAATGAAATTGAAGCTGTTTTGATGAAACATGATTATGGTAATAGTTTATGTGTATCTAGTCAAGTTGGCTGTAATATGGGATGTAAATTCTGTGAAAGTGGTAGACTAAAAAAAGTAAGAAATCTTGAAGCTTATGAAATGGTTTTACAATTGTTACTAGTTGAGGCTGATTTAAATATTAGAATCTCACATTTAGTATTAATGGGTATTGGTGAACCTTTTGATAATTATGATAATGTTATCAAGTTCATCGATATTATTAATGATCCTAAAGGCTTAGCATTAGGTTCTAGACATATTACGGTGTCTACTTCTGGCATTGTACCTAAAATCAAAGAGTTTATAAAAGATGGTAAACAAGTTAATTTAGCAATTAGTTTGCATGCTCCTAATAATGAATTAAGGAGTCAGTTAATGCCTGTTAATAGAGCTTATAGTTTGGATATTTTAATACCAACAATTAAAGAATATATTACAAAGACTAATAGACGTGTTACATTTGAATATGTATTATTGAAAGGCGTTAATGATTCTAAAAAGCATGCTTTAGAATTAGCTAAGTTGTTAGATAAAATGAATTGTTATGTTAATTTAATTCCTTATAATGAAACAAGTCATATTGAATATAAGAAAAGTGACCAAGATACAATCATGGCATTTTATGATGTATTAAAGAAAAATAATATTGGTGTAACAATTAGAAGAGAGTTTGGTAGTAGTGTTAGCGCAGCATGCGGACAACTTCGAGCTAAGCATAAGGAGGAACAATAATGGAATATTCATATTTAACTGATCCTGGTAAGGTAAGAAGCCATAATGAGGATAGTGTTATTATTGTTGAAAATAAAATGGGCGAAGTGTTATTAGCGGTAGCTGATGGCATGGGTGGTCATAGAGGAGGCGAAATAGCGTCTTCTATTGCTATATCTCATATAGGTAAAAGATTCCAAGAAACATCTTCTGTTGGTACAAAGGAAGATGCTATTAGTTTTATTAAGGAAATTGTAAGTGAAGCTAATGTACTATTATATAAATATACATCTTTACATGAAGAAAGTATGGGTATGGGAACAACAATAGTTTTAGCTATTGTTACAAAAGATTTCCTATTGTTTGGTAATATTGGTGATTCATCAGGTTATGTCATTAAAAATGGTAAATTAAATAAAATAACTATTGATCATACATTAGTAAGTTTACTTGTACAATCTGGTGAATTGACTTTAGAAGAAGCCAAACAACATCCTAAGAAAAATGTTTTAATGAAAGCTTTAGGAGCTACAAGTACAATTGAAATGGATGTTTTTGATGTTGAAAGAGATATCGATGGTGTACTTTTATGTAGTGATGGTTTAACTAATATGTTAGACGATGATCAAATAATAAAAGTAATTCAAGATGATAATCTTTCTTTAGATGATAAGTTGAAAAAACTTGTTACTAAATCTAATAATCGCGGGGGCACGGATAATATATCAATAGCATATTTGAAGGTGGTGGAACATGATAACTAACGGATTTATGATAAACGATAGATATCAAGTAATTAAGACTATTGGTGAAGGTGGAATGGCTAATGTATATTTGGCCCAAGATACTATTTTAGATAGAAAAGTAGCTGTTAAAGTTTTAAGAGGCGATTTAGCGCAAGATGAAAAATTTATAAGAAGATTTCAAAGAGAAGCTTTATCAGCTAGTAAATTGATTCATCCTAACATTGTTGAGGTATATGATGTTGGGGAATATAATGGTAATTATTATATTGTTATGGAATATATCAATGGTATTACTTTAAAAAATTTAATTAAAAAAAGAGGAGCTTTAACTTTACCTGAAGTTATCGATATCATGACGCAATTATTAAGTGGTATTATGTGTGCACACGATAGTTATATTATTCATCGTGATATTAAACCACAAAATGTTATGATTTTGGATGATGGTAAAATTAAAGTTACGGATTTTGGTATTGCTACAGCTATTAATAGTAATGAATTAACGCAAACTAATTCTGTTATGGGTTCAGTTCATTATTTACCTCCAGAACAAGCTAATGGATCTGGTTCAACTATTAAATCAGATATTTATTCATTAGGTATATTAATGTATGAATTATTAACTGGTAAATTACCTTTTAAAGGTGAAAATGCTGTTGAGGTTGCGATCAAACAGATGAAGGATCCAATTCCATCTATTTGCGCACAAAATCCTGCTATACCACAATCTATTGAAAATATTATATTGAAAGCTTGTGCTAAAAATCCTAAAAATAGATATGACAGTGTTAACGATATGTATCGTGATGTTAAGAATGCTTTAAATGAAGATGTTAGAAACCAACCACGTGTTATATATCAATATTCTGAAACAGATTTAGAGGAAACAAAAGCTTTACCTAATTTAGATGAATTAGAAAAGAGAATTATTAAAGAAGAATCTAATAAATCTAAAAAGCATCAAAAGAAAGATACTGTATTATTAATAGTAGCTTCTATATGTGCGTTTTTAGTAGCAATTATATGTTTAGCTGTTATTATTTATCCAACACTTACATCTGTTGAAGATATTAAAATACCAGATGTATCTAAATTAACCATTATTGAAGCTGAAAATTTATTAAGAGATAGTGGTTTTACTGTTGCCACAGATATCAAAGAAAGAGAAAGTGACAGTGTTGAAGTTGGTAAGGTTGTAAATACTGATCCTAGTATTGGTAGAACAGTTAAAAAAGGTACAGAGATAACTTTAATTGTTTCTAAAGAAAGTGGTAAAGTAACTATTAGAGATTATACTGGTCAAAGTTATAAAACTGTTGAAGTTAATCTTAAAAATGCGGGTTTAAATGTTGTTGTTGAAGCTCGCAATATACCTTTAGCTGATCAAAAGAAATATAAAGAAGGTACAGTTGTTGAACAAAGTGCTGAGCCATTAGAAAGATTAGAGCAAGGTGATATTATTGTTTTATACTATGCTGTCTTTTTAGATGAGTATCCTGATTTTACGTCTGGTTATTCCGTTTCTGAAGTTACAGCTTTCTGTAAGAAATATAATGTCGAGCTTAATATCATTTATGAGGTAAATAATGATGTAGAGGAAGGAACAATTGTTAGACAAACAAGAACTGGTGAAGTGTATAGTGGTCAAAAACAAACTATCACAGTAACTAAAAAAAGTGAGTAGTTATGGAAGGTAAAATAATTAAAATAGTTAGTAATAAATTTACAGTGTTAGCTGATAAGGTATATGAATGTAGAGCAAGAGGTAAGTTTAGGAACCTTAAAATTACGCCTGTTGTAGGTGATAATGTTATATTTGATAAGGATAAATTACTTATTGTTGATATTTTAAAAAGAAAGAATGCTCTTTTAAGACCTTTGGTAGCTAATGTTGATCAGGTACTTATTGTTGCCAGTGTTAAACATCCTGATTTAGATTTATATTTATTGGATAAATTACTATGTTTAGTAGAGTACAACAATATTAAACCTATCATATGTTTTACAAAGTTAGATTTATTAGAAGATAAAGAACAGTATTATAAAATCAAAGACTATTATAAAAAAATAGGTTATGATGTTTATGAAAATACGGATGAAGAATTAAAAGAAATATTCAAAGATAAAATAACTGTTTTTGCTGGTCAAAGTGGAGCAGGTAAGTCTAGTTTACTTAACCGTTTAGATAATTCATTAGATCTTAAAACTGGTGAGATATCTATGGCATTAGGTAGAGGTAAACATACAACAAGACATGTCGAATTACTTAATTTATTATCAGGATGGTGTGCTGATACACCAGGATTTAGTTCTTTATCTTTAGAGGAGATGGATATATCTCATATTAAAGATAATATGGTTGAGTTTCATGATTTAGCTAACTTATGTGCATATCGTGATTGTATGCATGATAAAGAAGATGAATGTGAAATAAAAAAGCAAATTGGTATATCTATTTTACCTTCTAGATATGAAAATTATATTAAATTTATAAGGAAGGATCGTATATGAAAATAGCAGCTTCTTATTTATCAATTGATGATTTAAAAGGTAATATTGATAGATTAACAAAATGTGATATCGATTATTTACATGTTGATGTTATGGATGGTGAGTTCGTTCCTTCTAAAACACCAGATGTTCGTGATATTATTAAAGATAGTCATAAACCATTAGATGTTCATTTAATGGTTTGTGATGTTAAAAACTATATTGATTTATATCTTGATTTAAAACCTGAATTTATAACGTTTCATTATGAAGCTAATTGTGATATAATGTCTATGGTTATGTATTTGAAGGAACATAACGTTAATGTTGGTTTAGCTATAAATCCGGATACATCTATTGAATGTATTTTACCTTATTTACCTTTTGTGGATATGGTACTTGTTATGAGTGTTTATCCAGGTAAGGGAGGTCAAGCATTTATTCCTACAACATTAGATAAACTTGATAAATTACAAAATATTAAGGAACAATATGAATACTCATATTTGATTGAAGTTGATGGTGGTATAAACGATTCTACCATTTCATCTGTTAAATTAGTGGATATAGCTGTTATTGGTAGTTATATAACTAATGGTGATTATCAAGAAAGAATAGAAAATATAAAGGAGAAGATTTATGGATAATATTTTATTAGAAACAGAAACTTTAATGCAAACAGCTATTGAAAGCATGGAAAAAAGATTTACTAACATTCGTGCTGGTAGAGCTAATCCAGCTATATTAGATGGTGTCTTAGTTAGTTATTATGGTGTTCCAACACCTTTAAAACAATTAGCTAATATATCTATTCCTGAAGCAAGACAACTATCAATTAAACCATTTGATAAATCAGCTTTAGGAGCTATTGAAAAAGGTATTTATGAAGCTAATATCGGTTTAACGCCTAATAATAACGGGGAAGTTATTATTTTGAATATTCCAGCCTTAACTGAGGAAACAAGAAAAGAATATGTTAAACAAGCTAAAGCTGTTGCTGAAGATGCTAAAATTAATTTAAGAAATGTAAGACAAGATGCTAATAATGATATTAAAAAATTAGAACTTCCTGAAGATGATGTTAAGTATTGTCAAGATGAAGTTCAAGAGTTAATTAATAAATATAATAAAATAGTTGATGAAAAATTAAGTGAAAAAGAAAAAGAATTATTAAGCGTATAAGGGGTGAGTATTATGTTTAAGAAAAAAGATGATAAAGAGTTAAACGTAGGTAGATTAAATGAACTTATCAGGCTTTCTAATATTATCTTAAGAATACTTATGGTTTTCTTAATTATAGCTGGTGTTTATGGAGCTATAGTTATATTGAAAGAAGTTAAAATCTTATCATTCATATTTACTGTTTTAGGTTTGATAGCGCCTCTTTTCATTGGATTTGTTATAGCTTGGTTATTTGATCCAATTGTTACATATTTAAATAAAAAAGGCGTAAGAAGAGGTTTTGGAGCAGCTATATGTTATATCGTATTTTTAGGTATATTATTTGTTATAGTTGGTTCAATTATTCCCTTATTATCAGATCAAATTAATGAATTTGTTAGCAATACTATTCCGTCTTTATATGATACTTTAAAAACTTGGATTGGTGATCTCTTTGGTGGCGTTAAAGGAACTGAAGGTTTTGATGCTTCTGCCGTTCAAAATGATTTATACGCTAAATTAGAGGATGTTGCTAAAGGTCTTACTAGTTCTTTACCAGAAACATTGGTTACTGCTGGTAAATCACTTTTCTCATCATTAGGTACGTTCTTAGTTAGTTTAATCATTGGTTTCTATTTATTATTAGATTATGATAAAAATGCTACAACATTATATTCATTAATTCCTGCAGCATATCGTAATGAGGTTAAAAAATGTTTAACTGCTGTTAATAGACCACTTAAGAAATTTGTCGTTGGAGCTTTAATTGATTGCTCAGTTATCTTTGTTATAACTGCTATTGGTTTCTCAATTATTGGTTTGAAAGCATCTTTATTATTTGCTTTATTCTGCGCTATTACAAATGTTATTCCATTTGCAGGACCATACATTGGTGGTTTCCCAGCTGTTTTAGTTGGTTTAACGCAATCAACTCCTGTTGGAATTGCTGTTTTGATTTTTATAGCTATCGTACAAGCTTTAGAGGGTAATTTCTTACAACCATTAATTATGAGTAAAGCAACTAAATTAAGTCCTATAACAATTATCTTAGGTTTAGTTGTATTTGGTCATTTCTTTAGTATAGCTGGTATGGTTTTATCAACACCAATCATTGGTGCATTAAAGGAATTAGTTAATTACTTTGATGAAAAATATGACTTTTTAAGTTTTAATTAATTCGAGATTTAATTCTCGAATTTTTTATTAATATCTATGTGAAATCATGTTAGATATAATTATATTAATGTAATAAATTTATATTTACATTATAACTATATGCGTGCTAAAATATAATAGAGGTGTTGGTATGAAGGAAAAAAATATCAAAGAGAAAACTACTAAAAATGTTAAAGAAAAAGCTGTTAAAAATATTAAGGAAAAAACTGTTAAAAATAAGAAAAAGTTTATCGTGGTAATTATTTGTATAGCTGTTATAATAGCTGCATTGATAACAATTAAAGTAATTGATAGTGCAAGAAAAAAGGCATATGCTGCTTCAGCGCAAGAAATACTTAATCTAGCTTCTGATTATGCTGTTCACAATGCAATACATGATGAAACTTATAATTTACTTTATAAAATAACAGAAGGTTCAACAGTAAAAAAACCAAAATATGGTGAAATACACATAACTAAAAAAGGTAAAATATCTTTGGCTTTATTGTACGATAAAACATGTTATGTAAAAGATGCAGATTCAAGCGATTTATATGAATTAGATGATATTAATCATTGCAAGACTATATACATAGATAAAACTGTAAATGGTGCTGTTCCAGAATTAGATGAAGGTATGATACCAGTTGTATATGAAGATGGTATTGTTAAAAAAGCTAGTTTAAGAGAAGAATGGTATAACTATACAGATAAAAAATGGGCTAATGCTGTTTTAGTTAGCGATGCATCTAGAAAAGCATACAAAGAAGCTGCATCAGGAACTATTATTCAAATGAAAGATATTATGGCTTTCTATGTATGGGTACCAAGATATAAATATAAGATATTTACAGATTTATCTAAAATAACAGATAATGGTACTTTATCAAGTCAAATTGATTATATTGATTATGTATCATTAATATCTATTGAATTTGAAAACAAAGATACCGCTAAATCAACTGGAAGTAAAAAAGGTCAATGGTTAACCCATCCTGCTTTTACATTTGGTGATGAAGAATTAAATGGTATTTGGGTAGGTAAGTTTGAAACATCAGGAAATTCTTATGCTCCAACTGTATTACCAACAGATACAAGATATGCTGAAACAACTAACTTAACGCCATCACATGAGAAAACAGTGGCAGCACAATTTGTGGCTTCAAGAGAAATAAACTATGGTATAACTTCTAAAGATCCAGCAATGCTTAAGAATTCAGAGTGGGGAGCTATTGCATATTTAGCTACTTCTATCTATGGTCAAGGTACTACTGAGATTATGATAAATAATAGTTACGATCCAGGATGTGCAGCATCTGTTGCGCCAACTAAAGGGTATGAGTCATATGTTCCAAAATATAAATGTGAAAATGAATGGTATACTGTTCAAGGTGGTAGAGCAAGTACAACAGGAAATATCTATGGTATATATGATATGAATGGTGGTACATGGGAATATGTAATGGCTGTTATGGAAGATTCTAAAGGTAGTGGTGTTCCAGCTTCAGGAAGAAGTAACGTATGGAACTCTGGTTTCACAGGAAAGGTAACATGTCCAACATGTTATGAAGTTGAAAATACTTCTATTAAAAGTGTAACTGGTCTTGATTTCCCAGAAAGTAAATATTATGATTTGTATGCTTATGGTACTAGCAATAAGGATTATTCAAGAGGACATTTAGGAGATGCTACAGTTGAATTAAATAATTTTGCTAATTGGCTAGATGCGGATGATGTTAAACGTCAACACAGTGGATTCCATAAGGATTATGCGATTTTTGTATCTTCAGGTAATCCATGGCTTACACGTGGTGGTGGTTATAGTCATGGATCATCAGCTGGCATTTTCGCATTTGATGATAATGATGGTGCTAATGATTCATTTTCTTTCCGTTCAGTATTAAGATAAAATAAAACTACAAGAGTTAATTCTTGTAGTTTTTATTTTAGCGTAATCATCTTTTAAATGATTTTTAAAGTGATTACTATACATATAACTTATAATAACACTTTCTAAGTAATCTAATTCTTCTTTAGTATATATATTACCTAATTCTTCTATTGAACGGTAATTATCTTGTTCGTATGTAGGTTTTATATCTTGATCTATATATGTTTTAACGCCTTGATAGTTAACTATCTTCATGATGTCACAAGTAGCTCTAAAGGCTAGGTCAGTTGTTATGTTTCTTTTATATTTTAAATTAAATTGAATAGCAAATAATCTTAAAAGGTGATTTACATTAACTTTTTTAATATTAGCTTGTCTAATACTGCTATAATGACTATTTGTTTTTAATTGATCAATTAATCTTAATTGTTTATTTGTAATAATTAATTTTGGATCTAAATCTTCTTTTTTAATATCAATATATCTAAAGACAATATTAGTAGATGTTACCTTACATGAGTATTTATCATCATAATATTTGTTATTAGAAATAACTTTTATAGGCATATTAAATTTAGTTGATAACATATCAATATAATTATTTATACCCACCATACTTGTAATATCTTTATGGTACTCTGTGTGGTAGTAATACAAAGCTGCCATAATGATTTCCTTAATTTCTATTTCCATAAAACCCCTTCTTTCGAGGATGTATTATATCACTTTTTAAAAAAAATACAAATTGAGAAATATAGATGGCTAAAATGTTGACTTAAATAGCTATATAAATTATAATTATTATGGAGAATAAAGAGGATATTTTATGAATAAAACAAAGGTTATTGCTACAGTAGGTCCTACTACTAGTAAAGAAATATTGAAATCTTTAATCATTAACGGAGCAGATGTTGTTCGTATTAATATGAGTTATGCAACATTTGATTTTTGTCGTGATATTATAAATAAAATAAATGAAATAAATGCGGAATTACACACTTATGCAAGTGTTATGTTGGATACAAGAGGTCCTTTGGTTAGAATTAACCATATAAGTAATGGTGGGACTTTTTTAAAACAAAATGATAAAATAAGAATCTTTATGGATAATGTTATTGGTGATAGTACTAAATTTAGCGTTGATTATAATTTAGTTAATGAAGTTGAAATTGGTAATTTTATAACTATTAATGATGGTACTGTTGAATTACAAATAATTGATAAGGGTTATGATTATTTATTGTGTAAGGTTTTAAAAGAAGGTTATATTAAAGATAATAATAGTATTAATATACCTGACGTTAAATTAAATAGACCTTTCTTAAATAGTTTTGATAAAGAAACTATTAAGTTTGCTCATCAGATGAATGTTGATTTTTTAGCATTATCTTATGTTTCTGATTATGAAGATGTTTTAGAGGTTAATGATTTATTGATAAATTTAAAGAATGAGCATATGCAGATAATATCTATTATTGAAAATAAAGCTGCTATTGATGACATTGATAGAATACTTAAAGTATCTGATGGTATTATGATAGCACGTGGTGATTTGGGTAGTGAGGTAAGTATTGAAAGAATACCTGGTATTCAAAAACGTATTATTAAAAAATGCCATGAAAAAGGTGTTATAGGTATTGTTGCAACCGAGTTATTATCAACGCTTATAAATAGTGAGAAACCTACAAGAGCTGAGGTTTCAGATATTGCTAATGCGGTTTTGGATGGTACTGATGCTATTGTTTTATGTGGTGAGACAACGATGGGTAAATATCCTGTTGAGACGCTTAAAACTTTAGAACGTGTTATTAGTATCGCAGAAAAGGATATCAATTATGATAATATGATTGACGAAGCTATGAAGGAAGAGGATGTTGATATAACCAGTTCTTTAGCTTATAGTGTAGCAACTTGTGCGGAACGTTTAAAATGTAAAGCTATTTTCGCGCCAACTATGAGTGGTTATACAGCTAAAAAGATTTCTAAATTTAGACCTTTTTGTCCTGTTATAGCTGTTAGTCCTAATATTGATACAGTTAAGTCTCTAGCGCTTAATTTTGGTGTTGTACCATTATTAATTAATGAAATGAAAACTTCTGATGCTATTATAGAAAAGAGTAAAAAGATAGCTGTTGATTTTTTAATGTTACAGCCTAAGGATAAAATTATAATAACAGGAGGATATCCATTTAAAAAGGTAAAGCATACTAATTTTATGAAAATAGAAGAAATATAAAGGTGGTGATATAGATGTATAATTTGGGGAATCAGTTTAAAGTAGATTATGATAAGGCTACGTCTAATCCCGAATGTGTTAAAGCTGGTAAAAACTATCGTTTTACTATTTTAACAGAACGACTTATCAGAATTGAATATAGTGAAAATCAAAACTTTGTTTCTGAACCTACAACTTTGGTTATTAATAGAAATTTTCCTAAGCCTGAGTTTACAGTTAATGAGGACGCAAATTATCTTGAAATATCAACATCATATTTTAAATTATATTATACGAAAGAGAAAAAATTAAATAGTAAGAATTTTAAAGTTGATGTTTTAAATACTGATAGAAGTTGGTATTATAAAAATGTTGAAGCTAAAAACTTTAGTGTTCCTATAAGAATTGAAAATGGTAAGAAAAAGGGCAAAATAATAAGTACTAAAAGTTTATATTCTTTAGATGGTTTTGTTACTTTAGATGACGCTAAAAATAAAATTATTAATAAGGATGGAACTCTAAGTGATAATTATGCTGATATTGATATATATTTATTTGTATATTTAAATGATTTTGCTGAATGTTTAAAGGATTATTTTGCTTTAACGGGTCATCCTGGTTTAATTCCACGTTATGCTTTAGGTAATTGGTGGAGTAAAAATGATGATTATAATGATGGTTCTTTAAAATTGTTAATGGATAATTTTGAAAATAATAATATACCTTTATCTGTTTTATTATTGGATAAGGATTGGCATGTTCGTACATATGATAAAACGAATCATTTAAAGACAGGGTTTACTTTTAATAAAGAGTTATTTAAAGCTCCTCGTGAGATGATTTCTTATTTACATTCTAAAAATATTAGTGTTGGTTTAAATTTAAATCCAGAAGAGGGTTTTTATAACATTGATGATGGATATCAACAAGCTGTAAAGTACTTGCAAACAGATAGTAATGGCGTTATTCCATATAATGTATTGGATCCTAAGTGGATAGATGTTTATTTAAAGGTTTATATTCATCCTTTGGATAATTTAGGTGTTGATTTCTATTGGATTGATAGACCACATGCTTTTGATGATTATTATCTTAAATATTATCAATATAATGATATTACTAGGGATAATAAACGTAGACCAATGATATTTGGTTATTACAATGGTTTAGCGCAACATCGTTATCCTGTTTTATATCCTGGTAAATCTTTAGTTAGTTGGGATTCTTTAAAACAAATACCACGTTTTAATGCTGATGCTGCTAATTTAGGTATTAGTTGGTGGGGGCACGATATCGGTGGTTATTATAAGGGTATGGAGGATAATGAATTATATACAAGATATGTTCAATTAGGTACATTTTCTCCTATTTTAAAATTTGGTGCAGATTGTGGTAAATATTATAAAAGAGAGCCATGGCGTTGGAATTTAAAAACGTTAAATATTGTTAAAGATTATTTACAATTAAGACATCGCTTAATACCATATTTATATAGTGAAGCATATCGTTATTCACAACATGGTGTGCCTTTAATTAAACCTTTATATTATAAGGTTCCTGAAATGTATGATGATGTTTTATATAATAGTGAATATTATTTTGGTAGTCAGTTATTTGTTTCTCCTATAACGAAGAGTAAGGATTATGTCATGGATAGGGTTGCTCATAGATTTTATCTTCCTGCTGGTATTTGGTATGATTTCTTTACAGGTAAAAAGTTTTTAGGTGATAGCAAATATATATCTTTCTATAAAGATCAACAATATCCTGTTTTTGCTAAAGCGGGTAGTATTATACCTATGGGTAGTAATGATGATATTAATGATACTTCATCACCTAAAAATATGGAAATACATTTCTTTCCAGGCGTAAGTAATGAATATTTATTATATGAAGATGATGGCGTATCAGATATGTATAAGAAAGGTTATTATTTATTGTCTAAGATTGTTTATGACTATAACCCTGATGAGTACAAGGTTACGATTAAAGCTTTAGAAGGTAAAAGTGGTATTATACCAGAATATAGAAATTATAAAATTGTTTTTAGAAACACTAAAAAAGCAGAAGTGGCTGTTTATGAAGGTAATGAGAAAATAAATTATAAAGCTTATGTATCTGGTTCTGATTTTATTATTGAAATTAATGATATTAGAACTATATCACAATTAATTATTACATGTAAGGGTAATGATCTATTGGTTGATGCAACACGTATCATCAATGATGAGATTGAAAATATTTTATCTGACTTGCAAATTGAAACACTGATGAAAGAAAAAGTCGATGCTGTTTTATTTAGTGATATGCCTATTAAGAAAAAACGTATTGCGATGCGTAAGTTAGGTAACAAAGGTTTGGAAAATAAATTTGTTAAATTATTCTTAAATTTATTGGAATATGTTAGTAAGATATAAAGGAGGTTTAGAGAAAAAATTTGTTAAATTATTTTTAAATTTGTTAGAGTATGTAAGTAAGATATAAAGGAGAAAAAAATGAAAATATTTAAATCAAGACTGTTTTTATGTTTATTAACAGCAATTATTTGTATATCCGGAACTGTTTTAGCTGACAATATACTTGAGGCTAAAAATGTATTATTTTCCTCAAATAATCCGGAATTTAAGGCTAAAAATGTTGAAGATGCATTAAATGAATTGTATGGTAAAGCTATACCTACAACACGTGACTTTGCTTATACCAAAGAGGTAACAGTTAATAGTATTACTATTGATATTACAAGTGAAGATGAATTCTATGGTTATTATTGTTCTATTAGTGGTATGGTTAAGAATGCTTCAGACGGTAAATGTATATTAACTGATCTTTTACCTGGAACAGATTATGAAGTTTCTATATCAGGTATTGATAAAGATGGTAATGTAAGAGTTAAGAAGGAAATAATTCATACTACTGATGTTCAATTAGTTAAGGTATTTAATGCAAGTAATGATTGCGTTAAAAGTGGCAACACATGTTCTTCTTCTGATATTTCAAATGGTGTTTCTTTGGATGTTAGGGTAAGAGATGGTGAGGAACCTCTTACTTATGGATATCATGTTTTACGTGATGACGGTAAAAAATTAGTTTTAATTAAAGATACAGCTTTAATATATTCTATATGGGGTAATAATGGAACTCCTAAAGTTATGATTGATAATGTAAGAAATGCTTCAAATGATTGGAATGAATTATTAACTATGGAATTTAGTATGAATGGTACATCATCTTCTGAAGCTAATTACTGTGATAGTAATAGAAGCTGTAGTAAAATAACAACATACCCTGAAGAACCTATTATAGCTAAATCAAGACCAATTAGGGCTCAAGAATTATTTGGATTTTGTGGTAAAAATGATTTCTGCTGGCCTGGATGGGTATCTGGTATATTTGGAAGACTTTTCTCATCTAATCCTAATGATTATGAACGTGCATGGACAATGACTACAAGTTCTACGCCATTAATGGTTATTGACAACCAAATATCAACTCGTGATAATCGTGATGCAAATAATAAGGTTATAACAGTTATCGAAGTAAATAAAGCATATCTTGAATTTGAAGAGTAGATTTTAAATCTACTTTTTTGATATAATATTCATGGGAGATAAAAATGATTATAGGAAGTCACGTATCTTTTAAAAAAGATACACAATTAAAAGGTAGTGTTATAGAAGCTTTAAGTTATGGTAGTAGTACTTTTATGTTTTATACAGGTGCTCCACAAAATACGGTTAGAAATCCTATTGATGATAATTTAACTTTAGAAGCTATAAAAATAATGAATGATAATAATATTGATATTAATAATGTTATTGTACATGCTCCATACATTATAAATATGGCTAGTGATAATGATTTTGCGGTATCTTTTTTAAAACAAGAATTAAAAAGGGTAGAACAATTACATATGACAAAGTTAGTACTACATCCAGGTAGTAGCGTTAAATTAAGCGAAGAGGAAGGACTTAATAATATTATTAATAATTTGAATAAAGTTGGTTCTTCTAAGGTTACGATATTACTAGAGACAATGGCTGGTAAGGGTAGTGAATTAGGTCGTAATTTCGAGCAAATCAAAAAAATTATTGATGGTGTT
>JAEEYW010000032.1 GCA_016288305.1 Caryophanales bacterium | reverse complement strand
TATATTGCCATAGATAACGCTAAAGGTGTCACTCAATATGGAGGAACTATAGCAGCGCCTATAGCCAAAAATGTTATGCAATCCATCATCGATATATTAAATATAAAACCATCCGATGAAGGTATGAATAAAGAATACATATATGGCGATAAAAAATATGCCACAGTAAATGACGTTATAGGATTATCAACAAAGGAAGCTATTAGTAATTTAAAACAATTTAAAGTAGAATTTTCAGGTAAAGGCAATAAAGTTATATATCAATCACCCGTATCAGGAACAATGATATATGAAGGTGAAACTATAAAATTAATGTTAGGAGAATGATAAAATGATATCTAAAATTGCTTTGGCTACCATTACTAGTTTTATCTTATCGATTATATCAGGTTATATTATCTTACCTATTTTAAAAAACTTAAAAGCTGAACAAAGACTAAGTATTTATTTAAAAGAAGCTCATCGTTTTAAAACTAATACCCCTACCATGGGAGGATTAATTTTCATTATTCCCACTTTAATCACTATTATTTTAATGTTAGCACTTAAAAAAATAACTTTAAATTATAGTTTAATAATTGTTTTAGTAACCTTTATAGGGTACTTTTTAATAGGCTTCATTGATGATTATCTAATAATTAAAAATAATAATAACAATGGTTTATCCGTGAATCAAAAATTCATACTACAGCTTGTTATTGCTATTATTTTCTTCTATTTATTCATGTTATCAGGAAACGAAGCATTGTTATGGATACACACATTAAATTTAAAAATCAGCCTTAATTGGTTATATGGTATATTTATTTTATTCATGCTTGTAGCAAGCAGTAACGCCGTTAATTTAACTGATGGCTTGGATGGCTTAGCCAGTGGCTTATCCGTTATAGCTTTCTTTGCTTTTGGTATTATATCACTGCATACAGGATGGCTAGATGGCTACACTTCTCTAACTTATTTTTGCTTTATCCTAATTGGATCATTATTAGGATTTATGGTTTTTAATATACACCCTGCCAAAGTATTCATGGGCGATACCGGTTCCTTATGTTTAGGCGCTACATTGGGAAGCATAGCGATATTAACAAGAAGAGAATTATTATTAGTATTAATAGGTATCGTCTTCATTATTGAAACATTATCATGCATTATACAAATAATTTACTATCATTTTACTAAGAAAAGAATCTTTCCTATGACACCTATCCATCATACCTTTGAAAAGATCGGTTGGCATGAAACCAATATCGTTAAACTGTTTTGGATTATCGGCTTAATAGGTGCCTTACTAGCTTTAGGATTAGGCGGTATCATATGAAAAAATATCTATTATTAACCATTATTTTAATTAGTTTATTAGGTATCGTTATGATATATTCATCATCATCCATTTGGTCATTATACAAATACAATGATGCATATAAATACGTACGACATCAAATTATATTTTTAATTATTGGTTTAATTATCATGACCATTATAAGTAAAATAGATTACCATTTGTATTTATCTAAGGACAAAAAAATCATTCTATCATGTATCATTTTATTAATACTTGTTTTAATTCCTGGTCTTGGAACCATACGTAATGGTAGTAGAAGCTGGTTTGGTATTGGTTCTTTTGGTATCCAACCAAGTGAATTTGCTAAAATAGGTATCATTATTTTCACATCATCCTATGTTAGTAAAAATAAAATAAAAACCTTTAAAGATATCATTGGTATATCGTTACTAACCCTAGCTATATTTGCCCTTATTATGTTACAACCCGACTTTGGAACAGGAACAATCTTAGTTATGTCCGTTATTGGCATTCTTTTTATAGCTGGTATGAATATTAAATTTTTTATTATAGCAGCCATTATAGGACTTTTAGGAGTCACTGCCTTAATTATTATAGCTCCCTATCGTTTAACGAGAATACTATCCTTTTTAAACCCTTGGAGTGATCCTTTAGGAAGTGGTTTTCAAATTATTCAAAGTCTATACGCTATAGGTCCAGGAGGCTTATTTGGGTATGGTTTTGGTAATTCAAGACAAAAACATTTCTTTTTACCCGAACCCCAAACGGATTTTATTTTTTCCATCATAAGTGAGGAGTTAGGTTTTATAGGATGCTTAATAGTTGTCTTGTTATTTGCTATTATTGGTTATCTAGGATTCAAAATATCAAGAAAAAGTAATGATCTATTTGGTAAATACTTATCCTTTGGTTTAACATTCCAATTAATCTTTCAAGCCGTTTTAAATCTTATGGTCGTTACCGGTTTAATACCTGTTACCGGTGTTACACTACCCTTTTTATCATATGGTGGCTCATCATTACTTGTAAGCTTAATATCCATGGGTATTCTATTAAATGTATCTAATCATATATAATCATAGCTGTAAAACAATATAATTGTTCCTCTCCATTTATACTTATTGCAACTTGATATTTAATATCAATAACATCCTTATCACCAATAAATTTATTTATACTATCCTCTAAATCCTTCTCATGATTTTCATCAAACAATTTAACCTTCATTATAATCACCATATTTAAATATAACAAAAAAAGTTTAAGAATTATGTCGATTATTTTAAAGACTTTCTTATTTTTTTATAATCTTTACAATACTTACCAACTAAATTCCAAAACTCTTTTGAATGATTAAAATGCACAAAATGTGACAGTTCATGCGTTATAACATAATCAATTTGATCATAACCATATTTAATTAATTCACTATTCAATGTAACATTATTATTTTTTCTATTACAAACACCCCATCTTGTTTTCATCTTTCTTATTTTCAAATTAGGATAAGGTATTTTTTCCTCAAATAAGCTATATATATAATCTAATCTTGATTTATATATTATACTTATTTGTTTTTTTAACCATTTATTTAATTCTTCTTCACTAGACACATATATTCTATCATCATCCATATCAAAAAAATTAGCTTTGACGATATCATATTTTTTACCTAAATAATAAAAACTATTATTCATCTCATCACGTCTTAAACTTTGGTTAACCATTTTTAATAAATAATCTCTATTTTTATCTAATAAATGTTTAATATATAATTTACTACAAAAATAATTAGTCGTTACATATATCTTTCCTTCCTTATATCTTATGTACGTATTTTTGTTGTTTTTTTTAACAATTTCAACATTTATCTTTTTTCCATCTAATTCATATATCATAATATAATTATACCTTAAATAAATAAAAAATTGAAGAATTAATCTTCAATTATTCGATAATATAACACATATCTGTTTCAGCGTTATAAACAGCATCAGCATCTTTACCATTGTTTTTAACATAGTAAAGCGCTAAATCAGCTTGTTTAATAGATTCATTTAAACTATCTTCTTTAGATGTACAATATAAACCACAAGACATTTTAATAACATAATTTTCATTATATAAATCCTCATGTTTAGTCATTTCATATCTTATACCTGTAAGAATTCTTTTGACTGTTTTTAAATCTGTATTACGGAAGAACATAACAAACTCTTCCCCACCATATCTACCAACAAAGATATTTTGTGATAATAAACGTTTTAAGATAATACCAAATTGTTTCAATACCGCATCACCTTGAAGATGTCCATATGTATCATTGATATTTTTAAAATCATCTAAATCACATATAACTGTTATATAGTTATCACTTACTCGATTATCTAAGAAAGACTCTAAAGCATATCTATTAGGTAAAGTTGTTAAAGCATCTTCTTGTAACATCATGATAGCTTTTTGATATTTAGTTACATCACTATATATATTTAAATAGTATGTAACATCATCTATTTCAATATTTTTATTTATATAATCATAATATTTTTCTTTATAATAGGCCTTTTCACCTAAGCTTTTGATAGCATCATATAAATCTGTTTTATATATTAAATTTTCATTTGAATCCATTATTTCAAACTCAAAATCTAAAGTCTTAAAAATATTAACCATCAACTCTATTTCTTTATTCATTTTATCATCCCATTCTATCTTATGTTATAAAATTATTTTATTGCACTGTATAAGAAATATTTGCTACATTATCAAAAGTATCAGTAACAACAAATTTATATGTACCTGTTGCAGGTACCTCATAATAATATAAACCCTTATTGCTCATATAATTTAATGCTCCTGCAATATATTGCTTCAACCCACTCGCTGACATCGCATATTGGCTATGTATCCATTTTGCACCATTAGCGGCATAATATCCTACAGCATCATATGTGCCATTAGGCGTAGATTCTTCGCATAAAACTTCCACACCATCAATAAATTTTATGTTATTTCGTGAATCATTAGACGTACCTGCGCCAAGTATATCACCTAGTTTTTTTATCATATTATTACTTACCTTAACTGTAAAAGTTCCATTGTTTTCTCCACTATTACTATGTGCATATGATTCAATCAACGATAACGTAGTTGTATCATTACCAATTGAAATAACATTTATACCACCGTTGAAATAATTATTAATCTTTGCTGAAGCTGACCATACATGTTCACTTTCAATAAAGACATTATAGCCCTCAGCTAATAAATCACTTAGTGAAGGATAAGTTATATTGCTAATTGTAAAATTAGTATAACCTGCATCAGTTAATATTTTTGCGTAATCATTAGGATCAGCTGTAGTAGATGTTTCATAGCCATTTACGTATATTTTAAGTTCTTTTTCATTCCTTGGTATGACAACACCACTTGCTGTTTTTACCTCTTTAATAGGACTATATTTATCATATGTATCCATGGCAATATAGTTTTTACCATTAATAGTTTCCTGTCTTACATCAACTATTGGTGCCCACATAGCAACCAAAGTATGAGTTTCATACTGTGATACCAATGTATCTTCTGTAATATAATATGGCTCATATTTAACAAAAGTAGAACCTTCTTCTATCTTAAATATTTCTTTATCGTAACGATATGATGAAGATAAACTAACAACAGAAAACTTTATATATGAAGCATTATTCGGTGTTGTAAAAGTAACATGAGTTCTATTGTTATAGTTTTCACCAATTACATAATTATCATTCTTATCATATATAACATATCCTGGTCTAAAAGATTGTCCTGAATTTGTTATGGTATATGTTGTATTAGGCTTTACATAAACTTTATATACATTATATTCCCCATGAGCAACCAATTCTCCAGCTCCATCAATATATTTATCAGACATATCAGGAAAATCATCCTTATCAAATAAATTACCGCTATGCCATCCTTTAAATATATATCCTTCTTTTGTAGGCGTTGGCAAATAACCATAAGCCTCACCATAGTTTACTGTTTTAGTTGTTTGTGCTATATTACCACCATTGGCATCAAACGCTATAGTATAACTTGAAGGTCCAAATACATATGTAAGAACAATGCTACATGTTTGCGCTGAACCACTGGTATTTTTAAATATAATCGTAAATTTAGTTGATGAATTAGCTTTAAGTAACCTATTACTATCCAATGATACATCAATATTAGCATTATCTTTAACTATATCAAGAGAAGAAATAACTTGTTCAGTTAAATTTGCGTTATATATATTTACCTCGTATTCTATTGTCGCATTGCTGGGCAAATTAATTTCAATAGCTAACTTATCATCTCTAAAGCTACTATTCAATTCAGAAGCACCATTTGTTTTACTTGCAACTTTTAAATCAATAACTTCGATATTACCTGCTAAAGGTTCTTTATTAACATAACTTAAAGCATCATTTTTTAATCGATCTAATACTAGCTTTCGGCCACCATTAAGGCTCAATAAACCTAATACAAGTATTAAAAATAATACTAATATCGAATAAATAATACCGCTTACAGCAAATCCCTTTTTATTCATTTTTTATACCCTCTATCATGATTAATTATAACAAAAAAGCATTGAATTAGTCAATGCTTCTACTTATGAACGTTATACGGGCATAGCCGCTACCTAATTTAGCGCAATCGGATTTAGCTGTATCACTAGAACATGTTGTTTCGATTGTTTTAATACTCTCTTCATCAGATGTTTCACAATTAATACATGCCATATGTTTATTATAAAGTCTTGTATTGGCAATGTATCCAGAACCACCACCTGAACCTCCGCAGTAAGTGACTCCTCCTCCACCAAAGAAGCCGCCTCCACCTGAACATGCGCCATCAATTATACCTGTTGCCGGATTAACATCGGATTTGCCAGTTCCTCCAAAGCCAAAAGAACCATCTTTATTGCCATTAAAAGGATATTTACTACCTTCAGCGCCTATCCCACCAGATATTTGTGATCCACCAGAAGCAATTGCACAGTTAGAGCCACCACCAAATTCAGTTAAAGCTGAAGCAGTACCTCCTATATATCCACCACCATGGCCACCTTGAAATCTTTCTGCGCTACCGCCACCACCAGCAACAATCAATATATCTTCAGTATTATCTATAAAGTTTTTTAACTCTCCTCTATCAGTTATAGCTATATGAGTAGCGCCACCACCTGACATATTACCATTATTGCCGCCATTAAAGCCTTTACTACTTCCTAAAGTTATATATAACATTTCACCTTCAGATGCTTTAATATATCCTGTAGCATAGCCTCCCGTACCTGCTATACCACCCATAGATGAAACATTTCCTTCTGAACCCCATACTTCTAATTGATATATACCTGTATAAGGTACTCTAAATTCATTAGTTCTAGTTTGATTATATTCTGCCACAACATGTTCTAATAAATGTTCACCATAACTATATCGACAAGCGACCATACCAGACTTAGTAATATTGCTATTATTTGACAAAGTAATCGTAAATTTATGAATACTTGATGCTTCAATAGAATCTAAAGCTTCAAGAGTTGTTGCAGCTGTGATACCTGATGATGCATCAAAAGCAATAGATAATATATCGTAAATATAACTTGTTTCATTATATATTTCAACATCATAAGTTATAGATGAATTACTAGGTAAACTAACATACATTATAACTTTATCTTTCGTATATTCACTACTTCTTGTTTCTAAAGCATTACCTATTATACTTTTTACTTTTAAAGATGTGATACCAATACCATAATCATTATTACGAACTTCACCATTAATATAGTCTAAGGCATCATTTTTCAATCTATCCAAAACAACTTTACGGCCACCATTAAGACTTAATAGACCTAGCACAAGTATTAAAAATAATACTAATACTGAATATATAATACCACTTACAGCAAATCCCTTATTATTCATTTATATACCTTCTATCTTAATAAATTATAACAAAAAAGCATTGATTCAGTCAATGCTTCAATTAATGGTGTATTTTTCTTTTAAGACAAGTTTTATCTTATCTTCATTAAGTTGTTCTACAACAAAACCATAACCCTCTATTTCATATTCCATATCTAATAAATTCAATATAGATATAGCTTTAATTCTAGAGTAGCCAACCAATGAAGGAATATCTATCTCACCATTTGTTATTAATACTATTTCTTCATTACTTAAGATAGTAGCAAAAGCTTTAGGATATTGTTTAATTACTTTATCACCATTACCAATAACTCTAACTTTCATATCACCTAAATCAGATAAAACATCTTCAAGATTTTTATTTATGTAAGATGGCATTTGGAATTTAGAAGGACTATCAGAAGATGTATTGTTACTTAATAAACCTTTATAATTTCCAATAGATTCAAGAACTTTTTTAGTTATAGTACGAATAGCTGTAGGTGTGGAAGGTTCTTTAATAGATACAAAGACAATAATTTCAGGATCATCCTTAGGAAACATACCTGAAAAAGAATAAATATATTTGTCAGCATATGAACCTTCTTCATATATTTCAGCTGTTCCTGTTTTACCAATAACTTCCAAACCTTCAACATCATAATATCTACCTGTTGAATAGTTAGCACCATCATGAACTGTATTGTACATCAATTCATTAATTTTATCAGTTGTAGAACTACTTACAACTTGTTTTTTAGTTACTTCTCTTTCATAAGTAACTTCGCCATTACTTGTTATCTTAGATATGATATGTGGTTGAACCATATATCCATCGTTAGCAATAATACTTAAAGCTTGTAAATGTTGTACAGGTGTTGTCCAAATACCTTGTCCAAAAGATGCATTAGCAACCTCAACAGGATAATAATCACGTAAGTAACCATTTTCTCTAGCTTTAAAAGTAACGCTTCCTGTTAATTCACGAGGTAATTCAATATTAGTTTCAGAACCAAAGCCATACTTTTCATAACAAGCTTGTAGTTCACCACTAGTTAAAAACTTCTCCATGATATAAGATACGGCAACATTACTTGACATTTCAAAACCAAAATCATAAGTAATATCTCCCCAACCTGTTTCATTCCAATCATATATTGTAGTATCTTTAAAACTAATACTTCCTGAAGGATATATTTCATCGCCTTTATATGTCCCCTTTTCAACAGCACACATATAAGTATATATTTTCATAACACTTCCAGGTTCATATACATATGAAGTTAAAGGATTTTCCCATTCCGTTATATTTAAAATATTAGGATCATATGATGGCATAGAAGCTGAACCTAAAATATCACCTGTCTTAGCATCCATAACACTAATAGTCATCCATTCTGGTTTGTATTGTTCTACTTCGTCCAATGCATTTTCTAAAATTCTTTGAATATTAGAATCAATCGTTAGATATATATCAGATCCATTTATAGGATCAATTTTTTCCTCTTTTGTATCCGGTATTTTAACACCATATCTATCTTGTTGATATTTAGTATATCCATTAGTACCTCTTAAAATATCATCATATTTCACTTCGATACCCAATTCACCTACTAAACCACTTTCAACACGTGTTGTTCCACCTATTTCAACTTCAATATCTTTCATTTTAGTATATCCAATAATGTAAGATGCGAAATCACCATTTGGATAGTATCTTTTATAACTTTCGATAAAATCAATACCAGGAAGTTCTAAATCTTCAATTTTCTTCTTTGTTAATTCAGTTATTCCTCTACCACCAGGACCTAATTCAACCTGATAGACATCTTGATCTAATAAATAATATATATCTTCAACACTCATATTAATAATAGGCGCTAAAGCCTCAGCTGTTTTTTGTTTATCAGACACATGATATAAAGTTTTAGAAGAACCTGTTCGGCTAGGATCAAGATAAGCTATAACGGTATAACTCGTAACATCATTAGCTAAGATATTGCTATCTTTATCATATATAGTACCTCTTTTAGCATATAAAACACCTGAATACGTATTTCTTAAAGAAGCAAACTTTTGCATATTAATACCATATACATTAGGTGAACATGCTACATATACATATTGAATAAATAAAACAAAAATAAAAACAAGAAATATAACAAAAATTCTCGTAGGAGTTTTCCATATACTATTTCCTGTTTTCATATTCTTCACCTTCTAATCATTGATAACTACGATATTATCATTATTATACGCCAAACCAAGTTCTTTGACAACCTCTTTAACGCGATCATAACTAGTTAGTTCATTAACTTGCATAGTTAAACTTTCAACATTTTTCTTTTCACTATTAATTTCAGCCTTTATTTGTTCGTTAGCCATTTTAAAATTGCCAATACCAGCACCAAAGAATGCTTTAATAAATATTACTAATGCAAAGCATAAAATACCGCAAACATATAATAATTTTTCTCCTTTAGTCAAACCCTTCATATTATCCTATCCTTTCAATTATCCTTAATTTTGCGCTTCTAGCACGATTATTTATATCTAATTCTTTATCATTTGGTGTTATATTACCAACAACTTTATATTTAGGTTGTAATTCAACTGGAACAAGAGGTAATTTTTTTAATTCACTAGGTAAAGTACTCACTTCATTAAATATTCTTTTACATATCTTATCTTCTAAAGAATGGAAAGTAATAACCTCTACTCTTCCACCTACTTTGATTAAATCTAATGCTTGATATAAGCTTTTTTCAAAAACATTTAACTCATCATTAACTTCAATACGTATAGCTTGAAATGTTTTACGAGCTGGATGCTTATCATTACGATAACTAAATGGAACATTTTCTTTAATCACTTCAACCAATTGTAACGTTGTTTCAATAGGCCTATTTTTAATAATACCATTTGCTATACTTACGGCATATTTTTCTTCACCATAATCTCTTAAGATTCTAATTAATGCTTCCTTGTCATATTCATTAACAACGTAATAAGCATCTAATTCTTGGTTTTGATTCATACGCATATCTAAACGTGCATCCTTATGAAAACTAAATCCTCTTTCTTCCTCATCCAATTGTGGACTTGAAACACCTAAATCATATAAAATGCAATCAACTTCTTTAACATTTAATTTATTTAATTCTTCTTTTAAATTAACAAAATTAGAATTAATAATAGTATAATTTTCAGCTATCTTACTTAATCTATCTGAAGAACTTGCTATAGCTTCCAAATCTTGATCAAAAGCATACAAATGTCCATTAGGTATTCTTTTTAATATTTCACTACTATGACCAGCATAGCCTAATGTACAATCAACAGCTATATTGTTATCACTTAAATTTAAATTATTAATACATTCTTCTAATAAAACACTCTTATGCATAACTCACCTTATAAATTTGGAGCAAATAACTTATCTGCTATATCTGATATTGTTTCTTCATTATTATGTAAGAATTCTTCCCATCTATCTTTACTCCATATTTCCAATCTATCGTTAACACCAATGATAATACATTCTTTAGTTAAATCAGCGTATTTAATAAGTGGTTGGG
>JAEEYW010000031.1 GCA_016288305.1 Caryophanales bacterium | reverse complement strand
ATCATATGGTGTTCCTTGTTTAGTCACATATAATACTAATTTTGGTGAATATTGTGATCAAAATGTTTGTGGTAAAGGTATTAATTTTTCATCTTTAGAATTACAGGAAGCTATTAAAGAAATGTACAATCGTAAAGATGAATTATCTTTATATAGCCGTAATGCTATTTCAAATGTTAAGAAAGATTTTGAAATTAATGCAGTTACTGACTTTACTATTGAATTATATAAAAAATTGATATGAGTTGAATTTATTTCAACTTTTTTTATGCGTGATAAGATATTTGAAATAGCATAATATGATATTGATTAAATATGTTATTGATGTTACAATGTTTATATAACATAGGAGGCTTTAATATGGTTATAAAGAAGTATATCAGATTATTGCGTTTAAAACGAAAATACCGCAAATATAATACGGATATTTCATCATTTAATATTGATTTTAGTTCCAATATAGGTAGGAATTGTTTAATAGGAAGAAATGTCGAAATAAGAAAAAATGTTACTGTTGGTGATTTTACTTATTTTAATTCTGATAATTATTGGACAATCATTGAATCTAATACTGTTATAGGAAAATTTTGTTCTATAGCCCCTGGTGTTATCATAGGATTAGGGAACCATAATTATCACAATGTTTCGACACACCCATTTTTATACAATGATTATTATTTAAAAAAAATAACTAAAGATGATTTTGAATTGTTACAAACAGGATTGCCGGATGAAGAAGAAAAAACGGTAATTGGTAATGATGTTTGGATAGGCATGAATGCTTGTATAAAACGAGGTGTGAAAATAGGCGATGGTGCTGTCATAGGTATGAATGCTGTTGTTACGAAAGATGTTCCACCATTCGCAATTGTTGCTGGTGTACCTGCTAAAGTTATATCATATCGTTTTAGAGATGAAGATATTAAATTTATATTAGATAATCCTTGGTGGAATTTTGATAATACTGAATTATTAGAAAAATATAAATACATGTATGATATAGAAGATTATAAACAAAATTTAAGATAGGAGTTGGAGTTATGAAAAAGTTTTTATATTTAGCGTTATGTTTTATGTTGGCAGGATGTGGTAGTAAACCTATTGAAGAAATAAGACCGCAAGAGGAACTTCCAAAAGAGGAAAAGAAAGTAACTATTATTGATGAAAATTCTAATACTAGACCATATGCTGTAATGATTAATTGTCATAATGGAGCTTTACCTCAAGCAGGATTACAAGATGCATATATTGTTTATGAATTAATGGTTGAGGGCGGTATAACTAGAATGATGGCATTATATAAAGATGCTTCAACTGCTAAAATTGGATCTACAAGAAGTGCTAGAGTACAATATTTAGATTATGTTTATGAAAATGATGCTGTTTATGTTCATGCTGGTGGTGCCTTAGAAGCTTTAAATCAAATAGCAAGAGAACGTATAGCTGATGTAGATGTTGATGGTAAGTATGGCGTACGTGATGGTAGTTTAGATAGGGCTTGGGAACACACTTTATTTACAAGTATTGATTTACTTAAAACTGCATCTACAAATTACGATTATAGAACTACAACAGATAAAGGTAATTTATTAAAATATAGTGCTGAAGAACTTGATTTATCTAAATATAGTAGTGCTATTAAAGCTACAGATATTGATATAAAGTATTCAAGTTATAGAACATCTAGTTATAAATATGATGAGAATAGCAAGACATATTTAAGATACATGAGTGGGGAAGCTAATACTGATTTAGTTACTGGTGAACAATACAAAGTTAAGAATATTATTGCATATGATGTTAAATATACAACATATCAATATATGGATTATTATGGATACCAAAGAATAGATAATATTGGAACTGGTGAAGGATATTATATAAGTGATGGTTATGCTTTACCAATTACATGGACTAAAGATTCTAAAACGACTAAAACGGTTTATAAAATAAAAGAAACTGGTGAAGAATTGGTTGTTAATGATGGTAATACATATATTCAAATATATCCAACAAGTGGAAATATGACGATTAAATAACTATGAATTTTAATTCATAGTTTTTTTAATAAATTTTACATACAAAATCTTAAATTTGTATAAATAGTGTTTTAAAAAATTTTTTTCTATGATATAATTTCTAATAGAGGTGTGTCTATGGAAGAGATAGATTTAAAAGAATTATATGAATACATAATAAGTAAGTTAGGATTATTAATTGTAATTACTGTTTCTGTATGTTTAATTGGATGTTTCTATGGTTTGTTTATACAAAAACCTAAGTATAGTTCATATACAACTGTTGTTTTAGCTAGTGAAGAAGCAAGCACTATAACACAAAATGATATTACAATAAATAAAAACTTAACTGACACTTATGCTGAAATAGTAAAATCAAGAAAAGTATTAGATAGTGTTATTAAAGATTTAAAACTTGAAGATAAATATGGTGACTTAGTAAAACAAATTAGTGTTACAGCATTAAAGAATACAACTATTATTAAAATTGTTGTTAACGATGAGGATGCTAAAAAAGCTATGAATGTTGCTAATGTTACTGCTAAACATTTCGTTAATGAAATAACTGATTTATATAAAATCAACAATGTTAGTATTCTAGATGAAGCTATTGAAGCTACATCACCATATAATATTAATGTTTTAAAACAAACAGCTATATATTTTATGGCCGGCTTAGCTTTAGCTTTTGCTACCGTATTTGTTATTTTCTATTTTGATAGAACGATTAAATCTGTCGAACAATTAGAACAAAAAATTAAGCTTCCTATTTTAGGTAGTGTCCAACAATTATCTAAAGGAGGTAATAAATAATGAAAGATGAATTAGTTATTTTTACAAGACCTAAGTCTCATATAAGTGAGGATATAAGAACTGTTAGAACTAATTTACAGTTTACTTCTGTAGATGAAGAGTCTAAGGTTATCTTAGTTACTAGTTCTGTTCCTGGCGAGGGTAAGAGTTTTATAAGCTCTAACTTAGCTGCTGCTTTTGCGCAAAATGGTTATAGAACATTATTAATCGATAGTGATTTAAGACTTGGTAGAGTACATAAATTATTTGGTGTTTCTAATATTCAAGGCCTTTCTAATTTATTAATTGAACAAGATCTTGATAATTACGCTACATATATACAAAAAACTGATGTTGATAATCTATATGTTATTCCACGTGGCGTGGTACCACCTAATCCAAGTGAATTACTTGACTCATCAAATACGAAAAAAATAGTTGAAATTTTAAAGAAAAAATTTGATTATATTATTTTTGATAGT